>NZ_JBDIAB010000030.1:0-22328 GCF_039812165.1 Microbacterium sp.
CGACGTCTCGTTCGCGCTGCCGCGCGGGCGCACGCTCGGGGTCGTGGGCGAGTCCGGCTCCGGCAAGACCACGCTCGCGCGGGTGCTCGTGGGCGTGGAGCGGCCCGACTCCGGCGAGGTACTGCTCGACGGCATCCCCACGACCGGTCTCGACTCGACGCGCGCGACGACGGATGCCACGACCGGCCGGCGCCGTCGCATCCAGCTCGTGCACCAGAACCCGCTCGGCGCGTTCGATCCGCGCTGGACCGTCGGTCGCTCGCTCCGCGAGGCGCTCGCCGCGGCCGGCGTGCCCCGCGCCGAGCGCGCCCGCCGGGCCGCCGAGCTCCTCGCCGAGGTCGACCTCGCGCCCGAGCTCGCGGGGCGGCGCCCCGCCGAGCTGTCCGGCGGACAGCGTCAGCGCGCCGCGATCGCCCGCGCCCTCGCGGCGGACCCCGACGTTGTCGTCCTCGACGAGCCGGTGTCGGCCCTCGACCCGTCGGTGCGCGAGCGCGTCCTCGCGCTGCTGGCGCGCCTGCAGCGGGAGCGGGAGCTGACGATGGTGCTCGTCTCGCACGACCTCGGCGTCGTCGCGGCGGTCGCCGACGACGTGCTCGTGATGCGCGACGGCGCCGTCGTCGAGACCGGCCCCGTCGCGAGCGTCTTCGCCGAGCCCCGGCATCCGTTCACCCGCGAACTCCTCGCCGCCGCGCGCTGATCGCGCCTTCGCCGATCGGCGCGACAGTGCGCACAGGTAAGAATCGGCGTAGAGTTCTTACATGAGCGTGTCGTATACCACGATCACATCCAAAGGGCAGATCACCCTGCCCGTGGAAGCGCGCCGGGCCCTGGGCCTCAAGCCCGGTCAGAAGGTCGCCGTCCATGTCGAAGGCGATCGCCTCGTGATCGACGCGCCCCACGACATCGCGCAGATCCGCACCCGCCTGCGTCACGAGGCCGAGCAGCAGGGCACGTGGAGGCTCAAGCCGGTGAGCGGCGACGGCTGGGAGGCTCAGGCCGAGGCGCGTGATGCCGAGTCTTGACACGGACTGCCTGCTGCGCTGGCTGCTCGACGACATCCCCGCGCAGACGGCGCGGGTCGACGCGCTGCTCGCGGTGCATCCTCGCCTCACTGTGCCGGACGTTGCCCTCATCGAGGTCGTCTTCGTCCTCGAACGGGTCATGAAGCTTCCTCGGGAGAGCATCGCCACGGCGCTGGGAGGGCTCGCCGCCGAGAACACGTTCGCCTTCGACCGCGCCTTCTGGGCCGCCGTCATCGAGCTCTATCTGGTTCACCCGAAGCTCTCCGTGGCTGACGTGTATCTCGCGCTGGATGCCCGACGCACAGGCACCGACCCGCTCCTCACCCTCGACCAGAAGCTCGCGCACCAGCTCGACGGCGTCGAACCGGTATAGCGACGCTCAGGCGAGCCGGCCGGCCACGCGGGAACGCTGTCGCGGCACACGCCGGTGCCGCTAGCATCCGAGTCAGGGGACCGGGGAGGATGCCGCGATGAGCACGACAGCACCGACGCCTTCGGGGCCGCAGCCGGCTGCATCGAGCCGGGTGCGCGTGACCGTCCGCGTGCCGGTCGAGGCCGAGCGTCTGTGGACGACGATGTGGCGTCCCGAGATCCTCGCGCTCTGGTGGGGCGAGGGCAGCCGGGTCCCGCTGCAGCGGCGCCGCGCCGCCGTGCTGGAGGACGCCGACGGCACCGCGTGGCGCGGCTGGGTGCGGTACGCGACGCGTCCCGGCGAGCACGTGCAGCAGGTGATCCTCGACCCGGTGCGCGCCGGGCGGCACGGCTTCACGATCCGGTGCCTGCCCGCCGGCCCGCAACGCTCGCGGGTGCGCGTCATCGTCGACGGGGTGGACGACCCCGACCTCGTCGTCCGCTTCGTGCAGGAGCGCCTCAACCGGCTCGCCGAGCTCACGCGCGGCGTGCGGGCGCGCGAGACGAACCCGGCGCAGGCGCTCATCGTGATCCACGGGATCGGTGAGCAGCAGCCCGGCGAGACGCTCAAGGGCCTCGTCGAGGGGCTGTTCCCGCCCACGGCCCGCCCGCCCGTGATCCGCCGCGTCAAGCCCGACCTCGGCGACGACACGTTCGAGCTGAACCGCGTGCAGATCGACCCCGAGAGCCCCGGGTATCCGCGCACGGACATCTACGAGCTGTACTGGGCGCACCTCATCCGCGACTCGCAGCTGTCGCACATCCTCCCGTGGGCCGCCCGGCTGCTCCTCCGATGGCCGACCCGCATGCCGCCGGCGTTGCGCGGCTGGTGGTATCTCGTCTGGGGCCTGACCGCGATCGCGGCGGCGCTGGTCCTCCTCGGGCTCTTCGCGCCGAACTGGGGACCTATGCCGTTCCTCATCGCGGTCGCCACGGTGGGCGTCGCCGTATGGACGACGGTCAAGACGCCCGTGCTCGCGAAGATCGTGTCGTTCGTGGGGGATGCCGCCAGGTACCTCGATCCGGCTCCCGACAACGTCGCGCGGCGGCAGGCGATCCGCGCCGCGGGCGTGCGGCTCGTGGAGCGCCTGCACGAGAGCGGACGGTACGACCGCATCGTCATCCTGGGCCACTCCCTCGGGAGCGTCATCGCGTACGACATCGTGTCGATCGCGTGGAAGCGCGCGCATCGGCGGAACGCGTCGCCGCACGTCACCAGCGACCGGGCGCTCCTGGCGCTGCAGGCCGCCGTGCAGCCGAGCCAGCCGGTCCCCGATCCGCGCACGATGCGGGAGCTCCAGACCGCCGCGTGGCGGGAGCTCCGCCGCAACACCCAGCCCTGGCTCGTCTCCGACCTCGTCACGGCGGGCTCGCCGCTGGCTCACGCCGACCTGCTCCTCACCACGAAGACGGAGAAGGACATCGCCGCCTACGTGGACGACCGCGTCCTGCCCACCGATCCGCCCCGTGGCGAGACGATCGCCAAGACCGGACAGCGGCAGATCGGCTGGTATCTGCACTGCCGCGACGCGCTGACCGGGCGCCGCGTGCCGATGCTCATCGGCGACCACGCCGCACCGTTCGCGGTCACGCGGTGGACGAACCTCCACTTCCCGGCGAACGGGCTGAAGGGCGATCCGATCGGCGGTCCCATCCCGGCATCCATCGGCGCCGGCGTCACCGACGTGCCGCTCCGGCAGCCTCCCCGGGTCGGCTTCAGCCACAGCCGGTACTGGGTCCCGACACCGATAGACCTCCGAGACAAGGCCGACGACCCCGACCACGTAGACGAACTCGCCGGCGCGCTCGGGCTGCCGGTGCGCGACGAGCTGATCCGGCTGAACCGATCGCTGCCCGCACACCTGCTCGTGCGGCCCGACGCCGACTGACGGGTGGGAGGGGTGCCGTCGGCGCCTACGTCGGACGAGACCCTGGAAGGGATCTCCGGTCCTGGAAGACTTCCCTGCGGAAGCCCGAGGGGATGATCGAAGGGATGGCCCCTCCGGCTACGCGACAGCACCCCCGCGGTCACTCTAGCCCTCCGGCCGGACGGAGGCCACCGGATGCCGCGGCCGGCGGCCGACCGACCCGGCGGCATCCCGTAGAATCGTCGGACCAGCACCGATCCGGCCATCACCGGGGAGCTCTCGGAAGAACAGCGGTCCGCCGCCCAGTAGAACCGAGCGGGTCAGGCCCGTCACAGCCGCAGTGAGAGAGACCGGATGCCACGGCGTCCGGTAACGCGGGGTGGTACCGCGGCTCTCCGGCATCCGGAGCGTCGTCCTCGCAGGACGCACACACGCACCTGCTGGAGAGAGATGACCTACCCGAAGCCCTCCGCGTTCGGCCCGGCCGCGGACGCCGTGGCCCCGAGCCCGCGCTTCCCGGCGATCGAGCGCGAGACGCTCGACTTCTGGCGCCGCGACGACACCTTCCGCGCGTCGATCGCCCGCCGCGAAGGAGCGCCGGAGTGGGTGTTCTACGACGGTCCGCCGTTCGCGAACGGCCTGCCGCACTACGGGCACCTGCTCACCGGCTACGCGAAGGACCTCTTCCCGCGGTTCCAGACCATGCGCGGCAAGAAGGTCGACCGCGTGTTCGGGTGGGACACGCATGGCCTCCCCGCCGAGCTCGAGGCGATGAAGCAGCTCGGCATCACCGAGAAGAGCGAGATCGAGGAGATGGGCCTCGCCGCCTTCAACGCCAAGGCGCGCGAGTCGGTGCTCGAGTACACGCAGCAGTGGCAGGACTACGTCACCCGCCAGGCCCGCTGGGTCGACTTCGAGCGCGGCTACAAGACGCTCGACCCCGGCTTCATGGAGTCGGTGCTGTGGGCGTTCAAGACCCTGTGGGACAAGGACCTCGCCTACGAGGGCTACCGCGTGCTGCCGTACTGCTGGCGCGACGAGACGCCGCTGTCGAACCACGAGCTGCGCATGGACGACGACGTCTACAAGATGCGCCAGGACCCGTCGGTCACCGTGACGTTCCCGTTCGTCGGCGCCAAGGCCGAGGCGCTCGGGCTCACCGGCGTGCGCGCGCTGGCGTGGACGACGACGCCCTGGACCCTCCCGACGAACCTCGCGCTCGCGGTGGGCCCCGGCATCGAGTACGTCGTCGTCCCGGGCGGTCCTGCCGGCGCGGCCGACGTCCCCGCCGGCGACGACCCCGAGGGCGCGACCGCGCACCGGTACCTGCTGGCGTCCGAGCTGCTCGGCGGCTACGCGAAGGACCTCGGCTACGCGTCGCCCGACGACGCGCGCGCCGCGGTGGAGCGCACGATCACGGGCGCCGAGCTCGCCGACGTGCACTACGACGCGCTGTTCGACTACTACGCGGATGCCGCCACGTGGGGCACCGAGCGCGCGTGGCGCGTGCTCGTCGACGACTACGTCACCACGAGCGACGGCACCGGCATCGTCCACCAGGCCCCGGCCTACGGCGAGGACGACCAGCGCGTGACCGCGGCCGCCGGCATCCCCCTCATCATGAGCCTCGACGACGGCGGACGGTTCCTGCCGCACGTGACGGACGTCGCCGGAGAGCTGTGGCTCGACGCCAACCGTCCGCTCATCCGCCTGCTGAAGGCCGAGGGGCGCCTCCTGCGCGAGGCCAGCTACGAGCACTCGTACCCGCACTGCTGGCGGTGCCGCAACCCGCTCATCTACAAGGCGGTGTCGAGCTGGTTCGTACGCGTCACCGCGATCAAGGACCGCCTGGTCGACCTCAACGAGGAGATCACGTGGGCGCCCGAGAACGTCAAGCACGGCCAGTTCGGCAAGTGGCTCGAGGGCGCGCGCGACTGGTCGATCAGCCGCAACCGCTTCTGGGGGTCGCCGATCCCGGTGTGGAAGAGCGACGATCCCGAGCACCCGCGCGTCGACGTGTACGGCTCGGTCGCCGAGCTCGAGCGCGACTTCGGTCGGCTGCCGGTCGACGAGGCCGGCGAGGTGGACCTCCACCGTCCGTACATCGACGAGCTCACGCGACCGAACCCCGACGACCCCACCGGACGCTCGACGATGCGCCGCATCGAGGACGTCTTCGACGTGTGGTTCGACTCCGGGTCGATGCCGTTCGCGCAGGTGCACTACCCGTTCGAGAACCGCGAATGGTTCGACGAGCACTCGCCCGCCGACTTCATCGTCGAGTACATCGGGCAGACGCGCGGGTGGTTCTACGTCATGCACGTGCTCTCCGGCGCGCTGTTCGACCGCCCCGCGTTCACCGGCGTCGCATGCCACGGCATCGTGCTGGGCAGCGACGGGCAGAAGATGTCGAAGTCGCTGCGCAACTACCCCGACGTCTCGGAGGTGTTCGACCGCGACGGCTCCGACGCCATGCGCTGGTTCCTGATGGGGTCGTCGGTGCTCCGCGGCGGCAACCTCGTCGTGACCGAGGAGGGCATCCGCGCCGGCGTGCGAGAGTTCCTGCTGCCGCTGTGGAACGCGTGGTACTTCTTCGCGACCTACGCCAACGCGGCGGCGGGACCCGACGGCGCCGGCTACGAGGCGCGCTGGCGCACCGACTCCACCGACGTGCTCGACCGCTACATCCTGGCGCTCACCGGCGACCTGGTGCGCGACGTCGCCGCCGACCTCGAGGCGCTCGACTCGACGACCGCGGCCGCGAAGCTGCGCGACTTCGCCGAGGCCCTCACCAACTGGTACATCCGCCGCTCGCGCGATCGGTTCTGGCTCGGCGTCGACCCCGCCGACCCGGCCTCGACCGAGGCGTTCGACACGCTGTACACGGTGCTCGAGACCCTGTGCCGCGTGGCCGCGCCCCTGCTGCCGCTCGTGACCGAGCGGGTGTGGCAGGGCCTCACCGGCGGGCGCAGCGTGCACCTCGAGGACTGGCCGGACGCCTCGGCGTTCCCGGCATCCGTCGACATCCGGAGCGCCATGGACGCCGTCCGCGAGGTCTCGAGCGTCGCGAACGCGCTGCGCAAGAAGGAGGGCAAGCGCGTGCGCCTGCCACTCCAGACCCTGACGGTCGCGGTGGCGGATGCCGCGGCGCTCGCCCCGTTCGAGGACATCGTGCGCGACGAGCTCAACGTCAAGGAGGTGGGCCTCGCCGAGCTCGTCGACGGGCTCGCCGAGAGCTACGGCATCAGCCAGCGGCTGTCGGTCAACGCGCGCGCCGCGGGCCCCCGCCTCGGCCGGCAGGTGCAGCACGTCATCGCCGGCGCGAAGGCGGGCCTGTGGACCGAGGAGGACGGCGTCGTGGTCGTCGACGGCGTCGCGCTGCAGGAGGGCGAGTACGAGCTCACGCTCGAGGCCGGCGGCGTCGCCGAGGGGACCGCGATCGCGCTCCTCCCCGCGGGCGGCTTCGTGCTGCTCGACACCGTCACCACGCCCGAGCTCGAGGCCGAGGGGCTCGCGCGCGACGTGATCCGCGCGGTGCAGGACACGCGCCGCGCCGCCGGGTTCGAGGTGAGCGACCGCATCCGCCTGCAGCTGCTGTTCGACGACGGCGACGACGGCGAGGCCGTGGCATCCGCCTTCGAGGTCGCCGACATGGCGGGCGAGACCCTCGCGGTCTCGTACGCCGTCGGCACGCGCGGCGCGACCCTCCTCGCGGCCGGCGACGACGTGGCGGTCGAGCACGAGGCGGTCGTGCCGAAGGGCACGTACGCGAACCGGGGCGCCTTCACGGTCTCGGTCGGCCGCACGGGGGAGCGGGCATGAGCGATCGCGACCGCGCCGACGCCGTCTACGCGGCGCTCCTGACCCGCCAGGGCGAGCGCTGGGTGCAGCCCCGCGTGGAGCGCACGCGCCGCGTGCTGGAGCTGCTCGACGACCCGCAGCGCACCTACCGCGTCGTGCACGTGACCGGCACGAACGGCAAGACCTCCACGAGCCGCATCGCCGAGAGCCTCGTGCGCGCGCACGGCCTGCGCACCGGCCTGTTCACGAGCCCGCACCTGGAGCGGTTCACCGAGCGCATCCAGATCGACGGCGAGCCGGCCGACGACGCCGCGATCGCCGACGCGTGGGACGAGATCTCGCCGATCGTCGACCTCGTCGACGCCGAGCTGACCTCGGTCGGCGACGCGCCGCTGACGTTCTTCGAGCTCCTCACGGTGCTCGCGTTCGTCGCGTTCGCCGACGCGCCCGTCGACGTCGCGATCGTCGAGGTCGGCATGGGCGGCTCGTGGGACTCCACGAACACCGCCGACGGCGACGTCGCGGTGTTCGCGCCGATCGACCTCGACCACGCCGATCGACTCGGTGACACGATCGCCGAGATCGCGACCGTCAAGGCCGGCATCATCAAGCCGGGCGCCCTCGCGGTGTCGGCCGCGCAGGATGCCGCGGCGACCGCCGTGCTGCGCGAGACCGCCGCGCGGCAGGGCGCGACGCTGGCGATGGAGGGCGCCGACTTCGCGGTGACCGCGGACGTCCTCGCCGTCGGCGGCCAGCAGTTCTCGATGCGCGGCCTCGCCGGCTCGTACGACGACCTCTACCTGCCGCTGTACGGCGCGCACCAGGCCTACAACGCCGCGCTCGCGATCGCGGCGGTCGAGTCGCTCATCGGTGCCGGCACCGTCCCGCTCGCGCCCGACGTGCTCGCCGAGGGGCTCGCCGAGGCGACGTCCCCGGGCCGCCTGCAGCTCGTCGGCGTCGCGCCGACGGTGCTCGTCGACAGCGCGCACAACCCGCACGGCGCCGCCGCGCTCGTGACGGCCCTGCGCACCTCGTTCGACGTGGACGAGTGGGGCGTCGTCGTCGGCGTCCTCGCCGACAAGGACGCGAGCGGCATCATGGACGCCCTCGCGCCGATCGCCGCGCGCGTGTTCGCCACCTCGCCGGAGTCGGAGCGGGCCGCCGACGCCGACGACATCGCCGACCTCGCCGAGCGGGCCGACCTGCCGGTCACGGTGCACCCCGACCTCGCCGACGCCGCCGACGCGGCGCGGGAGTGGGCCGCGGCATCCGACCGTCGCGCCGTCATCGTCGCGGGCAGCGTCGTGCTCGCGGGGCAGGCGCTCGCGCTCGCCGACGCCGAGGGCTGGAAGAGCGGAGCGGCCGGATGAGCGCGCGCGCACGGCGGCGCCGCGGCGCGCGCGAATCGCTCGCGAGCATCGTGCTCGGCTTCGAGTCGATCGTCGTGTTCCTCGGCGGGCTCGTCGTCTACGGCCTCGACGCGCTGCCCGCGGGCCTGCCCGCGTGGGGCGGCATCGTGGCGGGGAGCGTCCTCGCGGTGCTCATGGTGGTCACGACGCGCCTCGTGCACCGCCCGTGGGGCATCGCTCTCGGCTGGGTCTGGCAGGCGCTCGTGGCCCTCGGCGCATTCCTCGTGCCGGCGCTCGGGATCGTGGCGATCATCTTCGGCGCGATGTACGCGTATGCCACGATCAAGGGGGGCGCGCTCGACCGACGCAACGCCCGCCTGGCAGCCGAACACAACCCCGAACAGAACGGATGATGACAATGGCCACCGAAGAGACCCTCGTCCTGGTCAAGCCGGACGGCGTCGCGCGCGGGCTGACCGGCGCGATCCTCGCCCGCATCGAGGCGAAGGGCTACGCGCTCGTCGACATCCGCCTCGTCGAGCCCGACCGCGCACGGCTCGAGCGCCACTACGAGGAGCATGCCGGCAAGCCGTTCTACGAGCCGCTGGTCGAGTTCATGATGTCGGGGCCGTCGGTCGCGATCCGCCTCGCCGGCAACCGCGTCATCGAGGGGTTCCGCTCGCTCGCGGGCACGACCGACCCCACCACCGCGGCGCCCGGCACGATCCGCGGCGACCACGGGCGCGACTGGGGCCTCAAGGTGCAGCAGAACCTCGTGCACGGCAGCGACAGCCCCGAGTCGGCCGCGCGCGAGCTCGACATCTGGTTCGGCTGAGCGTGCGCGCGGCGGGCGCCGCGCGCTGATACTCTCCAGCGAGCATCACACCGAGAGGAGCCCGCGATGGAGCAGGCGTTCGCATCAGAGTTCGAGCGGATGGTCGCCGGGCGCACCTATCACTCGACCGATCCCGACCTCAGCCGTATGCGCGCGCAGACCAAGCGCGTGCTGCACGAGTACAACACCACGCATCCCGACGACGAGGAGACGCGGATGCGGCTGCTGCGGGGCCTGCTCGGCAAGGTCGGCGACAATGCCTGGATCGAGCCGCCGTTCCGGTGCGACTACGGCGGACAGATCTCGTTCGGCGACTTCATCTTCGCGAACTACGACCTGACGATCCTCGACTGCGCGCCGGTGACGGTCGGCGACCGCGTGCTGTTCGGCCCCGGTGTCACGATCGCCACCGCCAGCCACCCGCTCGACTTCCATCAGCGCGCCGTCGAGATCCTCGAGTACGCGCAACCCATCACGATCGAGGAGGGCGCGTGGATCGGCGCCCGCGTCGTCATCGGTCCCGGTGTGACGATCGGCGCCCGCGCCGTCATCGGCGCCGGCAGCATCGTGACGCGCGACGTGCCGGCCGACGTCGTGGCCGTCGGAAACCCCTGCCGCGTGCTGCGTCCCATCACCGACGCCGACCGCGACGCCTACCTCGCGACGTACGGTCCGTCGGCCGTCTGACCCGCGTACGGGTCAGAGGGTGCCGATCCAGTCCAGACGCAGCTGCGCGATGAGCGCGACGATCGCATAGCTGACGACCGTCAGCACCGGCGTCCAGCCCATCAGCGTGGCGGCGCCCTTGCGCGCGCGGGCGGATGCCGGGACCAGGCCCGCGCGCACGAGGTGCAGCGTGACGGCGTAGAACGTGGGGATCGTGACCGCCCACGTCACCATGCACCACGGGCACAGGGTGCCGATCACGAAGACGCTCTGCACGATCAGCCAGACCACGAGGGCGAACGCGCCCGCGACGCCGAGCCAGAACAGCATCCAGAACCAGCGCGCGAACCGCGCGCCGGCCAGCAGCGCCGCGCCCACGACGATGGGCGCGACCCAGCCGGTGAGCCCCAGGATCGGGTTGGGGAAGCCGAACAGCGCGCCCTGCCACGACTCCAGGTTCTTGCCGCACTGCACGACGATGTTGAAGTCGCAGGACGCCGACGAGCCGGGCGACGCGAGCTGGTGGAAGCGCTCCAGCGTCAGCTCGAACGCCGCGAACCACCCCACGACGCCGGCGAGGATCAGCCAGATCGCGAAGACCGTGGGCCGGGACGTGGAGGTGCGCGACGACATGCCCGGAATTATCCCATCGCCCGCCTGTGCGCCCGCCCGGACCCGCCGTGCCCGGGCGGCTGCGCATTTGGTCCGAGGAAGTGCGATAATGGTCGCCGATGCGTTCGCGGCCGCGCCGTGACCCGCATCGACGAAGACTTCGGGCAATGGATGCCCCCGGCAGCACGAGCCACGAGCCTGCTGCAGACCGAGTGAGTGAGCGGCCGGTCCGGGAGGACGCCGCCAGATTTTGGCCGGACGGTGCGCGGCACCGTCCCGCAGGGAGTAAGCCAGTGGCGGGCGATGAGCACAACGAGACAGGGAACACCGACGCAGCGGCGGACGTCGCGCACGACGAGGCCGCGCGCGACTCGGTAGCCGACGCGACCGAGGCTGCGGCCGAGACGGGTGCCGTCGAGGGCGACGCGGCGGTCGCGGAGGACGAGGCGTCGTCCGAGGATGCCGCAGTGTCCGCGGAGGACGCGATGGTGTCGACCGAGGTTGGCGAGCCGTCGACGGAGCCCGCCGAGGCCGCGTCTGCGGCGACCGAGTCCGCCGAGGCCGAGGCCGACACGACCGAGTCCGCCGAGGTCGCCACCACCGAGTCTGCTGCGACCGAGGCGAGCACGCCTGAGCCGGCGTCCGAGGCGGAGGCCCCGGCCGAGCCGACGTCGGAGACCGAGACCGAGCCGGCATCGGCTCCCGAGGCCCCGGCCGAGGCGGCATCCGAGCCCGCGCCGGTCACCGCCGTGACCCTGGGGCTGCTGCCGAAGGACTTCGTGTCGTCGGTGTCGACGCAGCTGGTCTTCTACGCGCCCGAGATCGTGCCGCTCCCGGCGCGCCCGGTCGTGCGCGAGGAGCCCGCGACGCCCCAGGGCGGCACCTCGCGTCGTCGCAACCGCCGACGCGGCGGATCGGACGACGCCGCCGGCGACGAGTCGGCGCCCGCGAGCTCGCCGCGCCAGCGCGCCGTCGAGCTCATCACCGAGCCGCAGCGCATCAAGGGCTCCACGCGCCTCGAGGCCAAGAAGCAGCGTCGCCGCGACGGCCGCGAGGCCGGCCGGCGCCGCATCGTCGTGACCGAGACCGAGTTCCTCGCCCGCCGCGAGGCCGTCGACCGCGTCATGATCGTCCGCTCGAAGAACGGCCGCGTGCAGATCGCGGTGCTCGAGGACAACGTGCTCGTCGAGCACTACGTCGCCCGCAACCAGGACGCCTCGCTCATCGGCAACGTGTACCTCGGCCGCGTGCAGAACGTGCTGCCCAGCATGGAGGCCGCCTTCGTCGACATCGGCCGCGGCCGCAACGCCGTGCTGTACTCCGGCGAGGTCGACTGGGATGCCGTCGAGACCGGCAACCAGCCCCGCCGCATCGAGCTGGCCCTCAAGTCCGGCGACCGCGTGCTCGTCCAGGTCACGAAGGACCCGGTCGGCCACAAGGGCGCCCGCCTCACCAGCCAGATCTCGCTGCCCGGCCGCTACCTCGTGTACGTGCCCGGCGGCGCCATGAACGGCATCTCGCGCAAGCTCCCCGACACCGAGCGCGCGCGCCTCAAGCGCATCCTCAAGGAGGTGCTGCCCGAGTCGTCCGGCGTCATCGTGCGCACCGCCGCCGAGGGCGCGACCGAGGAGCAGCTGACGCGCGACGTGCAGCGCCTCACCTCGCAGTGGGAGCACATCAACTCCCAGCTCGAGACCGTGTCGGCACCCGCGCTGCTGCACTCCGAGCCCGACCTCCTCGTCAAGATCGTGCGGGACGTCTTCAACGAGGACTTCTCCAAGATGCTCATCCAGGGCGACGACGCGTTCCACACGATCTCCGGCTACCTCGCCGGCGTCGCCCCCGACCTCCTGGAGCGCGTCGCGAAGCACGAGGGCGACCGCGACCCGTTCGACGAGTTCCGCGTCACCGAGCAGATCGAGAAGGCCCTCGACCGCAAGGTGTGGCTGCCCTCGGGCGGCTCGCTCGTGATCGACCGCACCGAGGCCATGACGGTCGTCGACGTCAACACCGGCAAGTTCGTCGGCTCGGGCGGCAACCTCGAAGAGACCGTCACGAAGAACAACCTCGAGGCCGCCGAGGAGATCGTCCGCCAGCTGCGCCTGCGCGACATCGGCGGCATCATCGTCGTCGACTTCATCGACATGGTCCTCGAGTCCAACCGCGACCTCGTGCTGCGCCGGCTCGTGGAATGCCTCAGCCGCGACCGCACGAAGCACCAGGTCGCCGAGGTCACCTCGCTCGGGCTCGTGCAGATGACGCGCAAGAAGCTGGGCCTCGGGCTGCTCGAGACGTTCAGCGAGGCGTGCGAGGTGTGCGCCGGCCGCGGCGTCATCGTGCACCACGACCCGGTCGTCAAGCACCGTGCGCCGCAGCAGAACGGCGCGTCGACGCGACGCGGTCGGCAGAGCCCGCCGAGCACCGGCGGACAGGGCGGCGGCACGCACGTCATCACCGAGGGCGTGAAGTCGGCGCTCGCGCAGATCGCGGCATCCACGATCCACCCGCACGACGAGGCGCCCGCCGCCGAGCCGGCACCCGCTCCCGAGCCCGTCGCGCCCCCGGAGCGACCGAAGAAGCCGCGCAAGAAGCGGTCGGATGCCACGGCGAACCGCCCGCGCACCGAGAAGGACATCCTGCTCGACTCCGTGCTCGAAGCGCTCCCCGCGCCGAAGGCTCCGGGGCAGGGCCGCTCGCGCCGCCGCGTGACGACCGCCGCGCTCGCCGGCACGCCGGTCGTCCACGACCCGCAGGCGTAGCCCGGCCCGGGTCCACCGGCATCCGGGCGCCCGGTCGCCTCGCTCGGCGCCGTCGGCGCGCGCCGCAGTCCGTCGGAGAACCGCGGTTCTTCGGAGGGATCCCCCGGGATGCTCCGACCGTGCGCCGATCTCCGAAGTTCTGCCGCGCGCGGGCGTCGAGGATCCACCCGCGGGCGCGCTCCGAGGGGGCGGTCGAGCCGCGTGTCGGAGGGTCCTCGTAGGATGTCCCGGTGGCATCCGTCGGCGAGCTGATCGCGCCCGCCCGCATGGGGGCGGGCTTCCGCTGGCTGCTCGCGTCGTCGTGGACGAGCAACGTCGGCGACGGCATCGCACTGGCCGCGGCCCCGCTCCTGATCGCCTCGCAGACCGACTCGCCGCTGCTCGTGGCGTCGGGCGCCATGCTGCAGTACCTGCCATGGCTGCTGTTCGGCCTGCACGCCGGCGCGATCGCCGACCGGTTCGACCGCCGCCGCCTCGTGATGGTCGCCAACGGCGCCCGCGCCGTCGTCATCGCGGCGCTGTGCGTGTTCATCGCGACCGGCCACGTGAGCATCGGGGTCGTGCTCGGCGCGGCCTTCCTCTACGGCGTCGCCGAGGTGTTCGCCGACTCGGCCAGCAGCACGCTGCTGCCCATGCTCGTCGAGCCCGCCGACCTCGGGATCGGCAACGCGCGGCTGCAGGGCGGCTACCTCGTCGCCAACCAGTTCGCCGGCCCGCCGCTGGGCGCCTTCCTCTTCGCCGCGGGCACGGTCCTGCCGTTCCTCGTGCAGGTGCTGTGCGTGGCCCTCGCGGTCGTGCTGATCGCGCGCGTCGCGCTCCCGCATGCGGCCCCGCCCGGCGGCCTCGGGGACGAGCCCCGCCGTCCCGTGCGCCGCGACATCGCCGACGGCCTGCGGTGGCTGTGGCGCAACCCGCCGATGCGGACCCTCTCGCTCACGATCCTCGTGTTCAACATCACGTGGGCCGCGCCGTGGGGCGTCCTGGTGCTGTACTCGATCGACCACCTCGGCATGGGCCCCGTCGGCTTCGGCCTGCTGACGACCGCGGCCGCCGTGGGCGGCATCCTGTCGACGCTCTCGTTCGGCTGGCTCGAGCGGCACGTGCGGTTCGCCACCCTCATGCGCGTGTGCCTGTCGCTCGAGGTGCTGATGCACCTCTCGTTCGCCCTGACCACGGCCGCGTGGGTCGCGCTGCTGCTCATGTTCGTGTTCGGCGCCTATGCGTTCGTGTGGGGCACCATCTCGACGACGGTGCGGCAGCGCGTGGTGCCCATGCACCTGCAGGGTCGCGTGGGCGCGGTGAACACGGTGTGCGTGTTCGGCGGGATGGTGCTCGGTCAGGCGATCGGCGGCGTGCTCGCGCAGTGGGGCGGGCTCACGGCACCCTGGTGGTTCGCGTTCGGCGGCGCCGCGATCGCGCTGCTGCTGGTGTGGCGGCAGCTCGGCCACATCGCCGCGGCCCCGCCCGCAGCGAGCTGAGCCGAGTCCGCGTCGGTCAGAGGCCGCGGCGCTCGCGCGCGGTGACGCGCAGGCCCGAGGCGATCAGCCGCCGGACGAGCTCGTGCCCGTCAACATGCTGGGCGCCGGCCGCGATCAGCGCGTCGACGCGGTGGTCGGGCACGTCGTAGTGGTCGCGGTCGAAGCCGCGACGGGGAAGGCCTTGGGCCGCGGCGAACGCGTGCAGCTCGTCGAGATCGCTGTCGCTGACCAGATGCGCCCACAGGCGGCCGTGGGCCGGCCAGCGCGCATCGTCGATGAGAATCGCCACGCCCCGATCATAGGAGCCCGCGCCGACAGCCGGCGCGAGGCCGTCGGTGCGGGCCCCGCGATCGGATCCGCGAGATCGACGGGTGCATCCGGCGCCTCCCGGGTGCAGGATGAGGGCATGCGCATCGACATCATCGAGCACGAGCCGCCCTACCGCGTGGGCGTCATCATCGGGAGCCTCTCTCGCGATTCCATCAACCGGCGCCTCGCGACCGCGCTGGAGCGCCTCGCCCCGCCGGAGCTGGAGTTCTTCGAGATCTCCTACGCCGACCTGCCGCTCTACAACCGCGACCTCGACGCCGACTACCCGCCGGCGGCGCTCGCATTCAAGGCCGACGTGCGCTCGGCCGACGCGCTGCTGTTCGTGACCCCGGAGTACAACCGCTCCATCCCCGGCGCCCTGAAGAACGCGATCGACTGGGGGAGCCGGCCGTGGGGCGAGAGCGCGTGGGCGGACAAGCCGACCGCCGTCATCGGCGCCTCGCCCGGCAAGATCGGCACGGCGGTGGGCCAGCAGTCGCTGCGGAGCACGCTCAGCTTCCTCAACACGCGCCAGATGACCTCGCCCGAGGCCTACGTGCAGTTCACGCCCGACCTGGTCGACGCCCACGGCGACGTCACCGACGCCGAGACCGCGGAGTTCCTGCGTCGGTTCATGGCCGCGTTCCTGGCCTACACCGCGCGCGTGCTCACGGTCATCCCGCGCTCCTGACCCCGCCGGATCCCGGCGCACCACCGACACGCGCGGCGTGCTTTTGCCGATGCTCCCGGCATCCGGTAAAGTAGACCCTTGGTGCGTCGAGACATCCGCACCACGTCTTGCAGTGACATCCCGAGCGCGTGCGCTCCGCAGAAGAAACAGGTATGAAGTGGTCTACGCAGTAGTGCGCGCCGGCGGCCGTCAGGAGAAGGTGCAGGTCGGCACGGTCGTCGTTCTCGACCGTCAGCAGGCGAAGGTCGGCGAGACCGTCGAGCTTCCCGCGGTCCTGCTCGTCGACGGCGACGCCGTCACGACCGACGCCGACAAGCTCGCGAAGGTGACCGTCACCGCCGAGGTCCTCGGCGAGGAGCGCGGCCCCAAGATCGTGATCCAGAAGTTCAAGAACAAGACCGGCTACAAGAAGCGCCAGGGGCACCGTCAGGACCTCACGCGCGTCAAGGTCACCGGCATCAAGTAAGCGCAGGGGAGACGCAGAGATGGCACACAAGAAGGGCGCAAGCTCCACCCGGAACGGTCGTGACTCCAACGCGCAGCGCCTCGGCGTGAAGCGCTTCGGCGGTCAGGTCGTCAACGCCGGCGAGATCATCGTCCGCCAGCGCGGCACCCACTTCCACCCCGGTGCCGGTGTCGGCCGCGGCGGCGACGACACGCTGTTCGCGCTGTCGGCCGGTGCGGTCGAGTTCGGTACCAAGGGCGGCCGCAAGGTCGTCAACATCGTCGCGGTCGGGGAGTAGTCCCGGCGCGCTCGGCATCCGAGCTCACACACATCATCGGCGAGGGGCGGGCTTCGGCTCGCCCCTCGTGTTTTCCCAGGAGGCGGCATGGTCACGTTCGTGGATCGAGTGACCCTGCATCTGCGGGCGGGCAAGGGCGGCAACGGCTGCGTCTCGGTGCGCCGTGAGAAGTTCAAGCCCCTCGCCGGCCCCGACGGCGGCAACGGCGGTCACGGCGGCGACGTCGTGCTGGTGGCCGACCCGCAGGTGACCACGCTGCTGTCGTACCACCACTCTCCGCACCGGCATGCCGGCAACGGCGGCTTCGGCATGGGCGACCACCGCTCCGGAGCCGCGGGGGAGTCGCTCGAGCTGCCCGTGCCGGTCGGCACGGTGGTGAAGGATGCCGCGGGTCAGACCCTCGCCGACCTCATCACGCCCGGCATGCGCCTCGTCGTCGCGCCCGGCGGCCAGGGCGGGCTCGGCAACGCGGCGCTCGCCTCGCCCAAGCGCAAGGCCCCCGGCTTCGCGCTGCTGGGAACCCCCGGCTGGGAGGGCGACGTCCAGCTCGAGCTCAAGACCGTCGCCGACGTGGCCCTGGTCGGCTACCCGTCGGCGGGCAAGTCGAGCCTCATCGCCGCGATCTCGGCGGCACGCCCCAAGATCGCCGACTACCCGTTCACGACCCTGCACCCGAACCTCGGCGTCGTCGAGGCCGGCGACGTGCGCTTCACCGTGGCCGACGTGCCCGGACTCATCGAGGGCGCGAGCGAGGGACGCGGGCTCGGGCTCGAGTTCCTCCGCCACGTCGAGCGGTGCACCGCGCTCGTCCACGTGCTCGACTGCGCCACGCTCGAGCCCGGACGCGACCCGCTCAGCGACCTCGACGTCATCCTCGCCGAGCTCGCCGCCTATCCGGTGCCCGACGGCCAGGTGCCTCTCCTCGAGCGCCCGCAGCTCGTCGCGCTCAACAAGGTCGACGTGCCCGAGGCGCGGGACCTCGCCGACCTGGTGCGGCCCGACATCGAGGCGCGCGGGTTCCGCGTGTTCGAGATCTCCGCGGTCAGCCGCGCGGGCCTGCGTCCCCTGACCTTCGCGCTCGCCGAGATCGTGGCCGCCCACCGTGCCGCCGCGGCCGCCGCGCCCGCGCCGGAGCGCGTCGTCATCCGCCCGCGCGGTGCCGAGCGCGACTTCGAGGTGCGCATCGAGGGCGGCACGTACGGCAACGTGTACCGCATCCTCGGCGCGAAGCCCGTGCGCTGGGTGCAGCAGACCGACTTCCAGAACGAGGAGGCCGTGGGCTTCCTCGCCGACCGCCTCGAGAAGCTCGGCGTCGAGGACGAGCTGTTCCGCGTCGGTGCCACCGCCGGCTCGACCGTCGTGATCGGAGAGGGCGACGGGATCGTGTTCGACTGGCATCCGTCCCTCTCGTCGGCCGCCGAGCTCATGACCGCTCCGCGCGGCACCGACCCGCGCCTCGACCTGAGCACGCGCAGGACCTCGTCGCAGCGACGCGAGCGGTACCACGAGCGCATGGACGCCAAGGCCGAGGCCCGCGCCGAGCTCGAGGCGGAGCGCCTCGCCGGGCGCCGAGACGAGGAGGATCGAGACGACCGATGATCGTCCACGAACGCGCCGACATCGCCCGCGCCCGCCGCATCGTCGTGAAGGTGGGCTCGTCGTCCATCAGCGGCGAGAACGCGCACCGCATCCCGGCCATCGTCGAGGGCCTCGCCGCCGCCTACGGGCGCGGCGTCGAGCTCGTGCTGGTGTCGTCCGGCGCGATCGCGACGGGCATGCCGTTCCTCGACCTCGACGACCGTCCGACCGATCTCGCCACGCAGCAGGCCGCCGCCGCCGTGGGGCAGAACATCCTCGTCTACCGCTACCAGGAGGCGCTGCGGCCCTTCCGCATCGTGGCGGGCCAGGTGCTCCTCACCGCGGGGGACCTGGAGAACCCGACCCACCGCTCCAACGCGCGCCGCGCGATGGAGCGCCTGCTGGGACTGCGCCTGTTCCCGATCGTCAACGAGAACGACACCGTCGCGACCCACGAGATCCGCTTCGGCGACAACGACCGGCTCGCCGCCCTCGTCGCGCAGCTCATCGTCGCCGACGCGCTCGTGCTCCTGAGCGACATCGACTGCCTCTACACGCGTCCGCCGACCGAGCCGGGCGCGACGCCCATCGACCGCGTCGGCTACGGCGACGACCTGCAGGGCTTCGAGTTCGGATCGGTGGTCGTCAACAGCGTCGGCACCGGGGGAGCGGCCACCAAGGTGTCTGCCGCACGGCTGGCCGCCTCGGCCGGCATCGGCGTGCTCGTCACGAGCGCCGACCTGGTCGACGAGGCGCTGCGCGGCGAGCCGATCGGCACGTGGTTCGCGCCCAACCCGGCGGCGGACCGCTCGCCGCTCACGGGGCCCGTGCGCACGAGCGCCCGCGGCTGACCGGCGCCGGAGGGCCGGCATCCCGCCCTCTGCGGCGCACCGCCCTCGGTAGACTGGCCGGATGAGCACCCTGACCGCCACCGCCGAGGAACGCATGCTGCTCGCGAAGGATGCGTCGCGACAGGTGGGGCTGCTGACGGATGCCGCGAAGTCGGCCCTCCTCGACGCGATCGCCGACGCGATCGAGGCCCGCACGGCCGAGATCGTCGCCGCCAACGCCGAGGACCTCGCCCGCGGGCGTGAGGGCGGCCTGTCGACCGGACTCCTCGACCGCCTGCGGCTCGACGACGCGCGCGTGCACGCGCTCGCGGCGGCGGTGCGCGACGTCGCACGCCTGCCCGACCCGGTCGGCCGCGTGCTCGACGAGCGGACCCTCCCCAACGGCATCCGCCTGCAGAAGGTCTCGGTGCCGTTCGGGGTCGTCGGCTCGATCTACGAGGCGCGCCCCAACGTGACCGTCGACATCGCGGCCCTCGCGCTGCGCTCCGGCAACGCCGTTGTGCTCCGCGGCGGCACCGCCGCGCAGACCACGAACGCCGCGCTCATCGACGCGATGCGCGAGGCCCTCGCCGCGCAGGACGTCGACCCCGAGGCGATCCAGACCGTCGACGATTTCGGCCGTGACGGCGCCCGGGCGCTCATGCACGCGCGCGGCGTGGTCGACGTGCTCGTGCCGCGCGGCAGCGCCCAGCTCATCGAGACCGTCGTGACCGAGTCGTCGGTGCCCGTCATCGAGACCGGCGCGGGCGTCGTGCACGTCGTGCTCGACTCGTCGGCGCCGCTGGACTGGGCCCGTGACATCGTCGTCAACGGCAAGGTGCAGCGTCCGAGCGTGTGCAACGCGGTCGAGACCGTGCTGGTGCTGCGCGACGCCGCCGACCGGCTCGTGCCGCCGATCGCGGCCGCGCTGCAGGAGGCGGGCGTCGTGATCCACGGCGACGACGCCGTGCGCGGTCTCGCCGCCGACGTCGTGCCCGCGACCGAGGCCGACTGGGCGACCGAGCACATGAGCCTCGAGCTGTCGATGCGCGTCGTCGACGACCTCGACGACGCCCTCGCGCACATCCGCACGTACTCCACGCACCACACCGAGTCGATCGTGACCGCCGACGAGGCGCGCGCGGAGCGCTTCCTCGCCGAGGTCGACTCGGCCGTGGTCATGGCGAACGCGTCGACGCGGTTCACCGACGGCGGGGAGTTCGGCTTCGGCGCCGAGGTGGGCATCTCGACCCAGAAGCTGCACGCGCGCGGTCCCATGGGTCTTCCGGAGCTGACCAGCACGAAGTGGCTGGCCCGCGGCTCCGGACAGATCAGGTCGTGAACCCGTAGACTGACACCGCGTCGCCCCGAACACCGAAACGGAGCCCTCCATGACTCTCGCCACGATCGTCGCCCTCGTCGCCGAGGAGGCCGAGCACCAAGGCAACGTCCAGCAGGAGACGATGATCTTCGGCGTGATCGCTCTCGCGGTGTTCCTGCTGCTGGGCTTCATCACCTTCTCCTACCGCAACGTGGCGAACCGCCACTCGGGCAAGGCGGCCGCCTATGCGGCCGAGCACGCGAACGATGTGGTGCAGGCGGGCCACGGCCACCATTAGGCCCCGCGTATGACACCCACACGCGCCCCGCGCATCGGGGTGATGGGCGGGACGTTCGACCCGATCCACCACGGCCACCTCGTCGCGGCGAGCGAGGTGGCGCAGTCGTTCGATCTCGACGAGGTCGTCTTCGTGCCGACCGGCATGCCCTGGCACAAGAACGAGGTCACGCCCAGCGAGCATCGCTATCTCATGACGGTGATCGCGACGGCATCCAACCCCCGCTTCACCGTCAGCCGCGTCGACATCGACCGCGAGGGCCCCACGTACACGATCGACACCCTGCGCGACCTGCGTGACAGCCGCCCCGGTGCCGAGCTCTTCTTCATCACCGGCGCGGATGCCATCGCGCAGATCCTCAGCTGGAAGGACCACGCCGAGCTGTGGGAGCTGGCGCACTTCGTCGCCGTCTCGCGCCCGGGCCACGTGCTGAGCACCGACGGGCTGCCGGGCGACGACGTCAGCCAGCTCGAGGTGCCGGCGCTGGCGATCTCCTCGACCGACTGCCGTGCCCGCGTTCGCCGCGGCAACCCGGTCTGGTACCTCGTCCCGGACGGGGTCGTCCAGTACATAGCGAAGCACCATCTCTATCGGAGCAGCTCATGAGTCCGACCGACCCACCTCAGAACCCGCCGCTGACGCGTCGCCGAATACGGGAGATGCGCACGCAGGGCATCCCGATCATCCTGCCCGGCACGACCGCGCCCGGCACGACCGCACCCGCCGCGGAGGAGCCCGTCGTCGAGGCGGTCGTCGTCGAGACCGCGCCGGCCGAGCCGGCCGCCGACGACGCGCCGGAGGAGATCGTCCTGGAGGCCGTCGTCGAGGGCGACGAGTCCGCCGAGGACGAGTCCGCCGAAGAGGCCTCAGACGAGGACGACGAGAGCCCGCGCGTGATCGCCGCCGACCTCGGCGCCGACCTGCTCGCGGGCGAGGCGGCATCCGTCGCCGCTCCGCCCTCGTTCGACCACCTGCTGACCCGCAGCGGTCCGACCGACGGGTCGGTCGCGACCCCCAACGCGCTCATCCTCTCGCAGACGCCGATCACGGGGCCCCTCGTCGTGCCGGTGCAGGGCAGCGGCGACGTGATCATCACCGGCTCGTACGAGCTGCCCGAGAGCTTCGGCTCGACCGGCACCGCGCCCGGCACCACCGACGACAAGTCGACGGATGCCACGATCCTCGACGAGGAGCTTCCGCTGCACTCGTCGCCGATCCCGGTCTCGGCCAGCGCCGCCGTCAGCACGATGAAGAGCGGCGAGGAGCTCGTCGCCCCGCCGGCCCCCGAGAAGACCAACAGGATCATGATGATCCTCGCCATCACGGCGGGCGTGCTGGCGCTCGGACTCACCGGCGTCCTGATCCTCTCGTTCGCAACCGGGGTGTTCCGATGACGGCGACCGACGCCGCACGCGAGATGGTGCAGATCGCGGCGGATGCCGCCGTCGCCAAGGGCGGCGAGGATCTCGTCGCGCTCGACGTGTCGCTCCCGCTTCCGCTCGTCGACGCGTTCCTCATCGTCACGGGGCGCAGCGAGCGCAACGTCGCGGCGATCGCCGACGAGGTCGAGGACAAGCTGCTCCTCGCCGGGCACAAGCGCATCCGCCGCGAGGGCCGTCAGGAGTCCCGCTGGATCCTGCTCGACTTCGGCGACCTCGTCGTGCACGTGTTCCACGAGCAGGAGCGGATCTTCTACGGTCTCGAGCGGCTGTGGAAGGACTGCCCGGTCATCCCGATCGAGCTGACCTCGCCCACGA
>NZ_JBDIAB010000031.1:0-21719 GCF_039812165.1 Microbacterium sp.
CGCGCTCGGCAAGGCCCGCGCCGCCGGCCCGGTCGCCGCGCGCGTGCGTGCGGATGCCGCGGGCCTCGTCGCGACCCGCCCTCTCCTGCGCGGTCCAGCGCTTCTTCTTCGCCGGGGCACCGGCGGGGCCGGCTTCGGCCTCGGGCCGGTAGCCGCGGTGCTTCGGGCTCTTGGAGCCCGTCTTGCCCGACGAGGACTCGCCGGGGCGGTGCTTTCGGGCGCTCGCGTAGCGCGGGTCGAAGTCGTGGGCGCGGCCGCCGGCCGGCTTCTTGCTCTTGGGCATGGGTCGTCCTTCTGGGTTCTCTCGCACGAGAACAGCGCTCGCCCCTGGCGAGCAGACCCGGACTGTCGTCGGCCGGGGGCCATTCATGTGATGGTCATGGGCGTCGATCGACGCACACCATCGGCCCTCAGACTCACAAACCCACCCGTACACACGGTGTCACGAGCCGACCGCACGAGCTTAGCGAACGTCACTGGGAGAACGCCGGTCACGGACGCTACCTTCGAGGCATGGCACCCGATCCCACCGGCATCCGCTTCCGCATCGCCGCCGACGACGTCCACGCCGAGATCACGCAGGTCGGCGCCGCCCTGCGCGCGCTGACCGTCGACGGAGTCGACCTCGTCCCCTCCTACCCCGACACGTCGCCCACGCCGGCGGCGTCGGGGATCGTGCTGCTCCCGTGGCCCAACCGCGTCGCCGGCGGCCGCTGGACCCATGACGGCGTCACCCGCCAGCTGGCGATCAGCGAGCCCGCGTATGGCAACGCGTCGCACGGGCTGCTGCGCTTCATGCCCTACCAGCCGGTCGCCGAGGAGCCGCACCGCGTCGTCCTCGCCGCGACCGTGTTCCCGCAGACCGGCTATCCGTTCCTCCTCGACAGCACGGTCGCCTACGAGGTCGGCCCGCGCGGCCTCACCGTGACCCACGAGGTGGTCAACCGGGGCACGGATGCCGCGCCCTTCGCCCTCGGCACGCACCCGTACGTCCAGCTCGGCGGCGTCCCGACCGCCGAGCTGACGATCCGGCTCGACGCGCAGACGCGCTTCGAGGTGGACGAGCGGCTCATCCCGACCGCCCAGACGCCCGTGGATGCCGCGACCGACCTGCGCGCGCCGCGACGGCTCGGCGACCTGTCGCTCGACACCGCGTTCGGCGACCTGGCCCGCGACGACGACGGCCGGGTCCGCACGACGCTCACGGCCCCGGACGGGCGGTCGGTCTCGCTATGGCAGGGACCGGGGTTCGACTACGTGCAGGTCTTCACGACCGACCGCTATCCCGGCCAGGAGCTCGCGGTCGCGATCGAGCCGATGACGGCTCCCGCGAACGCGTTCAACTCCGGGCAGGACCTGCGGATTCTCGCGCCCGGCGAGCGCTGGGCCGGTCAGTGGGGCATCGAATACGCGCCGTGATCGTGTGAGCCTGCCGGCCTGATCGGGTGAGACTGCGTTTCCCCACCATTTGGGGGACACGCGCTCAGGCGAGCCGGATACGATTGGGGGCGAGTGGTCCCGACCACTCGGGCTGGGGAGTCTTTTTCGCCCCGGCGGCGTCGAACCATCCGGGGAGGGATGTGGTTCGGCGACGCCACTTTTCGATCTGTGAGCCACGATGTCCGCAATCGCCGTCTTCGCGCCGCCGACCGTGATCTCACGGCTGCGCGCTGTCGATCCTCTTCGTCATGAGCGCCTCCGTGCCGAGCACCTGTCCACCGCCGCCACGACCGTCCTCGCGGTCGGGGTCGCCATCTCCATCCTGACCACGTCCGACAAGGACTGGTGGCGACTGCACTTCAGCAAGCTCGGCACCTACCCCGACCTGTCCGGTCACGTCTTCAACCTCACCATCATCGTCGCGGGGGTGCTGTTCAGCTGCTTCGCGATCCGCACGCGGCTCGAGCTGCTGGCCATCGCCGACCCGGCCCACCGCCGACGATGCGACGTGTTCACGCTCGGCGTCGGCTCGCTCGGCGTGCATCTGAGCGCCGTGGGCCTGGTGCCCCTGAACACGAACGAGTTCCTGCACGATCGCGCCGCCAGCGGCGCGATGCTCTCTTTCATCGTGATGCTCGGCCTCGCGGTGCGCGCACGACGGGCGCTCTCCGCGCGCCTGCGGGTCGTGACGCTGGCGGTCATCGTGGTGCTCTCCGCCGCCATCGTCGTGTTCGCCGCGGGGCTCATCAACCTCGCCGGGTTCGAGCTGATCGGGTTCACGCTCATCGGGCTGTGGACGGCGGTCTTCTCCCGCGGACTGCGCCTGCGCCTCCTGCGCCACGAGTCCGAGCGCACGGCGACCGCCGACGAGTCCGTGCGCCCGGCGGGGCGCTTCTCGCCGCTGCCGTGCGCCGGCGCGCCGACGTCGCACACCGAGTGGACGGTCGCGGCTCGTCAGACGGACGAGATCATCGCGGATGATGCAGGCTGCGGCGAGGATGCAGGTCCGGGTCGTCATGTGCGGCCGACGCTGCACCGTCCGCCGGTGCGTCCGATGCGGTCGCGGCCGCCGCGGGCCCCGTCCGGCGCGCACGGCGCTCGCGTGCTCCCTCGACCAGGTTGTAGAGGGTCGGCAGCACCAGCAGCGTCAGCACCGTCGAGGAGATGAGCCCGCCGATCACGACGATCGCGAGCGGCTGCGAGATGAAGCCGCCGTGCCCGGTGATGCCGAGCGCCATGGGCGTGAGCGCGAAGATCGTCGCGAGCGCCGTCATGAGGATCGGACGGAGTCGCCGCGAGCCGCCCGCGACCGTCGCGTCGTGGGCCGACAGCCCCTTCTCGCGGTACTGGTTCACGAGGTCGACGAGCACGATCGCGTTGGTCACGACGATGCCGATCAGCATGAGCACGCCGATGAGCGATGCCACGCCCAGCGGCACCCCGGTCACGATCTGCAGCAGGATGGCGCCGGTCGCCGCGAACGGCACCGACACGAGCAGCAGGAGCGGCTGACGCAGCGACTTGAACGTCGCCACCATCACGATGTAGACGATGAGGATCGCCGCGAGCATCGCGAGCCCGAGCTGGCCGAACGCGTCCTGCTGCTGCGACACGACGCCGCCGAGCTCGGCGTCCGCCGCCTTCGGCAGGTCGGCGTCGAGCAGCGCCCGCGTGACGGTCGCCGACGCGGTCGAGAGGTCGTCGCCGGCGGGGGTGACCGTCACGGTCGCGGTGCGCTGCCCGCGCTGCGCCGTGATCGACGTGGGTCCCTGGCTCTCGGCGACGGTCGCCACCTGCTGCAGCGGGATGGGGCCGGTCGCCGACGGCACGGTGAGCACGCGCAGCTCGTCGAGCGTCGCGGGCGTCTGCGAGGCCGCGAGGTAGACGGTGAGCGCGGTGTCGTCGATCTCGACCGAGCCGATGCGCTGCGGCTGCATGGTGTTCGACACGAGCGCGCCGACCGCGACCTCCGACAGGCCGAGCGCCGCCGCCTTGGCCCGGTCGACCGTGACGGCGATGTACGGGAGGGATGCCGCGAGGTTCGAGGTCACCTGGCTGATGCCCTCCTGTCCGTCGACGGCGGCGACGACGGCGTCCGTCGCCGCCTGCAGCGTCGACTGGTCGGGGGCGGTGACGTCGATCTCGATGTCGCTGGAGCCGAAGCCGCCGCCGGCGGCGATCGTGAGCTCGCCGACGTCGTCGAGGTCGGCGACCGCGTGCTGCACCGCCTCGCGCACGGCGAGCTGATCGGCATCCGGGTCGGTCGTGATCGAATAGGTGACGCCGCCGCCTCCGCCGGTGAACGCGTCGCGCAGCGCCGAGCCCGACGAGCCGATCGAGACCTGCACGGTCTGCACGCCGTCGACGTCGGCGATGGCCTCCTCGACCTTCTGGGCCGCGGCGTCCTCCTCGTCGAGCGAGCTCGCCGCCCCCAGCGTCTGGGTCATCGTGAAGGTGTTCTGCCCCGAGTCGCCGAGGAAGTTCGTCTTCATGAAGGGCGCCGCCGCCACCGTGCCGCCCAGCACGAGCACGGCCAGCAGCAGCGTGATCCACGAGTGCGAGAGCGTCCAGTGCAGGATCGGCAGGTAGTAGCGCTGCAGGCGCGACGGCGGGGCGTCCGGGCTCTCCGGGTCGATCTGGCGGCCGCCGTCGTCGAGCACGGGGGCGCCGGGCCGCAGGAACCAGTACGCCAGCACCGGCACGATCGTGAGGGCCACCAGCAGCGACGCCGACATCGCGAGGGTGACCGTGAGGGCGAAGGGGCGGAACAGCTCGCCGGTCATGTCCCCCACGAACGCGATCGGCAGGAACACCGCGACGGTCGTGATCGTCGACGCCGTGATGGCGGCGGCCACCTCGCGCACGGCGCGGACGATCGAGCGGAGCTTGTCGGCGTCGCCGACGTAGTGGCGCTTGATGTTCTCGATCACGACGATCGAGTCGTCGACGACGCGGCCGATCGCGATCGTCAGCGCGCCGAGCGTGAGGATGTTGAGCGAGTAGCCGAACGCCTGGATGCCGACGAAGGTCATCAGCACGCTGGTCGGGATCGAGATCGCCGTGACCAGCGTCGAGCGCACCGACAGCAGGAAGACGAGGATCACGAGCACCGCGAAGACGAGGCCGAGGAGGCCCTCCTGCGCGAGCGACTCGATGGACTGCTGGATGTACGGCGCCTGGTCGAACACGACGGTGAACTCGGCGCCCCCGCCGACCGCGCGCTCGAGGTCGGGCAGCACGGCCAGGACGCCGCGCGACACGTCCACCGTGTTGGCGGCGGGCAGCTTCGTGACGGCGATCGTGAGCGCCGGCTTGCCGTCGACGCGCGAGATCGTCTGCACCGGGTCCTGCTCCTGCACGACCGTCGCGACGTCGGCGATCGTGACCGCGCCGGCCCGGAACTGCTCGGCGTTCGCCGGCACGAGCGGAAGCGCGGAGAGCTCCTCGATCGAGGCGATCTTCGCGCCGGTCTGCACGGTGAGGGTCTGGCCGTCCTCGGTGATCTGGCCGCCGGGGAACAACGCGCCGTTGCGGTCGAGCGCGTCGCGGATGGCCTGCTGCGTGTAGCCGGCGGCGGCGAGCGCGGCCGCGTCGGGCGTGATCGTGACGCGCTGGCCGCGCCCGCCGACCACCTGCGCGGCGTTGACGCCGGCCACGTCCTGCAGATCGGGCACGACGGTCGACTCCAGCCGGGCCTGGATCGACTGCTCGTCGTCGAAGCCGGTCACCGCGAGCTGGATGACCGGGAAGTCGTCGATCGAGAAGCTGAGCACGTTCGGCTCGAGCCCCTCGGGCAGCTGGCTCTTGATGCGGTTGATGCCCTGCAGGATCTTCTGCTCGGCGGTCGCGAGGTCGGTGCCGTATGTGAACGAGGCCTGCACGATCGACGCGTTGGTGGTGCTCGTGGAGCTCGTGGACTCCAGGCCCGGCACGCCCTGGATCGCGGTCTCGATCGGCCCGGAGACGTCGTTGCTGACGACCTCGGGCGAGGCGCCCGGGTAGGTCGTGACGATCGACAGCTGCGGGAACTCGATCGACGGGATGAGCTCCTGCTTGAGGCTCGTGAGGGCGATTCCGCCGAAGATCGCCGCGACGACCGTGATGAGGGCGATGAGCGCGCGGTTCCGCAGGCTCAGGACGGCGAGGTTCGACACGGAGGGCCTTTGCGGACGAGAGGACGGGCGACGGGACGAAGCCGATACACGGATGTATCGGCTCAGTATCGCACGCGTTCCCGCCGCCGCCGGCGCCGTCAGCGCGGCACGAGCGCGCCCAGCCCGACGCCCGCCGCGGCGGCGACGACGGCGGCCGCGAGGGTGACCAGCAGGTTCACCCAGGCCCAGTCGCGCCGCCGGCGCTGCGCGAGGAGCACGGTCTCGACCATGACCGTGCTGAACGTCGTGTAGCCGCCGAGGACGCCCACGCCGAGGATCGACATCCAGGCGGGTGCGACGACGCTTCCGAGTCCGGTCACGAGTCCCAGCAGGAACGAGCCGGTGACGTTGACGATGAGGATGCCGGCGGGAAAGGCATCGCCCCTCCCGCGCTGCACGAACGCGTCGACGACGTAGCGAGCCCCCGCTCCCAGGCCCCCGCCGACGACCATCGCCGCGACCTCGCCCGGGCCCAGCGCGCTCATTCGGCGTCTCCGAGGGGCTCGATCTCGCCGGGCACGTCGGCGATGCGGCGCCCGACCAGCAGTCCCGCTGCCGCGGCCAGGACGCCGCCGAACAGCGACACGACCATGAGCGCGAGCCCCACGACCGGCGCGGCGGTGAAGGTCGACACCGCCTGCACCGCGAACGCGCTGTAGGTGGTGAAGCCGCCCATCACGCCGGTGCCGAGCAGCACCCGCCAGCGCGCATGCCGGTCGTCGAGCCAGCCCACGATCACGCCGAGGAGGAGCGAGCCCAGCAGGTTGATCGCGAGCGTCACCGCCGGCACGACGAGCGGATGCGTGCCGTCGAGCGGCACGATCAGCGCGGCGCGCGCGGCGACGCCGACCGCGCCGCCGAGGACGACCAGGCCCAGCGACACCGGGGAGAACCACCGTGCGGATGCCACGGCCACACGGTACTCTCGTGCGCCGGGACGGAGGCGGGACACGGCCGTGGCGGCCGGCATCCGGCGTCGATCGGATCAGGTGAGCGACGAGAACAGGCCCGCGCAGTCGCGTCGCAGGCGGTCGATCGCCCCGGGATCGCCGCGGAGGAACCGGATCAGCGCGTTCTGGAAGAGCCCGTCGACCAGCGCGTACGCGACGTCGGGCTCGAGGATCGGCGGGCGGCCGGTGAGCTCGGAGTGGCGCTGCACGATCGCCCACACCATCTGCTCGAGGAGCGCGTCGATGCGCACGATGGTGTCGCGGAAGCCGTCCTCGAACAGCGACTGGTTGCGCAGGTCGTACCAGAGGCGGTGCAGCGACGCGTCGTCGCGCAACGTGGCGGCCATCGCGTCGGCGACGCGCTCGACGAGCTCGGTGGCGTCGCCGGACGTCACGACGATCTCGTCGTACCGGCGCGCGCACTCTGACTTGTTCAGCCAGACCGCCTCGGCGATGAGATCGTCCTTGTCCTGGAAGTAGTAGTGCAGCGAGCCGTGCGAGAGCGCGGAGTGGTGCGCGATCTCGCGCAGGCCCGTGTTCGCGAAGCCGCGCTCGGCGATCGTCGCCAGAGCGGCCTCGGCGAGCATCCTGCGGCGAGACGCGAACTTGTCCGCTCGCGTCCTGGTCGTCCGTGCGGTCAGCGTCCCCATGCTGCACCTCCGTCGGCTCGTGCTGGCCCCGATCATACGCCGACGAAAGCCCGAGCAGGCACGTTTCTCGGACAGTCGTCCAAAAAAATCTTGACGGATGTCCAGAGACCTGGTGAACTGTCGTTAACCAGAGATCTCGTCGGACCCCAGACCGCCGAGACGACTTGCCGTGGGGGCGATCCGGGACTCCCCTTAACCCGGGTCGCTTCGGGGGAAACGGATGCGGTCGGCGTCCCCAGCGCCGCCCGCAGCTGAACACGGATACGCGAAGAGCGGATGCCGTTTCAGCATCCGCTCTTCGTCATGTCGGGCTGCAGTCCGACGTCCGCACGGATGCGCAGCGCACGACTGGTCCGCGATTCACGATATATCGTGTTATGCTTCCCGTAACGCGATATAGCGCGATCCATCCGCGAACCAGGAGCATCCCATGACCCTCGAGAAGTGGCTCATCCACCCCGGTGAGACCCGCGTCATCGACCTCGACGACGTCCGCAAACTCAAGATCGGCCTCGTCGGCGGCCAGATCGACGTCGTCGGGCACGACGAGCCGGGCGTGCGCATCGAGGTGCACGCCGTCACCGTCAAGGACCTCCGCATCGAGGTCTCCGGCGACGTGGTCGAGATCGACCACCCGCAGCTGCGCTGGGACAACTTCCTCGAGGTGTTCCGCAACTTCGGCGCGGGCGGCCCCAAGGCCGAGATCAGCGTCGCCGTGCCCCGCGACATCGCCCTGACCCTCGGAGTCGTCAACGCGAGCGCGCTCGTGTCGGGCCTGGCGTCCGAAGCGCGGCTCAACACGGTCTCGGGCGACATCATCGTCGACGGGCTCACCGGCGATCTGTCCGTCAACGCCGTCTCGGGCGAGGTGCAGGTGCGCGGGCTCGTGGGGGCGCTCAGCGCCAACTCGGTCTCGGGCGACATCGCCGCCACCGGCACGATCCGCAAGGCCACCGTCGACACGGTCTCGGGCGCGATGCTCGTCGACTCGGCCGGCCCCGTCCACGGTGTGAGCCTCAACACGGTGAGCGGCAACGCGACCGTGCGCATCGACGAGGGCCTGCCCGCCAACTACGTGCTGCGCAGCGTCAGCGGCCGCGTCCTGGTCGACGGCGTCGTCCGCTCGGGCCAGGGCACCGGCCCCACGACCAACTACACCGGCTCGGCGGGCGAGCTCAGCGGCACGTTCGTCGACGTGCGCGTCAACTCGGTCTCCGGCGACATCACCGTGCTGCGCCGCCCCGAGCCCGAAGAGGAGTGGTGACGATGGCCCCGGTCTTCTCCCACGGCGACCTGCGCCTGTACCTGCTGAACCTCCTCGACGAGGGGCCGCGGCATGGCTACGACCTCATGCAGGCGCTGTCCGACCGCACCGGCGGCACCTACACCCCGAGTGCCGGCACGGTGTACCCGCGCCTGGCGAAGCTCGAGGAGGAGGGCCTGGTCACCAAGACCGTCGACGGGCGCAAGACCGTCTACGCGATCACGGATGCCGGCCGCGCCGAGGTCCGCGCGCGCGCCGACGACCTCCAGGGCATCGAGGCCGACCTGGCCGACAGTGTGCGGCTCATCGCCGACGAGGTGCGCGGCAGCGTGCGCGACGCGATGCGGAGCCTGCGGGCCGACCTCGCCGCGGCCGCGCAGGCCGAGCGCGCGTCGGCGCGGAGCACCCCCGCCGAGGACGACGTCCGCGTCGCCTCGCGAGAGCAGCTGCAGCGGGCCGACGAGGCCCTCACGACGTTCCGCAGCGAGGTGCGGGCCGACCTGCGCGGTCACGTCGCCCGCGGCGGCGAGCTCGAGGCATCCGTCGTCGACGCCCTCGTCGCCGCGCTCGACAGCGCCGGCCGCGACGTCACGCGGGCCCTGCGCCGCTGAGGCCCGGGCGCGCACGTGCGCGCCCATCTCCCCCGAGTCACTGCCCAACCGGCCACTCACTGCGCAGCGGCGCAGTGAGTCGGTCCCCGAGGAGTGACTCGGGGAAGCGAGGCGAGCGCGCTCAGGACTCGGGCCAGAGCTCCTCGTCGTCCGACGCGGGCTCGCCCAGCGGCACGACGAGGATCGGGCGCTGCTGGCGGTGCGCGAGCCGCGCCGCCACCGAGCCGGTGAAGAACTCGCGGATCGACTCGCCGAGGCCCCGCTTGCGGGTGCCGACGACGATCAGCCGGGCGTCGCTCTTGTCGGCCGCGTGCTTGATCGCCAGCGCGGGGTCGCCGACGAGCTGATGCACGCTCCAGTCGACCCCCGATCCGGCGAGGACGGCGGAGGCGTCCGCGTGCACGAGGGCGAGCTCCGACTCGGCCGCGGCGGCGCCGAGGTCGACCGGCGTCGAGCCCACGTACCCGTCCGGGTCCTCGTAGGTGACGAACCGCATGACGTCGACGTGCAGCACCACCAGCGGAGCCTGGAACAGCTTCGCGTAGCGGGCGCCCTCGCGCAGCAGCCGCGGCGACTGCCCGGGCACGACGCCGACGATGACGCCCTTGTGCGGAATGTTCGCGGCCGCGTCCGTGTCCATGGACTGCTCCTTCGCGTTGCTGCGGCCCGGCGCGACCGGCGCCGGCCCGGGGGCTCCGTGGTAATCTGAATGCTACTCTTCCCGGCCCAGAGCCGGTTCGTCATTGCGACGGGCAAGCTGCAGCCCGTGATTCAGAATCGAGGGGGTCTCGCATGGGGCGCGGCCGTCAGAAGGCAAAGCACACGAAGATCGCGCGGGAGTTGAAGTCCTACAGCCCGAGCGTGAACTACGCTGCGCTCGAACGCGAGCTCGGTCACCACGACGACGACGAGTACGTCGACAAGTGGGCCGACCAGTACGCCGACGAAGACGAGGACGAGCTCGAGAAGGCCTAGCGCTTCGGTGAGGCACGCGGGCGCCCCCGGCGCCGCGCGCAGGCGAGGGCGTCGCGCGGTCGCGGGAGCTTCGCGGAGCGCTACTCGGCGGCCTCCTCGACGCGTTCCTGCACGTCCACGGCCGCGGTGTCGGGCACGTAGCCGGCGACGTGCCGCTCGTCGGGACCGTTGTACGCCGACAGCGGGCGGATGAGCGCGTTCGACGCCTGCTGCTCGATGATGTGCGCGGTCCAGCCGGTGATGCGGGCGGCGATGAACAGCGGCGTGAAGGTCAGGGTGTCGAACCCGATCAGGTTGTAGGCGGGGCCCGACGGGTAGTCGAGGTTCGGGTAGATGCCCTTGCGCGCGACGAACTCGCTCTCGAGCGCGTCGTAGAGCGCGGCGACGTCGGGACGGTCGTAGTGCGCGACGAGGGTGTCGAGCGCGGCCTTCATCGTCGGCACGCGCGAGTCGCCGCGCTTGTACACGCGGTGCCCGAAGCCCATGATCTTGCGCTTCGAGGCAAGCGCGGCGTCGAGCCACGGCACGACGTTCGAGGCCGAGCCGATCTCGTCGAAGATGTGCAGCACGGCCTCGTTCGCGCCTCCGTGCAGCGGGCCCTTCAGCGCGCCGATCGCCCCGACGACCGCCGAGTACAGGTCGCTCAGGGTCGAGGTGACGACGCGCGCCGTGAACGTCGAGGCGTTGAACGAGTGCTCGGCGTACAGGATCATCGAGCGGTTGAACGCGTCGACGACGACCGGGTGGGCCTCCTCGCCGAACGTCATCCACAGGAAGTTCGCCGCGTAGTCGAGGTCGTCGCGCGGCTCGACGAGCTCGAGGCCGCGCCGCCGACGCTGACCGTAGGCGACGATCGAGGGCAGGGCGGCGAAGAGCAGGATGCTCCGCTGCAGGTTCTCCTGGGGCGTGCCGACGGCGTCCAGCACCGAGCCCGAGCCCGCGAGGTCGCGCGCACCGAGCAGGCTGACCGCCGTGCGCACCTCGTCCATGGGGTGCGCGTCGAGCGGGACCAGGTCGATCGCGGCGCGGACGTCGGCGTCGAGCGCGCGGTGCACCCGCTCCGCCGCACGGAGCTCCGCGAGCTGCTCGTCGGTGGGCAGCTCGCCGTTCCACAGCAGGTAGGCGACGGCCTCGAACGACTGCGTCGCCGCGAGCTCCTGCACGGGGTAGCCGCGGTACAGCAGCGAGTTGGTCTCGGGGTTGACCTTGCTGACCGCCGTGTAGTCGACGACGACGCCGGCGAGGCCCTTCTTGATGTCGGGATCGGTCATGCTCTGTCCTCTCTCACGACCCGTTCCGCCGTCGCGATCCGCGGCGTCGAGCAGCGGGTCGCGGCAGCCGGGGTCACTGTCGGGTGATCTGGAAGTCGAAGACGTTCGCGTCGAACCGGTTGTAGCCCTCGTAGTCGATGAGGTCGTACAGATCGGCCCGGTGCTGCATCTCGCCGAGCTTCGACGTGAGGTGCCCCTCCTCCGTGAGTGTATCGAGGGCTCGGGATGCCGCGCCCATCGCGATCCGCAGCAGCGAGACGGGCCAGATCACGATGTTCACGCCGACGTCGCGCAGCCGGTCGACCGAGAACAGGTCGCTCTTGCCGAACTCGGTCATGTTGGCGAGGATCGGCACGTCGAGCGCGGCGCGCATCGCCTCGAACTCGGCGAGGGTGCGCATCGCCTCCGGGAAGATCGCATCGGCGCCGGCGTCCACGAGCCCCTTGGCGCGGTCGATCGCGGCATCCAGCCCCTCGACGGCGCGGATGTCGGTGCGCGCCATGACGAGGAAGTCGGGGTCGCGGCGCGCGTCGACCGCGGCACGGATGCGCTTGATCGCGGTGTCGGCGTCGACGACCGACTTGCCGTCGAGGTGGCCGCAGCGCTTCGGGTTGACCTGGTCCTCGATGTGGCAGCCGGCCACGCCCGCGTCCTCGAGCGTCTGGATCGTACGGGCGACGTTCATGGGCTCGCCGAAGCCGGTGTCGGCGTCGATGAGGGCGGGCAGGTCGGTCATGCGCGCGATCTGCTGCCCACGGCCGGCGACCTCGGTGAGCGTCGTGAGGCCGATGTCGGGCAGGCCCAGGTCGGCCGACAGCACGGCGCCCGAGATGTAGACACCCTCGAAGCCCTTGCGCTCGATGAGCCGCGCCGACAGCGGGTTGAAGGCGCCCGGGAACCGCAGCAGCTCGCCGGATGCCAGCCGCTCCCGGAGCAGACGCCGCTTCTCGGCGGCCGACACGTTCGAGTACAGCATCAGACCAGCTCCCCACGGACTTCGCAGGATCGCGCGTACTTCGCAGCATTCGCGCGAATCCCTGCGAACTTCGCGCGATTCTGCGAACTCGGCGTGGCGGCGCGCATCAGAACAGCCCCTTCGGCGCCGGCGCGCCGGCCAGCACGCCCGGCTTCGCGACGATCGTGAGCTGCCGCACCTCGTCGGCGGTCAGCTCGGGCAGACGCTGGGCGAGCTCGAGGAACCGCTCGATCTCCTCCGGCGTCAGCACGGGCTCGGCGAGGATCCGGAACTTGCGGATGTAGTCCTCGCGCGCGAACGGGCGGGCGCCGAGCGGATGCGCGTCGGCGACGGCGATCTCGTCGACGATCGTCGACCCGTCGGTCAGCCGGATCTCGACGCGGCCGCCGAACGCCTTCTCGGCCGGGTCGTCGGAATGGTAGCGACGCGTCCACTCCGCATCCTCGGCCGTCGTGACCTTGTGCCACAGCTCGACCGTGTCGGGACGGGCCGCACGCTCCGGCAGGTACGAGTCCACGTGATGCCAGCCGCCGTCCTGCAGCGCGACCGCGAAGATGTACGGGATCGAGTGGTCGAGCGTCTCGCGGGATGCCGTCGGGTCGTACTTCTGCGGGTCGTTCGCGCCCGAGCCGATCACGTAGTGCGTGTGATGGCTCGTGTGCAGCACGATCGCGTCGACGTTCGCGGGGTCGGCGAGCGCGGGATGCGAGCCGTGCAGCTTGCGGGCGAGGTCGATCCACGCCTGGGCCTGATACTCGGCGGAGTGCTCCTTCGTGTACGAGTCGAGGATGCCGCGCTTGGCCTCGCCGGGCGCCGGGAGCGGCACGTCGTACGAGGCGTCCGGCCCGTCCAGCATCCAGGCGACGACGCCGTCCTCGCCCTCGTAGATGGGCGACGGCGAGGTCTCGCCGCGCATCGCACGGTCGACGGCCTCGACGGCCATCTTGCCCGCGAACGCCGGCGCGTGCGCCTTCCACGTCGAGATCTCGCCCTTGCGCGACTGGCGCGTCGCGGTCGTCGTGTGCAGGGCCTGGCCGACGGCCTGGTAGATCGTCGCGGTGTCGAGCCCGAGGAGCGTGCCGATGCCGGCCGCGGCGGACGGGCCGAGGTGGGCGACGTGGTCGATCTTGTGCTTGTGCAGGCAGATCGCGCGCACGAGGTCGATCTGGATCTCGTAGCCGGTCGCGATGCCGCGGACCAGCGCGCGGCCGTCGGCGCCGACGTGCTGGGCGACCGCGACGATCGGCGGGATGTTGTCGCCCGGGTGCGAGTAGTCGGCGGCGAGGAACGTGTCGTGGTAGTCGAGCTCGCGCACCGCGACGCCGTTCGCCCACGCCGCCCACTCCGGGCTCGTGCGGCGCTCGAGCGCGCAGCCGAACACGGTCGCGCCCTGACCGCCGGCCGAGACGGCGTGGTCGAGCGCCTGCTGGCGCGCGGCGCTCACCGGCGCGCGGGTGAGGGACGCCGCAGCCACCGCCGCGTTGTCGATGATCCGGTTCACGATCATGTCGACGACCTCGGCATCCACCTCGACGGGGTCGGTCGCGACCTCGGCGATGCGCCAGGCCAGCTGCCCCTCGCGCGCGAGGGGCTCGTCGCTGCGGTGGACGCGGAGGTGATGCGTGACGGTCATGCTGCTCCTTGATGGGTCAGTGTCGCGAGGTCGGCCCGTGCGGCCGGATCGCCCGCCGCCTCGGCGGCGTCGAGCGAGCGGAGGATGCTGGCGAGCGCGTTGTGGAGGTGCACGTGCGTCGCGTGCGCGGCGAGGTCGGCGTCGCCCGCGGCGATCGCGGCGGCGATGAGGCGGTGCTCGGCGGCCGATGCCTCGAGCCGCTCGGGGTTGTCGCGCGCGAGACGTCGGACGCGGACCAGATGCGTGCGGACGTTCCCGAGCGCCGCCGTCAGGTAGTCGTTCTCGACCGCCGCGTCGAGGGCTTCGTCGAACCGCGCGATGAGGCGGTAGTACGCGTCGAGCGCCTCGCCGCCGGCGAGGTGCGCCTCGCCGAACTCGTCGGCGAGCGCGGCGAAGACGGCGCCGTCCGCACGGGCTGCGGCGAGTCGCGCCGCCGCCTCCTCCAGGGCACGACGGATCTCGAAGAGCGCACGGATGTCGTCGCGGTCGACGTCGGTGACCACGGTGACCCGGGGGGACTGCTGCGCGACCAGGCCGTCTGCGACGAGCCGGCCGAGCGCCTCGCGCAGCGGGGTGCGGCTCACGCCGAGCCGAGCGGCCTGCTCGACCTCCACCAGCACGGCACCGGCGGGGAGCGCGCCGGACTGGATCTCGTTCCGCAGCGTGCGGTACGCGTGCTCACCGGCTCGCATGGTCCCCCCCTTCGGGCGTCCCCGATAGTGTATACACTAAGCACGGATTTTGCCCAATCTTTGGCGCATCAGGCGCTTTTCGTATACACAAGGTGCGCTTCGGTCTCAGGCCCCGTTCCACGCGCCGTGACGGCGCTCCCACTCGTCCTCGACGGTGTGCGGACGCGCCGTGACCATGCCCGCCGGGATGGCGACGAGCGCGACGACCACGAGCACGAGGAGCGGTGCGACCCAGCTCTTCGTGAGGTCGTGGAGGAGGCCCAGTCCCAGCGGGAACAGCGCCACGACGCCGTAGCCGACGCTCTGCACGAACCCGCTCAGCGCCACCGCGCCCTCGTGCGTGCGCGCTCGCAGCCCGAGGAGCACGAGCGAGAGCGGGAAGAGGGTCGCGGTCATGCCGTAGAGCAGCACCCACAGCAGCGTCGCGACGGTCGGGAACAGGATGAGCCCGCCGAGGCCGGTCGCGCCGGCGACGGCACCGATCCACACCAGCAGGCGCACCGCCTCGTAGCGGACCACGAGCACCGGGACGAGGAGCGCGATCGGCAGCGCGATGAGGGCGAACAGCGACAGCATCACCCCGGCCTCGGCGGGGGTGACGCCCGCGGCGTCGACGAGCACGACCGGCAGCCAGCCGAACGCGCTGTAGGCGAGGCTGCCCGACGAGGCGAACACGATCGTCAGCGCCCACGGCAGCGGCAGCCGCCACATCCGGCCCAGCACGCGCGCGTTCGCCTCGTCCACGTCCAGCGGCGCGGCGGCGCGCTCGCGCAGGAACATGACCGCCCACGGGATCATGGCCAGGACCGCCGACACCGCCCAGACGCCGAGCGCGAGGCGCCAGCCGGCGGCATCCGCCAACGGCACGGCGACCAGCGGCGGGATGAACGTCGACACCGCCATCGTCGTCGAGTAGACCGTCATCATGAGCCCGATGCGGTCGGGGAAGTACTTCTTCACGAGCGGCGGCAGCAGGATGTTGCCGACTCCGACGCCCGCGAACACGAGCGCGGTCGCCGCGAGCAGCGAGATCGAGTCGAACGCGAAGCCGCGGGCGAACAGGCCGAGCGCGACGCCCGTCATCGCGATGACCGCGAGCCGTTCCAGCCCGTACCTGCGCTCCATCATCGGCGTGAGGATGCCGAACACCGCGTAGCATGCGGGCGGCACCGTGCCGATCAGGCCGACGACGACCGCGGAGAGCTCGAAGTCCGCCTCGATGTGGTCGAGAAGCGGTGAGAGGGACGCCACGGCCGAGCGCAGCGAGAAGGCGAACAGCACGATGCCGATCACCGCGAGGGTGCGTCCCTGCCAGAGCGGACGCACGGAGACCTGACTCACCCGCTCAGCCTAGTTGGGAAGGGATCGGCGCTCCGCGCGGGGTGCCGACCGCCGAACGGTCCGTGTCCTCGTCCGTCCGCGGACTCAGCTCTCCTGGCTGCCCTCGACCCATGCGAGGTACTCGTCGGTGACGGTGCCGGTGACGTAGCGGCCGTCGAAGCAGCTCATGTCGAGGTCCTCGACGTCGGAGCCCTCCAGGATGGCGTCGCGGAGGTCCTCGACCTCCTGGTAGACGAGGTAGTCGCAGCCGAGCTCCTCGGCGATCTGCGGGATCGTGCGGCCGTGGGCGACGAGCTCGTGGCGCGAGGGCATGTTGATGCCGTACACGTGCGGGTAGCGCACCGGCGGCGCGGCGGACGCGAACGTGACGCTCTTGGCCCCGGCATCCCGCGCCATCTGGATGATCTCCTTGCTCGTCGTGCCGCGCACGATGGAGTCGTCGATCAGCAGGACGTTCTTGCCCTTGAACTCGCTCGACATCGCGTTGAGCTTCTGGCGCACGCTCTTCTTGCGCACCGCCTGGCCCGGCATGATGAACGTCCGGCCGACGTAGCGGTTCTTGTAGAAGCCCTCGCGGTACTCCAGGCCCAGCTTGCGGGCGACCTGCATGGCCGCCGGCCGCGACGAGTCGGGGATCGGCATGACGACGTCGATCGCGTGCCGCGGCGTGTACTTCGCGATCGTGTCGGCGAGGCGGTCGCCCAGCCGCAGCCGCGCCTCGTACACCGAGATGCCGTTCATCTCGCTGTCGGGCCGCGCGAGGTACACGTACTCGAACGAGCACGGGATGAGCTTCGGGTCCGCGGCGCACTGGCGCGAGTGCAGGTGGCCCTCGAGGTCGACGAACACCGCCTCGCCGGGCATGACGTCGCGGACGATCTCGAAGCCGCCGTTCTCGAGCACGAGCGACTCGGATGCCACGATCCACTCGTAGCGGCCGTTCTCGGCCTTGCGGGTGCCGAGGATGAGCGGGCGGATGCCGAACGGGTCGCGGAACGCGAGCAGCCCGTGCCCCGCGATGAGCGCGATCGCCGCGTAGGAGCCCTCGACCCGCTCGTGCAGGCGTGCGACCGCGGAGAAGATCTCGTCGGGACCGAGCTCGAGGCCGGTGATCGAGGCCTGCAGCTCGTTGGCGAGCACGTTGACGAGGAGCTCGGTGTCGGAGCTGGTGTTGAGGTGGCGACGGTCGCGGTGGAACAGCTCGTCGGTCAGCTCGCGCGTGTTGGTGAGGTTGCCGTTGTGCACGAGGACGATGCCGTACGGCGCGTTCACGTAGAACGGCTGGGCCTCCTCCTCGTTCGACGCCTTGCCCTTGGTGGCGTAGCGGACGTGGCCCAGCCCCGAGTTGCCGAGCAGCGACCGCATGTCGCGCGTGCGGAACGCCTCGCGCACGTAGCCGTGCGCCTTGGCCTGGTGGAGGACGCCGTTCGACTCGGCCGTCGCGATGCCCGTGGAGTCCTGGCCGCGATGCTGCAGCAGGAGCAGCGAGTCGTAGATGTCCTGGTTGACGGGCTGCTGGCCGACGATGCCGACGATTCCGCACATGAGGGGTTAGTTCGCTCCTGCTTCGCTGTAGTCGCTGACGAGCCGCACCGCTCCGCCGTCGACGCCCTTCGCCCCCTGCTCGAATGCGCCCTCCGGGCGCGCGCCGTCGCGGACCACCCCGACCTGCCATGCGGCGATGCCGTCGTGCGCGAGCGCCGTGATCGCGGCATCCGCCTTCTCGGCCGAGACGGCCGCGACGAAGCCGATGCCGAGGTTCCAGGTGCCCTCGGTGCTCTCCAGGGGATGCCCCCCGAGCTCGGCGAGGACGCGGAAGACCGGGGGCGGCGACCACGTCGAGCGGTCGACCTCGACCCACGAGCCGCGGGGGAGCACGCGTGCGAGGTTCGCCGCGATGCCGCCGCCGGTCACGTGACTGAGGGCGTGCACGTCGTCGCCGAGCTGCGCGATGAGCCGCAGCAGCGGGCTCGTGTACAGCCGCGTCGGCTCGAGCAGCACCTCGCCCCACGTCGCGCCGAAGTCGGCGGCGTGGTCGCCGTACCGGATGCCGGCGCGCTCGACGATGCGACGCACGAGCGAGAAGCCGTTGGAGTGCAGGCCGCTGGAGGCGAGCGCCAGCACGACGTCGCCGACGCGCACGCGATCGGCGCCGAGGACGCGGGACGCCTCGACGACGCCCGTGGCCGCACCGGCGACGTCGTAGTCGTCGATGCCGAGCAGTCCCGGGTGCTCGGCGGTCTCGCCGCCCACGAGCGCGGTGCCGGTCTCGGCGCAGCCGGCGGCGATTCCGCGCACGATGTCGGCGATGCGCTCGGGGAAGACCCTGCCGCACGCGATGTAGTCGGTCATGAACAGGGGCTTGGCGCCCACCACGACGATGTCGTCGACGACCATGCCGACGAGATCGAGCCCGATCGTGTCGTGCTTGTCGACGGCCTGGGCGATCGCGACCTTCGTGCCGACGCCGTCGGTGCTGGTCGCCAGCAACGGGCGCTCAAAGCTCTTGAAGGCCGTCGCGTCGAACAGGCCGGCGAACCCGCCGACTCCACCCAGCACGTCGGCACCGTGGGTGCGACGCACGGCCGACTTCATCAGTTCTACGGCGAGGTCGCCGGCAGCGGTGTCGACTCCGGCTTCGGTGTAGGGATTCGCGGGGGCTGAGGCCACCGGACCAGCCTACCCGCCCCGTCGCCGTGGTCGGTCTCGGCCCCTCGCCCGCTCCCCGGCCCGGGCCGCCCCGCGCGGTCGCCGCCTACAATGGGCGGCATGAGCGTGGGTGCGCCCGACTGGGTGGTGCGGGAGGATGCCGGCATCCCGGTTCTGATCGCGCTCTACCTGCGTCAGGTGCTCGGCATCCGCTCGCCCGACGAGCTGCCGCCGCTGCGCAGCCTGCCGCCCTCGGAGCTGCCTCGCGCCGAGGCCGAGCAGGCGGTGCTCGAACGCCAGTGGCGCGCCTTCTGGGCGATGACCGTGGAGCCGCAGGCGCATCCGTCGTCGGTGCCGCTCGAGCTCGTGGACGGCTACGACACCTACATCGCGCTGCCGTCGGAGGGCTTCGGCGAGCTGCTGCGGGCGATCCTGCCGTACGCGGAGGACGCCGTCGACTACGCGCGCGACATGCACGAGCGATACGCCGCGACCGTGCACGTCGGCACCGGCACGTCGTACCGCGCGTACGCGAGCGCGATCGCGCAGCACGAGCGCCAGGTGGGCCGGCGCGCGCACTCGTTCGAGCTCAACGTGCAGGTGCTGCCGCTCGCGCAGCGCGGCATCTGGTGGATCGGGTCGCTCACCGTCGCGGTCACCGACGGGCTGCGCGGCGACGTGGTGGCCTTCGACGCCGCGGTCGGGCCGATCATCGCCGACCTCGCGTAGCGCCGGGTCCGTGCGCGCCGGCGTCGGCGTCCCGACTCGCCCCGGCGCGGTCTCGCCCGCTCCCGCCACGCGAGTCACTGCTCCGCCGCCGGGTCACTGCGCCGCAACGCGGTGAGTCGACGCGGGCGCAGTGACTCGGTGAGAAACGGCGCCGACGCGGGATGCCGTCAGTCGGCGTCCTGGACGCGCTCGCGCTCGATGTGCACCTCGCGCGTGCGGCGTCCGACCGTGCGGTCGAGGATCAGAGCCGTCACGCCGCCGAGGGCGACGCCCGCGGGCACGCAGCCGAGCAGCAGGAAGCCGAAGATCTGCCCGGACGAGTAGACCACGCCGGTGTACGTGCTCTCGTCGCCCGCACCGCCGAACGCGAAGGTGAGGATCAGCGCGACCAGCACGCCGAGCGCCGCGCCGAGCAGCAGGAACGCCGCGAACTTGGGGCTGCGGCGCAGGCGGGCGGTCTCGACCATGTCCTCATTGTCTCACCCCGGGCGGGGCCGGGTTCCGGACGGTCAGGGGCGCAACGGCAGGAGCGCGGACAGGTCGGCGCGCGTGCCCGAGGCGAGGATGCGGCCGGCGGCGACGGCATCCGCCCACGACTCGGCACCGGTCGCGAGCGCGATCCACGTGGCGGTGTCGGTCTCGACGACGTTGGGCGGCGTGCCGCGCGTGTGCCGCGGACCCTCGAGCACCTGCACCGCGCCGAACGGCGGCACGCGCACCTCGACCGCGTTGCCCGGCGCCTTCTCCACGAGCAGCTGCAGAAGGTAGCGCACGGCCGTGGCGAGGTCGGCGCGGGCGGGGCGAGCGGATGCCGCGTCCGCCGCGCGCACGGCGGCGAGCGCCGCACGCCCCTCGTCGGTGGAGATCCTGCGGGCCATGCCTCCACGCTACCCGCGGGGTCGCGGCCGACCTCCGGCGGGAACGCACAGGGTCGACTGGTAGAGTCGGATCGTTGCAGCGCGTCACCGCGCTTCTCGCGTCGTAGAACGCTTCCCTCGCCGCCGGCCCGCTGGCCGATGTCGGCTGACATCCTTCGTACGGCGAACCCGTGCGCGCACCCGCGCGCGGGCCACCGACCCGGGCACCACCGCGTGCCCAGAGAACCTCCCATGACTGACATCTCCTTCGGCGCGCTCGGCGTGCCGGCATCCCTCGTCGACGTCCTCGCCGCCGACGGCAAGACCACCGCGTTCCCGATCCAGGTCGACACGCTCCCCGACACCCTCGCCGGGCGCGACGTGCTCGGCCGCGGCAAGACCGGCTCGGGCAAGACCCTGGCCTTCTCGATCCCGATGGTCGCGCGCCTCAAGGACGCCGCCCGCACGCGCCGAGCCGGCCGCCCGTCCGGCCTCGTCCTCGCGCCCACGCGCGAGCTCGCGACCCAGATCGACGCGGTGCTCGCCCCGCTCGCCCGCGCCTACGGCCTCACCACCACGACGATCTTCGGCGGCGTCAACCAGAACCGCCAGGTGCAGGCGCTCCGCGGCGGCGTCGACATCGTCGTCGCGTGCCCCGGTCGCCTCGAAGACCTCATGAAGCAGGGCTTCGTGACCCTCGACGCCGTCGAGATCACCGTCATCGACGAGGCCGACCACATGGCCGACCTGGGGTTCCTCCCCGGGGTCACGCGCATCCTCAACGCCACGCCGCGCGGCGGGCAGCGGCTGCTGTTCAGCGCCACTCTCGACAACGGCGTCGACAAGCTCGTCAGCCGCTTCCTGCAGAACGAGGTGCTGCACTCGGTCGACGAGGCGCACTCCCCCGTCGCGGCGATGACGCACCACGTCTTCACCCTCGCCGACACCGACGCGAAGAACGAGGTCGTGCGCACGCTCGCCTCGGGCATGGGCCGCCGCATCCTCTTCATGCGCACCAAGCACCAGGCCAAGAAGCTCGCGAAGAAGCTCACCGCGCAGGGCATCCCCGCGGTCGACCTGCACGGCAACCTGTCGCAGCCGCAGCGCGACCGCAACCTCGCCGCGTTCTCGTCGGGGCAGGCGAAGGTGCTCGTCGCGACCGACGTCGCCGCGCGCGGCGTGCACGTCGACGACGTCGAGCTCGTCGTCCACGTCGACCCGCCGGCCGAGCACAAGGCGTACCTGCACCGCTCCGGGCGCACCGCGCGCGCCGGCGCCGAGGGCTCGGTCGTGACCCTCGTGCTGCCCGGGCAGGAGCGCGACGTCAAGGACCTCCTGCGCAAGGCCGCGATCATCGCGCCGCTCGTCGCCGCGACGCCCGCGAGCGACGCCCTCGTGAAGCTCGTCGGCGAGGTCGCACCGTACGTGGCGCCGACCGCGGCTCCCGAGCCGCAGCGCGGCGGCGGCACCAGCCAGGGCGCCAACGCGCAGCGTAAGCGTGCGGCGCGCGAGGGGCGGTCGACGGAT
>NZ_JBDIAB010000032.1:0-21578 GCF_039812165.1 Microbacterium sp.
GGGCGCGTTCGGCTCGGGCGCGCGCGGCGGCCGCGGCCGCCTCCGCCGCCTCAAGACGCGCGCGCTCGAGCAGCTCGTCGCGCGACGCGCGTGCACGACGCGCGTCGTCGGGCCCCTCCTCCGGAACGATCGCGGCGGGCGACGCCTCTCGGACGTGGGCGGTGAGATCGACCGGCGCGAGATAGCCGAGGTTGGTCGGCGCGATCCCGGCGAGGTGATCCCACAGCGAGCGGACTCGACGGGTGGGCGTCTGCGCGGCGGGGAGCGAGATGGTGTCGGTGTCGGCCATGCGTCCAGGTAACGCTCCCCGCATGACGAAGCGTCGCGAGAACGGTGACGGGCCCGTTAATCCGGACTGTGAGTCCACCGTGCGCCACGAGACCCCCGCTACCCCCGCTACCCCCCGTGCAGAGGGAAGCGCCGCCGCAGCACGATGCGCTGGACGAGCGTCCAGGTCACCGTGACCACGAGATAGAGTGCGGCGGCCAGCGGCACGAACAGCGCCACGACGGCCGTGGCGAACTGCAGGACGCCGAGCCAGCGCAGGTCCGGCATGCCCGGGGCCGGGGCATCCGTCGTCTTCGGACGGCACACGCGGCGCGTGATCTCGGCCACGATCACGAGCACCGCGACGATCGCGCCGAACACGACCGCCGTCGCGGGGTCGAGCGCGCCGTGCACGACGGAGCCCGCGACGCTCGTGCCGAGCGGCACGCCGGCGAGCTCCTCGGTCAGGAGGGCATTCGCGTGCCCCGCGATCGAGGCGTGCAGGAAGACGCTGTAGATCACCCCGACGATCGGCGCCTGGATGAGCACGGGCAGACAGCCCGCGAAGGGCGACGCCTTCTCGTCGGCGTAGAGCTTCATCGTCTCGCGCTGCAGGCGCTCGGGGTTCTTGCGGTGGCGCTCCTGCAGCGCGCGCAGCTTGGGCGCGAGCCGCGAGCGCAGTCGGTCGGCCTTGGCCTGCGCGATGCCGGTCGGGATCAGCGCCGCGCGCACCAGCAGCGTCACCACGACGACGGCGAGGGCCGCGGCGCTGGGGCCGGCGAGCGGCGCGAGGAGGTCGGCGAGCCCCATGAGGGCGCCGTAGGCGGCCTGGAGCACGGCCGCGATGGGAGGGAAGGAGTAGAGGTCCACGGTTGTCCTGTTCGTCGGTGTCGGCGTTGCGGCGTCTGGCCACGACGGCACCGACGGACGACGACGACACCCCGGACGGGGTGCGTGGGCGCGGCGGGCTACGCGGCCGAGGCCGCGGCGCCGGGAGCTCGCGGGCGCGAGTGGCCCGCGGCATCCGGATCGCTCTGCGACACCAGCGCGGACGGGTCGATCTGCGCGCGTGGACGCGTCAGGAGGCCCGGGGCGTGGGAGAGGGACGCCACGGCGACGACGAGCGCGACGGTCACCGCGACGGCGGCGAGCGCGAGCGCCAGGGCGCCGGTGGTGACCGCGTCGGTGGAGCCGACGGCGACGAGGACGGCGAGGAGGCCGAGGCAGGCGAGCGCGACCCGCACCTGGGCGCCGAGCGTGCTGGTCATCGGCGGCACCTCCCCTCGCTCGGGACTCACGCTAACACGCGCTCGTCCGGCCCGGACCGGCGGTCGGCGACGGGCCGCCCGCGTCGCCGCCGGGATGGCCGGCACGGAGGCGAGCGGATCCCGGCATCGCACCGGCTCCCCGTCGGCATCCCGGGGGAATGCGCCCGGCCGGACCCGCGTTGTCGCACACGTGCAGCGCTTCGGGACCCTCTCCTTCGGACACTACGGGCCGCTGGGCGGCGGACGCATCCTCTCCGCGCGGGACTCCATGGCCCAGGCGATCGACCTCGCGCAGGGCATGGACGACCTCGGCGTGAACGGCGCCTACTTCCGCGTGCACCACTTCGCGCGACAGCAGTCGTCGCCCATGCCGCTGCTGGCCGCCATCGCCGCCCGCACCGAGCGCATCGAGATGGGCACGGGCGTCATCGACATGCGCTACGAGAACCCGCTGTACCTGGCCGAGGAGGCGGCATCCGTCGACCTCATCAGCGACGGACGGCTCGCGCTCGGCGTGAGCCGTGGGTCGCCCGAGTCGGTCGTCCGCGGCTACGAGGCGTTCGGCTACACCGGCGCTGCCGACGCGCGCGGCGCCGACCTCGCACGCGAGCACTTCGCGACGTTCCTGCGCGCGATCGAGGGCGAGGGGATGGCCGACCGCGATCCGCACAGCCCGTTCGGCGGCGGCACCGGTCGGCAGCGCATCGAGCCGCACTCCCCCGGGCTCCGCTCGCGCGTCTGGTGGGGCGCCGGCACGCGCGACACGGCGGAATGGGCCGGTCGCATCGGCGTCAACCTCATGTCGTCGACGCTCCTCACCGAAGACCGCGGGCTGCCGTTCGACGAGCTGCAGGCGCAGCAGATCGACGCGTTCCGCGCCGCATGGCGCGAAGCCGGACACGCCGGCGAACCCCGCGTGTCGGTGAGCCGGTCGATCTTCCCGCTGACCACCGCCGAGGACGAGCTCTACTTCGGCGGCCGCCAGGAGGGCGACCAGGTCGGCGTCATCGACGGCTTCCGCTCCACGTTCGGCAAGACGTACGCGGCGGCGCCCGACGTGCTGGTCGAGCAGCTGCGGGAGGATGCCGCGATCCGCAGCGCCGACACGCTCATGCTCACGATCCCGTCGCAGCTGGGCGTCGCGTTCAACCTCCGCATCGTGGAGACCTTCGCCCGGCACGTCGCCCCCGCCCTCGGCTGGCAGCCCACTCGCTGAGCCCCGGCGCCGCCGCGTGGGGCCGTCGCGGTGTGCGGCCGCGGTGTGCGGCGGTCGCGGGCGCGACTTGACCGGCACGGACTTCGCAGAATCGCGCGAACTTCGCAGGGATCCGACGACATCCTGCGAGATCCGCGCGATTCTGCGAAGTCCGTGGGCCGAGCGCTCGTCTCAGCGGGCCGCCAGCGCGTGCGTGGCCAGGAACGTCGCCGGCCTCAGCTGCAGCCGCGGCTCGGCGGCGCGGAAGAGCCGGACGGCCTCGAGCTCGGTGGCGATCCGCTGCCCGGCCGGGCCGCGCAGCAGCTCGACGGCCCAGTCCATGGCCGGCTGAGGAGGCTGCCCCGAGGCCGGCGCCTCGCCGCCGAACAGCTCCGCGAGCCGCTCGCGCGGATCCTCCCGGTCTCCGAAGACCAGTGCAGACATCTGTCCTTGCATGACTACCTCCCGAATCCGGTGCGTACTCGTCACGCTAGAGGACCGGCGGATGCCACGGCCTCCACCGCGAGGCGGATTCGCACGGATGCCGTTGCCGGTCGCCGTCGACGAGGCCTCCCTCGCACGGCGGACTCCCGATGCCTGTCGTCGGCGCGGCTAGCCTGAGACCCATGGATCGGGACAGACACGTCGTCTTCCTGCACGGCCTCGGAACGGGACCGACGTCGTGGGCGGAGCAGCTGGCGTCCCTCCCCGACGGCTTCTCGGGCTTCGCGCCGCAGCTCGCCGGCCTCGGCACCGGAGATTCCGCGAGGTTCACGCTCGCCGGCGCGACCGTCCGGGTCGTCGACGAGCTCGACCGCCGCGGCATCCATCGCGCCCACGTCTGCGGGCTCTCGCTCGGCGCCATGGTGGCCACGCAGCTCGCGATCGACCATCCCGGACGGGTCGCCTCCCTCGTCCTCTCCGGCGGTCAGGTGCACCCGCCGCGCGCGCTCATGGCGCTGCAATCGGTGATCCTGCGCGTCCTCCCGGCGCGGGTCGTGGCGCCCGACGGCACCGACAAGAAGCGGGTGATCGCGGTGTCGCACGAGATCGCCGGCACCGACTTCCGCGACCGGCTCGCGGCCATCGGTGCGCCCACTCTCGTGCTGTGCGGGTCGAAGGATGTCGCGAACCTGCCCGCTGCGCGGGCGCTGGCCGCCGGCATCCCGCACGCCCGCCTGCGCATCGTCGAGGGCGGCGGCCACGAGCTGAACACCCAGAGGCCCGCCGAGTTCACGACCGAGCTCGTGGAGCTCCTGACCTCGGTGGCCGGGGAAGGCACGGCGGACTCCGCCTGATCGCCGGCGCCCGCGAGGGTCACTCGGCGGCGAGCTGCGCCGCCACCTGACGGGCCGGGCGGTCGAGGGACCGGAGGACCGGCAGGGTCGTCGCCGCGATCACGACCGCTGAGCACAGTCCGAAGATCACCGCGAGGTCGACCCACGGCACCACGATGCGCGCGGAGACGCCCCGGTCGAGCGCCAGCACCCCCGCGGAGAAGACCGCCATGCCGACCGCGGTCATCACGAGACCGAGCAGCGTCGCGGTCACCGTGATGATGACCCCCTCGAGCACGGGGACGAGCACCTGCTGGCGCTTCGTGGCGCCCACGATGCCGGCGAGCGCGAGCTCGGACTCGCGCTGCCGCGACATCATCAGCACGACGCTGACGCCGCCCGACATGGCGATGAGCAGGATGAGCCCGACCAGGAAGAGCATCGAGAGCATGCTGACGTGCTCGAGTCCGTGGCGTCCCAGCTCGTCGAGCAGCGCCATGACCGATGCCGTGAGCGAGCCCAGTCCGACGAGGAGGCCCACCGCCATCATGATGGGCGTCACGGTGCGCGAGAGGCGCTCGCCCCGCGCGATGACCGCCGACCGCGCGAGCACCCACGACGCCGAACGCGCCGGCACGAGGGCGGTCCAGGCGCGCGTGAGCCCGCCGATCGTCAGCGGCGCCCAGAGCGAGAGCACGATGCTGGTCAACAGCATGCAGAAGAGGCTCCCCTGCAACACGAGGTCGCTGCCGTCGACGCCCAGGTTCGGGGCGAACGCCACGACCGCCGCGGCGATGGCGACGGTGCCGAGGAGGAGCACGCCGCCCCCGATCCAGCGGCCGATCCGTCTGCGGCGCACGGTCGCACCCGGCGCCGTGCGCAGCGCCTCGATGGGCGGCACCGCGGCCGCGACGCGCGACTGCCGGAGGCCGCCGAGCACCGCGACGAGCACGAAGAAGCCCGCACCGAGGAGGGTCCACAGCGGATCGACCTCGATCACGGCGATCGCCGGATCGACCCCGCGGTCGGCGATCGTCTCGCGGACCGCGGCGGGCTGCACCACGATCGCGAGCACGATGCCGATCACGGCGCCGACGAGCGACACGATCGCCAGCTGGGCGAGCAGGATGCGCGACACCTGACCCGGCGTCGCGCCGGCGAGGGCGAGTCGGGCGAGCGCGCCCCGCCGCGACTGCACGACCAGCCCGGTGACCGCTCCGATCACGGTGAGCGTGCCGACGAGCGCGAGCGCGAGGTTCCAGCCCGGCGTGATCAGGAGCGCCGGCGCCTCCTGCTCGGGCACCGCGCCGGTGGCGATCGTGGCGCCGAGACTGTCGAGCGCGAGGATCGCGAGCACGATCGAGAAGCTCGTGGCGACGAACGCGACGAGCACCGCGAGCCACGAGGTCCAGGCCGCGCGCAGCTCGGCGACGACGAGGGCGCGCATCAGGCCGCCTCCTCGGCGACGGCGTCCGATCGCTCCTCGAGCGCGGCGAGGAGCGACGCCACCGACTCGGTGGTCGGGCTCGAGAGCTGGTCGACGAGCCGTCCGTCGCGCAGGAACACGACGCGGTCGCACGATGCCGCGACCGCCGGATCGTGCGTGACGATGAGCACGCACTGCCCCGGCGTCCCGCCGATGCGGCGGAGCTCGGAGAGCACCACGCGGCCCGAACGGGAGTCCAGCGCCCCGGTCGGCTCGTCGGCGAACACGATCTGCGGACGCTGGGCGAGCACGCGCGCGATCGCGACGCGCTGCTGCTCGCCTCCGGACATCGACGAGGGTGAGGAGGCGCCCCGTCCGGCGAGCCCGACCGCCGCGAGCGCCTCCTCGATGCGCGCCCTGTCGACGCGCTCGCCGCGCAGCCGGAACGGCAGGGCGACGTTCTCCGACACCGAGAGCGTCGGCATCAGGTTGTAGGACTGGAACACGAAGCCCAGCTCGCGCCGGCGCAGCTCGGCGAGCTGTCGCCTCGACCGCCGGGCCAGACTCTCGCCGAGCAGGGCCACGTCGCCGGAGGTGGGCTGCTCGAGGCCCGCGAGGCAGTACATGAGCGTGGACTTGCCCGAGCCGGAGGGGCCCATGATCGCGCACACCTCGCCTTCGCTCACGGTGAGCGAGACGTCGTGCAGGATCTCGACGGTCGACGACCCGGCCGGGTAGGACTTGCGCAGCGACTCCGCCACGATGAGGGCGCCGGCCGGATGGGGGTGCTCGTTCGTCATGGCAGCAGCCTCGCGGCATCCCCCGTCGTCGTGCATCGCCCGATCAGCCCCGGTCCGGTACGACCCAGGTCGTACTCGAGGGCCGACCTCCGGGGATCCCGCCGCGTCCGGGGGCGCGAGTAGTGTCTGTGCCATGCCGGAGGAGATCGTCGCCACCGAAGACGCCCCGGGCCGGTCGCGTCGCTCGCGGCTGCGCTGGGAGTCCCACGTGCTCTACCTGGCCGCCCTCGGCGTGGCGTATTACGCGACCATCGATCACGACAGGCTCGCCGTGCAGTGGCTGCCGCAGCTGCTCCTGCTGCCGTTCGTGATCGCGGCGGTGCTCCTGCGCCGGCGCCTGCCGTATGCGCTGCCGGTGCTCGGAGCCGTCGCCTTCGCGTTCGACAGCCCGGCGGTCTTCCCCGTCGGCATGGCGAGCCTCGCGATCCGCAGGCGGGGCTGGCGGGTCTGGCTCGTCGGGATCGTCGGATGGGCCGTGTCGCTCGCGACGATGTACCGCTGGTTCCTGTCGGAGCCGTGGGAGAGCGCCGTCCAGATCGTGCCGCTCGGCTTCCTGACCTTCGCCGCGGTGCCGATCCTGATCGGGCGCTATATCCGCAGGAGCCGCGAGCGCGAGTCCGCCGCGGTCGCGCGCGCCGTGCGGGCCGAGATCGAGCGGGAGCTGGCGGCCGCGCGGGCAGTGAGCGCCGAACGCGAGCGCATCGCGCGCGAGATGCACGACTCGCTCGGCCACGTGCTGACCCTCGTGACGACGCAGGCGGGCGCGCTCGAGGTGAGCACGGCGGATGCCGCGACGAGCGCCGTCGCCGAGTCGATCCGCAGCACCGCGCGGCGCGGGCTGGCCGACCTGCGCGCCGTCGTCCGCGCCCTGGGCGACGAGGACGCCAGCCGGGGACCGGCGCGCGGGCTGACCGCGATCCCGGACCTCATCGAGGAGAGCCGGGGCGCCGGCGCGACGGTGGGCTTCGACGACCGCATCGGCGTGCGGGCGGCGGACGTGCCGGACTCGACCGGTCGGCTGCTGTACCGGCTCGTCCAGGAGGGGCTCACGAACGCGCATCGGCACGCGCCGTCGTCGCCCGTCGACATCGATCTGTCCGGCACCCCGGGCGCCGGCATCGCGATCACGGTCGCCAATCCGCTCGCGCCCGGCGGCGAGCGCGGAGCCGGGAGCGGCCTGGTCGCGCTGCGCAGTCGCGTCGAGCTGCTCGGCGGCGTGTTCGGCGCACGGGCCAGCCGCGGCCGGTTCGAGCTGCGCGCCGAGCTGCCGTGGGAGGTCGCGTGATCCGCGTCTCGATCGTCGACGACGACGCGCTCGTGCGCGCGGGCCTCGGCACGATCCTCTCCTCCGCCGACGACATCGAGGTGGTCGGCGAGGCCGCCGACGGTGCGGATGCCGTCGACCTCGTCCGTCGCACCCGCCCGGACGTCGTCGTCATGGACATCCGCATGCCCCGCGTGGACGGCATCGAGGCGACCCGGCGCATCGCCGGCGCGGACGCGCCGCGCGTGCTCGTGCTGACCACGTTCCAGCTCGACGAGCATGTGTTCGCCGCGATCGAGGCGGGCGCGAGCGGCTTCCTCCTCAAGGACACACCGCCCCGCGAGCTGATCGAGGCTGTCCGCGTCGTCGCCGCGGGCGACGCGATGCTGAGCCCGGCGCACACGCGCGCGCTCATCGAGCGGTTCGCCGGCAGCGGCCGGGAGCTCAGGCGCGACGCGGCGCGGACGCAGCTCGAGCAGCTCAGCCCGCGCGAGCGGGAGATCGCCGACGCGGTGGCCGAGGGACTCTCCAACGCCGAGATCGGGGCGCGGCTGTTCTGCTCGGAGGCGACCGTGAAGACGCACCTCACCCACGTCTTCGCCAAGCTCGGCGACACGAACCGCGTGCGCCTCGCGCTCCTCGTCCGCGACGCCGCGCCCTGATCCGCGCGGACTCAGGCGGTGACGCGGGCCGGGACCACGCGGTCGGGCCGCGCATAGAGGTTCATCGTCGCGCCGCGGAGGAACCCGACGAGCGTCAGGCCGGCGGTCTCGGCCAGGTCGACGGCGAGCGACGACGGTGCCGACACCGCCGCGAGCAGCGGGATGCCGGCCATCACCGCCTTCTGCACGAGCTCGAAGCTGGCGCGGCCCGACACCTGGAGGACGGTGCCGCGCAGCGGCAGGCGATCGTGGAGCACCGCCCACCCCACGACCTTGTCGACCGCGTTGTGGCGACCGACGTCCTCGCGGACGACGAGCAGCTCCCCCGTCGCGCCGTCGAACAGGGCCGCCGCGTGGAGTCCCCCGGTCTTGTCGAAGACGGCCTGGTGGTCGCGCAGCCGATCGGGCAGCGCGGCGAGGGTCGCGGCATCCACCCGCACGTCGTCGTCCGCGACGTCGTACGACGACACCGACTCGACCGCGTCGATCGACGCCTTGCCGCACAGTCCGCACGAGCTCGTCGTGTAGAAGTTGCGGGCGAGCGAGAGGTCGGGGAGCGCCACGCCGGGGGCGAGGGCGACGTCGAGCACGTTGTAGGTGTTGCCGCCGTCGACGGGGGCGACGACGTCCGGCGTGCCGGTGCGTCCGCCCGCAAGGGCGAGCCGGTCGCCCGGGCCGCCGCAGTGGATCGCCGAGCGGAACTGGTCGCCCCGCGCGATGACGCCCTCCGAGACGAGGAACCCCGCCGCGAGCTCCACGTCGTGACCCGGCGTGCGCATGGTGACGGTCAGCGGCATGCCGCCGACGCGGATCTCGAGCGGCTCCTCGACCGTGAGCGTGTCGACGCGGCGGGCGGTCGCGTCGCCGTCGGCCGCGATGGTGATCCGCGTGATCGAGCGGCGCGCGGTGATCCGACCCATTGCGCCATGCTAACCCCGGCCCGGCGTCCGTTCTTCGCCGTCGGCGCACGGACGGGGCTCGACCCCGGGGCGGATCTCCGTCGTCGCGCACGCTGACGGCGCCCGCGCGGCCGGATCGGCCGGCACGAGCACCGTCACCGCGCCTCGGTCACGCGGCACGACGGCGGAGATCCCGGACGACACTCGGTGTCTACAGCCCTCGGCTCGGGGTGCCACGGAGGATCTCCGCCGTCGTGCGGGCGAACCGTCGTTCCGGCGACGGATGCCGGGCCTCGCGCGAGGCGGTGCATGCCCCGGCTCCGCCGGAATCCGGCCCGAACGAAGGCTGGACGACCCGAAGGCCGCTCGAAACGGGCTTCTCGGCGCAAGCAGCCTTCGTTCGGGCACCATTCTGCCCGCGACGCGCCGGAAGGGGGCACAGCCGCCGCAGAGCGGTGCTCAGCCGCCGATCGCGTTCATGCCGCGTGCGGGTTGCAGGAATGACGGGTCGTTGATCGCGTGGCCGGGCAGCTTGCCGTGTACGCACGAGCGCAGCATCGCGTCGATCGCGACGTCCTCGCCCCCGCCGGATGCGCCGCGCAGCACGGGGACGAGGTCGTACTCCGTCGTGGAGAACAGGCAGTTGCGCAACTGGCCGTCGGCCGTCAGCCGCAGCCGGTCGCAGTCGCCGCAGAACGGCGCGGTGACCGAGGCGATGACCCCGACCGTGTGCGGGCCGCCGTCGAGCGTCCAGCGCTCCGCGGGCGCTCCCCCGCGCCCCGCCACGGGGGTGAGGCTCCAGCGGGCGGAGAGCGTCGCGAGGATCTCGTCCCGCGTCACCATGCGCGCGCGATCCCACGTGTGGCCGGCGTCGAGCGGCATCTGCTCGATGAAGCGCAGCTGTGCGCCGCACCCGATCGCGAACTCCACGAGCTCGACGAGCTCGTCGTCGTTGACGTCGCGCATCGCGACCGCGTTGAGCTTGAGCGGGCGCAGGCCCGACGCCGCAGCCGCCGCGATGCCGGCCAGCACGTCGTCGAGGCGGTCGCGGCGCGTGAGCGCGTGGAACCGGTCGCGGCGCAGCGTGTCGATCGAGACGTTGAGGCGGCCGAGGCCCGCCTCGACCAGCCCCGGCAGCAGCTCGGGGAGCCGGATGCCGTTGGTGGTCATCGCGATCTCGACCGGGCCTGCCGGCCCCGAGATCGCGGCGAGCCGCCGCACCACCTCGACGATGTCGGTGCGCAGCAGCGGCTCGCCGCCGGTGAGCCGGAAGGTCGTGATGCCGTCGGCGGCGGCCACCCGCGCGATGCGCTCGATCTCGTCGAGCGCGAGGATGCTGGAGCGCGCCAGCCACTCGTTGCCCTGCTCGGGCATGCAGTACGTGCAGCGCAGCGAGCAGCGGTCGGTGAGCGAGATGCGCAGGTCGCGGTGCACGCGGCCGTGCGTGTCGACGAGCGGGTCGCCGATCGTCGCGCCCGGATCGACCGCGGCGGCGCGCAGCGCCGCGGGCAGCGGCAGATCGCGCACGCCGGTGCGCGGCATCCCGATCGTCACCGGAATCGCCGTCACGGCCTGCTCCGTCGACGCCCCATCCCTTCGAGGGTATCCGTGTCACGGCGACAGGGTCCGCGGTCGCCCGGGTTTATTCGTGGCGAGCGTCGGCGCCACTTCCCTGCGATGGCGCCACATATTCATGGGGGCCATCGCAGGATCATGGCGCCGACACGCGGGCCGCGACTGCGGGATGCAGGAAGGTGTCGCCAATCGCACACGGCGGAGCCACCGGCCGCAGAAGCCGCAGAAAGGTGTCGCCAATCGCACACGGCGGAGCCACCGGCCGCAGAAGCCGCAGACACCGGTCGCAGAAGCCGCAGAAAGGTGTCGCCAATCGTGCAGGGAGGGATCGGACGCCGGACGCCGGACGCCGGGCGAGCTCAGGCGGGGCGGCGCTCCAGGCGCACGACGACCGACTTCGAGGTCGGCGTGCCGCTCACGGCCGCGGTGGAGTCGAGCGGCACGAGCACGTTCGTCTCGGGGTAGTAGGCCGCCGCGTTGCCGCGCGGGGTCGAGTACGGCACGATCCGGAACGCCTCGGCGCGGCGCTCCTCGAGCGTGCCGTCCGCGGCGGTCCACTCCGACACGAGGTCGACGACCTCGCCCTCGGCGAACCCGGCCGCGCGCACGTCGTCGGGGTTCACGAGCACGACGCGCCGCCCGCCGTGGATGCCGCGATACCGGTCGTCCTTGCCGTAGATCGTGGTGTTGTACTGGTCGTGCGACCGCAGCGTCTGCAGGATCAGGCGCCCCTCCGGGATCGCCGGGTACTCCAGCGGGTTGGCGGTGAACTGCGCCCTCCCGTCGCTCGTGGCGAACTCGCGCGCGTCGCGCGGCCCGTTCGGCAGGAACAGCGTGCCGCCCTTGTCGATGCGCCGCTCGTAGTCGTCGAACCCGGGGATCACCCGCTGGATGTGGCCGCGGATGAGCGCGTAGTCGCCCTCGAGGGCGGCCCAGTCGGCGCGCGGCGCGTTGCGGGCGACGGATGCCGCGGCCTCGGCTCCGCTCTCGCCCGACGACTCGCCGGAAGCACCGGCGTCGGTCTCGCCGCCGCGCTCACCGGCGGAACCGGCATCCGTCGCGCCGTCGCGCCGGCCCGGCAGGCCGGCCTCCGGCCCGAACAGCAGCGCGCACAGCCGCGCGACGATCGCGACCTCGCTGAGGAGGTCGTCGGCCGGCGGGGCGAGGCGCCCGCGCGAGGAGTGCACGGCGCCCATCGAGTCCTCGACCGAGACGCGCTGGTCCTTGCCGCCGCGACGGTCGCGGTCGGTGCGGCCGAGGGTCGGGAGGATGATCGCGCGACGCCCGGTGACCACGTGCGAGCGGTTGAGCTTCGTGGAGATCTGCACGGTGAGGTCGAGGCGGGCCATCGCCTCCTCGACGACGCCGGTGTCGGGCGTCGCGCTCACGAAGTTGCCGCCCATCGCGAGGAACACCCTCGCGCGGCCGTCGCGCATCGCGCGGATCGCCTCGACGGTGTCATGGCCGTGCCGGCGCGGCGCGGTGAACGAGAACTCGCGGTCGAGCGCGGCGAGGAACGCCTCGGAAGGCTTCTCGTAGATGCCGACGGTGCGGTCGCCCTGCACGTTGGAGTGCCCGCGCACGGGACACACCCCGGCGCCCGGGCGCCCGATGTTGCCCTGCAGCAGGAGGACGTTCACGACGTCGCGCAGCATCGGCACCGAGTGCCGGTGCTGCGTGAGGCCCATCGCCCAGCACACGATCGTGCTCTCCGAGCCGAGGACGAGCTCGCCGATGCGGCGGAGCTCGTCCTCCGCGATCCCGGTGGCGGCGACCAGGTCGGCCCACGCCACGTCGCGGACCGCCGCCGCGTAGGCCTCGAACCCGGTCGTGCGGGCCTCGACGAAGGCGCGGTCGACGACGCCGCCGGAGCGCTCCTCGACCTCGAGCAGGTGCTTGCCGATCGCCTGGAACAGCGCCTGGTCGCCGCCGAGGCGGATCTGCACGAACTCGTCGGCCAGCGGCGTGCCGCCGAGGATCACCCCGCGCGGGGTCTGCGGGTTCTCGAAGCGCAGCAGGCCCGCCTCGGGCAGCGGGTTCACGGCGACGATGGTCGCGCCCCGCTGCTTGGCCTTCTCGAGCGCGCTCAGCATGCGCGGGTGGTTCGTCCCGGGGTTCTGGCCCGCCACGATCAGGAGGTCGGCGCGGTGGATGTCCTCGATCGACACGGTCCCCTTGCCGATCCCGATCGTCTCGGTGAGGGCCGACCCCGACGACTCGTGGCACATGTTCGAGCAGTCCGGCAGGTTGTTGGTGCCGAGGCCGCGCACGAGCAGCTGATAGAGGAACGCGGCCTCGTTCGACGTGCGGCCCGACGTGTAGAAGATCGCGTCGTCGGGCTCGTCGAGGCCGCGCAGCGCCTCGGCGATCTCGCGCAGCGCGTCGTCCCACGAGATCGGGCGGTAGTGCGTCGCGCCCTCCTCGAGCACCATCGGATGCGTCAGCCGCCCCTGCTGTCCGAGCCACCAGTCGTCGTGGGCGCGCAGCTCGTCGAGCGCATGCCGCGCGAAGAACTCCGGTCCCACCCGCCGCAGCGTGGCCTCCTCGGCGACGGCCTTCGCGCCGTTCTCGCAGAACTCGGCGACGTGACGGCGCTCCTCCTCGGGCCACGCGCAGCCGGGGCAGTCGAAGCCGTCCTTCTGGTTGACCTGCATGAGGGTGCGGATGCTGCGGGCGACGCCCATCTGCTCGTTCGCGATCTGCAGCGCGTGCAGCACGGCGGGCACCCCGACGGCGACCTTCTTGGGCGCGGTGACGCGCACGCGGGACTCGTCGATGTCGGCGGTCGGGGGCCTCGTCGCCATGTCGCCTCCTGCTGCGGCCGGTCACGGTGGTTCGGTCCATGCTACGGCGACCGGAGCGGGTCGTCGCGGGTCCCTCGCGCGGAAGGGCGCCCGCATAGGCTAGGAGGCGGACTCGGCCGCATCGCGCGCCGCCGCACCCGCACCACTGGAGCCGATATGGACCTGCTCGACCCGCTGCTGCTCGCCCGTTGGCAGTTCGGCCTGACGACCCTGTACCACTTCATCTTCGTGCCGCTGACGCTGGGCATGAGCGTGTTCGTCGCGATCTTCCAGACGATGTGGCACCGCACCGGCGACGTGAAGTGGCTGCACCTGACCCGTTTCTTCGGCAAGATCTTCCTGATCAACTTCGCGATGGGCGTCGTCACCGGCATCGTGCAGGAGTTCCAGTTCGGCATGAACTGGTCGTCGTACTCGCGGTTCGTGGGCGACGTGTTCGGCGCACCGCTGGCCTTCGAGGGCCTCATGGCCTTCTTCTTCGAGGCCACCTTCATCGGGCTGTGGATCTTCGGCTGGGACCGGCTCCCCCGCGGCATCCATCTCGCCTCGATCTGGATCACCGCCGCGGGCACGTGGATGTCGGCGTACTTCATCCTCGCCGCGAACGCGTTCATGCAGAACCCGGTGGGCTACCGCATGGCCGAGGACGGCGGCCGGGCCGAGATGGTCGACTTCGGCGCGCTGCTGGTGAACCCGGTCGCGCTGACGCAGTTCCCGCACACGATCTTCGCCGCCGGCATGTTCTCGGCGGGCGTCATGATCGCCGCGTGCGCGTGGCTCATGCGCACCGAGCACCGCGAGACGGTGCGCCCGGCGCTGCGGTTCGGCCTCTGGGCCATGCTCGTCTCGTTCGCGGGCGTCGCGCTCTCGGGCGACCAGCTGGGCCTCGTGATGGTCGAGACGCAGCCCATGAAGATGGCCGCGGCCGAGGCGATGTTCGACTCGGCGTGCGGGGTGGACGCCTCGTTCTCGATCTTCTCGATCGGAACCCCCGACGGCACCGCCGAGATCTGGTCGTTGCGCGTGCCGTACGTGCTCGCATTCCTCTCGACGCATACGTTCGACGGCTGCGTCGAGGGCATCAACGACCTGAACCATCTCTACACGCAGGAGCTGTTCCCGCAGTTCGCCGACCAGGTCGACGGCAACTTCGCGCCGATCCTGTGGGTCACCTACTGGTCGTTCCGCTGGATGATGGGCTTCGGCGGCCTGGCCGCCTTCATCGCCCTGGTCGGGCTGTGGATCACCCGCAAGAACGCGAAGCGCGCGGTCGCGCCCTGGATGTGGACGCTCGCCATCTGGCAGGCGCCGCTCGCGCTCCTCGGCATCCTGGTCGGCTGGATCTTCACCGAGATGGGCCGTCAGCCCTGGATCGTGTTCAGCCTCATGCTCACGCAGGACGGCGTCTCGCCGAGCGTCCCGGGCTGGAACGTGCTCGTCTCGCTCATCGCGTTCACGCTGCTGTACGCGGCGCTCGCGGTCGTCGAGTTCGGCCTGATCCTCAGGACGGTGCGCAAGGGGCCCGACCGGCTGCCAGGCCCCGACGATCCCGACCCCGGCACGGTCGCGGTCGAAGACACCCCGACGACGGTCTACTGAGGAGGACGGACATGGAACTCGCACAGCTCTGGTTCTTCATCGTCGGCGTCCTGTTCGTCGGCTACTTCGTCCTCGACGGCTTCGACTTCGGCGTCGGCATGTCGCTGCCGTTCCTCGGCAAGGACGACGTCTCGCGCCGCCAGATCATCAACACGATCGGCCCGGTGTGGGACCTCAACGAGACGTGGGTCATCGTCGCGGGCGCGTGCCTGTTCGCCGCCTTCCCGGAGTGGTACGCCACGCTGTTCAGCGGCTTCTACCTGGCGCTCCTGCTGATCCTCCTCGCGCTCATCATGCGCGGCGTCTCGTTCGAGTACCGGCACCAGAAGGACGACCCGCGTTGGAAGGCGCGCTTCGACCGCATGATCGTGATCGGCTCGGCGGCGCCGGCGCTGCTGTGGGGCGTCGCGGTCGGCAACATCGTGCAGGGCGTGCCGATCGACGAGGACCACGAGTTCGCGGGCTCGCTCCTGACCCTCCTGAACCCGTACGGCCTGTGGGTCGGCGTCACGACTCTGCTGCTCTTCTTCCTTCACGGCGTGTACTTCGTGGGCCTGAAGACCGACGGCGCGGTGCACGACGGCGCGCAGGCGCTCGGCAAGCGGCTGGCGCTCCCGACCGTGGTCTTCGCGGCCGGCACCGTGGTCTGGACGATCCTCATCGCCGCGGGCCGCGAGGCGCCGCTCCTGAACGCGGTCATCGTGTGCGGCGCGGTCGCGGCGGTCGCGCTCGTCGCCTCGGTGCTGTTCAACTGGGTCGACCGCGACGGCCGGGCCTTCGCCGCCGGCGCCGTGAGCATCGCGTTCGCGGTGCTGACGCTGTGGCTGGCCCTCTTCCCGTTCGTCATGCCGTCGTCGACCGACCTCGCCCACAGCCTCACGATCGAGAACGCCTCGAGCACCGAGTACACGCTCACGATCATGACGTGGGCGGCCGTGATCTTCCTCCCGCTCGTGCTGCTGTACCAGGGCTGGACCTACTGGATCTTCCGCAAGCGCGTCTCGCGCTCCCGCATCGAGAAGGCCGCCGCCGGCGCGCACTGAGACCGATCGCTCGCGAGGCCGACGGTGCGGGGATGGATGCCGGGACCTCCGGCATCCGTCCCCGCACGCGCATCGGATAGCCGGGCCACATTTCGGTCTCATCCGTTGACAGATCCGGGTCGCACTGTCAACATTGCCCGTGTTGAACTGTTCAACACTGCGTCTGCCTTGACAGCAGGACGCCGTACCCGCATCATTGTTGGTTAGATGGTCTGACCAATCGCAAAGGAGCGACCTGATGACAGGACGAGGCGTGATAGGGCGCGGGCTGCAAGGCCTCGACCTCGCCCTCCAATGGATAGCGATGGCCCTCATGGCCGTCGTCGTGTTCTCGGTCACGTGGCAGGTGCTCGCCCGCTACGTCGTGTCGACGTCGAGCGCCTGGACGAGCGAGCTCGCGTCGCTCGCGTTCGTGTGGCTCGCGATGCTCGCGATCCCGATCGGCATTCGCCGCGGGCGCCACATGGTGCTCGACATCTGGGAGTACTTCCCCTACCGGAAGTGGCTCGAGCGCTCGGTGACCACCGTGTCGGCGATCATCGTCGTGGCCACGTTCCTGCTCCTGGTGTGGTTCGGCTTCGAGGCCGCGCGCCCCGCGTTCAACCGCACGATGGCGGGCCTGCCGATCTCGTTCGGCTGGATCGCGCTCTCGGTGCCGGTCGGCGCCATCTTCAGCGCCGTCTTCGCCATCGAGGCGTGGTGGCGGCTGATCCATGCCGAGAAGGACGTCGACCCCCTCGACGATCCCGTGCTCTACCAGCCCGACGACGTCGTCGTGATCAAGGGAGAGGTGTGATGGGTCCCTCACTGCTCAGCGGCTTCGGAGTCGCGATGCTCCTGCGCGTGCCGATCGGCATCGCGCTCGCGGCGGCCTCGTTCGTCGCCCTCTGGTTCCTCACCGACGTGCCGCTGTCGATCGGCGCCCAGCGCATCGTCGCCGGCATCACGCCCTTCCCGCTCCTGGCCATCCCGCTGTTCGTGCTCGCCGGCGCGATCATGAACGAGGGCGGCATGACCAAGCGCATGCTCGACCTCGCCGACGCGATCGTCGGCGGCCTGCGCGCGGGCATCGCCCAGACGACGGTCGTCACCTCGCTCGTCTTCGGCGGCATCTCCGGCTCGGCCGTCGCGAGCATCTCGTCGCTCGGCCGCATCCTCATCCCCGCGATGAAGCAGCGCAAGTACCGTCCCGAGTACGCCGCCGCCGTCATGGGCGCCGCCCCCGTCGTCGACCCGATCATGCCGCCGTCGATCACGATGATCGTCTACGGCGTGGTGTCGGGCACCTCGATCGGCGCGCTGTTCTTCGCCGGCATCGTGCCGGCGATCCTCTACGTCATCATGCTGATGCTCGTCGTCCACTTCACGGCGAAGCGCCTGGGCTTCACCAAGGAGGTGATGCAGGACATCAAGGACATCAACAGGATCGGCACGATCGCCAAGGAGGACCGCGCGAAGTTCCTCCCGTCGCTGTGGAAGGCGATGCCGGCGCTGCTGCTGCCGCTCCTCATCCTCGGCGGCATCCGCTTCGGCTGGTTCACCCCCACCGAGGCCGCCGCGGTCGCCGTGGTGTACGCCCTGATCGTCGGCGTCTTCGTGTACCGCGAGCTGACCTGGAAGCGCTTCGTCTACGCAATGGCCGACTCGACGCTGGTCGTCGGGCTCATCATGCTCGTGCTGGCCTGCGCCCAGATCTACTCGTGGGCGCTGACGGCGGGCCTCGTCCCCCAGGCGATCGCGCAGGCGATCTTCTCGGTGAGCGAGAACCCGGTCGTGCTGCTGCTGCTCATCAACGCGGTCCTGCTCCTGATCGGCATGTTCATCGAGGCGAATGCGGCACTGATCATCCTCACGCCGATCCTGTTCCCGATCGCGATGTCGGCCGGCATCGACCCGGTGCACCTCGGCATCATCATCGTCGTCAACCTCAGCGTGGGCCTGCTGACGCCACCGGTGGGCATCGGCCTGATGCTGTCGGCGCAGCTGGCCAAGGTGAACCTCGTGCAGGCCGTGAAGGCGGTCGTGCCGTTCCTCCTCGCCGGCCTCGTGTTCCTCCTGATCATCACGTTCGTGCCGGAGATCTCCCTCTGGCTGCCCAGGGTCATGCTCGGCTACGCCGGCTGACCGACGACTCAGTGCCCGACATACACACAAGGAAGTGAAACCATGAAGAAGAAGACCCTGCTGTCCGCCCTCGCGATCGGCGCGATCGCGACCGTCGCCCTGACCGGATGCCGCGGCGGTGGCGGCGGCGACGCCGGCGCCGGCGGCGACGACACGAGCCTCGAGGACGCCAAGCCCATGACGCTCGTGCTCGGCCACGCCGGCGCCGAGTCGGACATGCGCCAGACCGCGTCGCTGCAGTTCAAGGAGCTCGTCGAGAAGGAGTCCGACGGCAAGATCACCGTCGAGATCCACCCGGCATCCACGCTCGGCACGTGGGAGGAGATGATCGAGGGCCTGCAGCTGGGCACCGTCGACCTCGTGATCGAGTCGCTGCTGTCGCTGGAGACCTACACCGACCTCGCGAGCGTCGAGACCGCGCCGTTCCTCTACGACGACTACGACCAGTTCTCCGAGGTCTGGGACGGCGACCTCGGCGACGAGATCAAGTCGGCCATCACGGATGCCTCGGGCTACGAGATCCTCGGCAACATGTACCGCGGACCCCGTGAGCTGACCACGAAGACCCCGGTGACGAACCTGCCGGCGCTGCAGGGCCTCACGATCCGCACGCCCTCCGCGGCGACCATGCTCGCGACGTGGGAGGCGCTCGGTGCCCGCGCCGAGGCGCTGCCGTTCAACGAGGTCTACTCGGCGCTGGAGTCGGGCGTGCTCGACGGCCAGGAGAACCCGCTCGACGCGATCTACTTCAACTCGATCCACGAGGTCGCACCGAACATCACCGAGACCAGCCACATGTACGCGAACTACCACTTCCTGATGTGGGGCGCGGAGCTGGCCGGCATGCCGAAGGTGTACCAGGAGATCATCGTCGACGCGGCGGACGAGGTCGGCAAGACCTACACCGAGACGACGCTCGAGAACATCGACGTCTACAAGGCCGACCTCGAGGCCGCGGGCGCGGTGTTCCACGAGCTCGAGGACCGGCAGAAGTGGGTCGACGCGACGCAGAAGATCATCGACGGCCTGCCCGCCCAGGTGCAGGAGTGGGTCGAGCAGATCCGCGGCTGATCCCGGCATCCACGAGGCCCCGCCCGCGCGACGCGAGTCGTCGCCGGGCGGGGCCTTCGTCGTGCGCGCGCCGGTGGCGCGGTCAGGCTGTCGCGGCGCCCTGGTAGCCCTCGACGGGCACGGTCGCATAGAACGACGTGATGTGCTCGCGCACGAGCCGCTCCGCCCGCTCGGCGTCGCGCTCGGCGATGGCCTCGAGGATCGCGTGGTGCTCGGCGCGCACCGTCTGCGCCGTGACCCGCCACTCCGGGAGGCGCGCGTATGCGTCGATCATCTGCCGCCGGATCGCGCGCCGCAGCGTCGTCATGAGCCGCGCCGTGAGCGCGTTGCCGCTCGCCTCGGCGATGCGCACGTGGAAGCGGGTGTCGAGCTCGTTGAACTCGGCCGTCTCGATGTCGGGGGCGTCCATGCGCTCGAGGATCGCCGCGAGCGCCTCGAGATCCTCGTCGCTGCGCTGCTGCGCGGCGCGCGCGCACGACCAGGTCTCCAGGGCCAGGCGCGTGTCGACGAGCTCGCGGTGCGTGAAGTGGCCGAGGGCCAGCTGCAGCGTGAGCGGCTCGACCGCCCCGGCACCCGGCGAGCCGGTGAGCACCGCTCCCCCGTCGGGTCCGCCGCCGCGACGGATGTCGAGCACGCCGAGCGCCTCGAGCACGCGCAGCGTCTCGCGCAGCGACGGTCGCGAGACGCCCAGGAGCACCGACAGCTCGCGCTCGCTCGGCAGGTGGTCGCCCACCTTGAGCTCGCCGCCGATGATCTGCTCCTCGATCTGCATCATGACCTGCTCGTGCGCGCGGACCCGGCTGACCGGCGTCCAGGACGCACCGGCGGCTTCGTTCACGATGGCTCCTCACTCACGCGCGAGCCCGGCGCGGACTACCGCCCGCGGAACTCGGCCTCCAGCTCCCGGCGCAGTCGCACGGCGGGCAGCTGCTCGTCGATGTCGATATCGTCCCACGTCACGACGGCGTCCTTGGACACGTCGCGCACCAGCCGTGCCCCGTGCGCGAGGCCGAGCGGCAGCGCGCCGACGTCGAGGGATGCCGCGGCCGGCGCCAGCTTGCCGTACACCGTGTAGCCGCCCTCGCCGTCGAGGGTCTCGCCCGCGCGCAGGTCCTTCTTCGCCGTCGAGACGACGTCGCCGAGGAAGCCGGTGGGGCAGCCGGTGGGCTCGCCGCGCAGCACGGCGCTGGCGATGCTCACCCCGAGCTCGAGACCGATCATGTGGTACGGACGGTAGAGCGACGCGTAGCGGCCGGTGGCGTCGGTGTGCACGCCGTACTCGCCGAAGCACTGCGCCGCGTAGTCGGTGCGGGCCTGGAAGGTGACGTACACGCCCCAGCGCAGGTTGTCGGGCACCTCGGTACCGTCGCGGTACATGCTGGAGGCGATCTCGACGGTGCCCGAGCGCGAGAGCTCGCCGCCGACCGCGCGCGGACGGAAGACGCCGGGCAGGTCGTCCTTGCTCGCCGGCGGGAAGCTCAGCCCCTCCTCCTGCGGCACGAGGCCGGTGCCGTTGGCGACGGCGGCCATCTCGATCGCCGACTTCGTGCCGTCGAGGAACGAGTTGAACATCTTCGGGTTGAAGTCGCCGCTCTCGAGCTGCTCGGCGGTGAAGCCGTAGTAGTCCCACACCGTGTCGGGCGTGGAGTAGTGGTACTCGGGCAGGTACTTGGTGCCCTTGCCCGCGGCGACCACGTCGAAGCCGACGGTGCGGCACCAGTCCACGAGCTCGCAGATGAGGGCGGGCTGGTCGCCGTAGGCCATCGAGTAGACGACGCCCGCCTCGGCGGCGCGACGGGCCAGGAGCGGCCCGACCATGCAGTCGGCCTCGACGTTGACCATGACGACGTGCTTGCCGTGCGCGAACGAGCCGAGGGCGTGCTCCGCGCCGACGATCGGGTTGCCGGTGACCTCGAGGATGACCTCGATGCGCGGGTCGGCGATGAGCGCCTTCGAGTCGGCGATGACCGCGGTGCCGCCGGTGGCATGGGCCTCGTCCAGGCTCGCCGCGGCGTAGCGCTCGGGCGCCCAGCCGGTCCGCTTCATCGCGCCGCGCGCCTTGGCGACGTCGAGGTCGGCGACGCCCACGACGTGGATCGTGGGGCTCACGGCGGCCTGCGTGAGGAACATCGAGGCGAACTTCCCGGCCCCGATCACCCCGACCCGGATCGGCCCGTCGGCGTCCATGCGCTGGGTCAGCTTCGAGAAGAGGTTCATGGGCGGCGCGCCTTCCGTGCGAGTCCGAGGAGGAAAGATCAGATGGTCAGACCAATCATCGCATATGAGCCTCTCCACCGCCAGAGC
>NZ_JBDIAB010000033.1:0-20849 GCF_039812165.1 Microbacterium sp.
CATCCGGATCCGCCTCGGTGTCCGGCGCGCTCGCACGCCCGCCGGGAGCTCGCGTGTCCGCGGCCCCGTCGGTCGGGTTCGCGTCCGCGACGTCGCCGGCACCATCGACGGCGCGATCCGCGCGACGGCCGACAGGCGGACCGACGGCGCCCGCCCGGGCGTCGACGGCACCCGTCCTCGGCGCGACGGCATCCGTCGCCGGCACCTCGGGATCCTCGGCGGCGCTCATGCCATCACCTGGATGTCGGTGACCGGCAGCGTCGAGTCGGCGCCGAACGCCAGCGTCGACGGCGGGCGCCCCGCCATGATGAGCTGCGCGGCGAGCGCCGCGATCATCGCGCCGTTGTCGGTGCACAGCGACAGCGGCGGGATGCGCACCGCGACGCCCGCGGCGGCGGCGCGCTCGCGCGCGACGTCGCGGAGCCTGCGGTTCGCGATCACTCCGCCGCCGAGCAGCAGCCGCGGCACGTCCAGCCGCGCGCACGCGTCGAGCGCCTTCGTCACGAGCACGTCGACGACGGCCTCGCGGAACGACGCCGCGACATCCGCGACCGCGACGGCATCCCCGGCCGCCTCGCGCTGCTCGACCCAGCGGGCGACGGCGGTCTTCAGCCCCGAGAACGAGAAGTCGTACCGGTGCTCGGCCATGTCGGAGGCGCGCGAGAGCCCGCGCGGGAAGCGGATCGCGGCCGGGTCTCCGGTCGCGGCGGCGCGGTCGATCTCGGGACCGCCCGGATAGGGCAGCCCCAGGATGCGGGCGATCTTGTCGAACGCCTCGCCGGCGGCGTCGTCCATCGTCTCGCCGAGCAGCTCGACGTCCGACACGAGGTCGCGGACGAGGAGGAGCGACGTGTGCCCTCCGCTGACCAGGAGCGCCACGGTCGGGTACTCGACCTCGTCGCCGGTGAGGAGGTCGGCCGCGATGTGCCCGACGAGGTGGTTGACCGCGTAGAGCGGCACGCCGAGCGACACCGCGAGCGCCTTCGCGGCGCCGACGCCGACCATGAGCGCCCCGGCGAGTCCCGGTCCGCTCGTCACGGCGACCGCGTCGAGCTCGTCGAGCGTGACGGATGCCTCGGCGAGCGCCCGCTCGATCGCCGGCTGCAGCGCCTCGAGGTGAGCACGCGCGGCGACCTCGGGCACGACGCCGCCGTAGCGGGCGTGCTCCTCCATCGACGAGGCGATCGTGTTGCTCAGGAGCGTGCGACCGCGCACGATGCCGATGCCGGTCTCGTCGCAGCTGGTCTCGATCCCGAGCACGAGGGGCTGATCGCGGTTCATGCGCCCGACCCCTGCGTCCGCTCCACGAGGTTCGCGGAATCGCGCGAACCTCGCAGGATTCCCGCCGAATCGTGCGAAGTTCGTCGGGTTCTGCGAACGTCGTGCACCGTACCGCTCATGAGCACCGCCCCGCATCGAACGGGGCGGCGGATGCCCCGCGCCAGGTCGCCAGGTTCAGCTTCATGACGACGGCGTCGACGTCGTCGGGCTGGTAGTACCGCGGCCGGCGGGCGAGCTCGACGAAGCCCTCGGACTCGTAGAGGCGCTGCGCGACCGGGTTGTCGGCGCGCACCTCGAGGAACACCTCGCGGGCGCCGCGCGCGCGGGCGGCGGCGAGCAGCTCCGCGAGCAGCGTGCGCCCGTGACCGCGACCGCGCGCGGCCTCGGCGATCGCGATGGTCTGGATGTCGGCATCCGCCGCCCCGCGCGGCACGCGCACGCCGCCGTACCCGACGAGCCGTCCGGCCTCCTCCGCGACGAGGTAGTGCGAGTGCGGCGACGCCAGCTCCTCGCACATCATCTGCTCGCTCCACGCGTCGGTGGGGAACGACGCCCGCTCCAGCGCGATGATCGCGGCGAGGTCGTCGCCGGTGGCCGCCCGCAGCCTCATGCGCCGACCCGCTTCCGCGCGGCCGGGACGCTCACGTCCGGCGCCCGCAGGTAGACGGGCGCGGATGCCGTGGCATCCGACTCCCCCGTGGCGATGCGCCGCGCGGCGATGCGGGCCAGGTCGGCGGCGCTGATCGACGTCGTGAGCGCCTCGTCGTCGAGCGCGAGGCCCTCGGCGTCGAGCTCGACGCTCTCGATCGCGACCTCGGTGCCCTTGGCGGCGAGCGCCGGGCCCTCGATCCGCACGGGCCACGGGCCCGGCGCGTACACGGAGTACGCGACCTCGCGCCGGCGGGCGTCGGTCACGACGACGAACGGCGCGGCGTCGGACGGTGTCTGGCCGCCGGCCGGGACGGCGGTGTCGCCCTTCGCGGAGGAGTCTTGGGTGCGGTCATGCGCCGCGGCCGCGAGGGCCGCGGCGTCGTGGCTGACGATCGGGACGACGGGGATGCCGCGACCGATCGCGAACGCGCGCGCCGCGGCGATGCCGACGCGCAGACCCGTGAAGGGGCCCGGGCCCATGCCTGCCGCGACGTGCGTGATGTCGGCGGAGGCGGCCCCGGCCTCGGTCAGCGCGCGGGCGATGAGGTCGCCGATCACCTCGGCGTGACCCCGCGGATCGGCGCTCGTCGCCTCGGCGCGCACGGTGCCGTCGAGGTCGACGACCGCGACGGCGGTGCCGATCGAGGTGTCGATGCCGAGGATCACGCATCCCAGGGTAGCCGCGGGCAGCGAGGGCCGCTCTCGGATCCCTTCGCCCCGACCACCGCGAGTGCGCCCGCGCGCGAGCCCCCGCCAACCGGCGAGGCTCTGCCCCGACGGATGCCGGGGCAGAGCCCGAGGATCCCGGATCGGGGTCCGGTGAGCCGGCGGCTCAGCGCCAGCGGTGCCAGGCGGCCTGCCTGCTGACGTCGGCGAGCTCGGCGACGCGCGCCCACGAGTTGTGCTGGGCGAGCAGGCGGGCGCTCACCCCGAGCGCCTCGCCGACCTCGGCCGACAGCGCGAGCAGGGCCGAGAACGCGGCCGGGTCGGGCGAGTGCGCGAGCCCGTTCACGGCCTCCCGCGCGGCGGCCTGGAGGGCGGCGACGCCGGCCTCCGGAGCGCCCGCCGACGGGTCCGCGCCGCCATCCCACGCCCCGGTCGCCCAGGCACCGGCCCACACGGTCGCGTCCACCGGCGGCGCGACGGGAGCGCCGGCTCCGGCATCCTCTCCGTCGGCGGCGGCGAAGCCGGCCAAACCGGCTCCGCCTGGGGCATCGGGGGCGTCATCGAGCGTCACGGTGATCGTCTCCTCGGTCGAGGTCAGGTCTCGGACCCAGCTGCGACCGGGCCAGCGATACTCGACCTCGCCGCGGAGAGGCCGGTAGACCGCAGTGTATAGAGTGCCGAACGCGTTGTCGTAGTCGTGACTGAGCACGCCCGGGCCCAGCATGGCCTGCGCCGCCTCCTCCACCCCGGCGCCCCGCTCCACGGCCGAGGTCAGGAGGTCCTGCCGCTCGACGCTGCGGAAGCGCCGGGCGTGGTCGGGGAACTCGGGCGTGCGGCCGCGATGGTTCGTGGCGACGGGGTCGTACGACACCTCGGGGCGCATGTCCGGGCCGACGTACGCGGTCACGGCGGACCCGCTCGCGTCGACCATGGTCAGGTTGTAGTACATCGAGACGGGGATCGTCTCCAGCCGCCGGACGGCCTCGGCGACGTCGCCGGCAACCTCGAGCAGGTAGCGCACGACCAGCGGTGCGGCGAAGCCGTCGCCCGAGCCTGGGCGGCCGCCGAAGGCGAGCGAGACCGCGAGCCCGTCGTCGTTCATGCCGTCCAGCAGCCCCCACAGGCAGTCCGACGTGCCGATCACGCGGCGCTCCTCGTACCTGGTGGAGCTGTGCACCTGCTCGAACAGCTCCAGCCCGTAGTCGTAGTTGCGCAGCAGCGCCGGCTCGGGCGAGCTCAGTGCGACCTGCGAGCATCCGGGCAGGAACCGCGGCGGGTTCCAGAGCGTCAGCATGCGCGCCGCCACCTCGTCTCCCCCGGCGAGCTCGACGAGCCGCTGCCACGTCGGGACGAGCTCCGGCATGTGGCGACGCAGTCTCGCCTCTGCCGTGGCGAGATCCGGTCGCGCGGCGTCTCCGTCGCGCAGATACCAGGCGCGATATGCCGGCCACACCGCGTCGAACAGGGCCTGCCAACGGGCGCCGGGCCGCTCCTCGGCGATTGCGTAGAACGTGAAGTCGATCATGTGTCAACTTTAAGTTGACAAGGCGGCCATGTCAAATAAATGTTGACACGCTCGCGGACCGTGCGCTCCGCGACCTACGGGCGCCGTGTCACCGTCGCCACACGGGGAGCGTCCGCATCCAGCTCTGCCTCGTCGGCGGAGGGCGTGGCGCCCGGGCGGTCGAGCTCGACCTCCCACCACTCGTCGCGCAGTCCGTCCACCATGCCGCGACCCCATTCCACGATCACGACGGCGTGGTCCAGGTCGAGGTCGAGGTCGTCGAGCTCGGCGGCCGATCCCAGGCGGTACGCGTCGACGTGGATGAGCGCGGGACCACCCACGAGCGACGGATGCGTGCGCGCGATCACGAACGTCGGGCTCTGCACGGGTCCGCGCACGCCGAGTCCGGCCGCGATGCCCCGGGTCAGGGTCGTCTTGCCCGCGCCGAGCGGGCCGGTCAGCACGACGAGGTCGCCCGCGCGCAGCCGCGCCCCGAGCTCGCGCCCGAAGGCCTCCATGTCGGCCGGCGCGTCGAGCGTGCGCCGTCCGACGAGGGCGTCCGGTCCGCTCACGTCGCCCGCCTCACCCATTCGGCCCTTCCCATCGATCTCCCGCGTCCGCGATCGGGACCTTTGCGTCCCGAACGCACGCCGGCTTCGCCCGTGGACCCCTCACGGGCCCGGATCGGACGATCCCGCCTTCGTTCAGGACGCATGACTCGCGTGCCCGACCGCGCACGCGCCCTCCCCGCTCACCGCGACACCGTCCGCCGCGGCACACGAGGCCCGATGCGCGTGACGATCTCGTAGTTGATCGTGCCGGCTGCGTCGGCCCACCCCTCGACGGCGGGCTGCTCGAGGGTCGGGTCGCCGAACAGCACGGCCTCGTCGCCCACGGCGACCGGGTGGTCGCCGACGTCGACCACGAACTGGTCCATCGCGACGCGACCGGCGACACGGAAGTCGCGGCCCCCGATCCGCACGGGGCCTGCTCCCGACGCCTGCCGCGGCACCCCGTCGGCGTAGCCGAGCGGCACGAGCGCGAGCGTGGTCTCGGTCGCCGCGCGGTGCAGGTAGTCGTACGAGACCCCTTGCCCCTCAGGCACGCGGCGCACCGCGGCGACGGCCGCGCGCAGCGTCATCGCCGGCTGCAGCCCCAGCTCGGCCGAGGTGCGATCGGCGAACGGCGACAGCCCGTAGATCGAGATGCCGAGGCGCACGCATCCGAGTCGCGCGTCGGGCAGCGCGATGGCCGCGTGCGAGGCGGCGAGGTGCCGGAGCCGGGGCGCGAGCCCGTGCGACGCCGCCACGCCGAGGGCGTCGTGGAACCGGGCGAGCGCGGCGCGGTCGTCGGCCTCGCTCGTGTTGGAGAGGTGGCTGAAGATCCCGACGACGTCGAGCTTGCCGATCCGCTCGAGCCGCGCGGCCTCGGCGAACACGACGCCGTAGTCCTGGGGCGGGATGCCGTTGCGCCCGAGCCCCGTCTCGGCCTTCAGGTGCACGCGCACCGGCCGGTCGACCGATGCCGCGGCCGCCGCCGCGAGCAGCTGGTCGAAGCTCGAGACGCCGAGCTCGATGCCGTGCGCGGCGGCCTCGGCGAACGAGGCGCCCGGGGCGTGCAGCCAGGCGACGAGCGGCGCGTCGATGCCGGCCCGGCGGAGGGCGAGGGCCTCGTCGATGTCGGCGACCCCGATGCGTGCGGCGCCGCCCTCGAGCGCGGCCTGCGCCGACCGGACCGCGCCGTGGCCGTAGCCGTCGGCCTTCACGACGGCGATGACCTCGGCGGCGGTGAGCCGGCGCAGGTGGCGCACGTTCGTGGCGATGGCGCCGACGTCGACGAGCGCCTCGCGCATCACGCCGGGGGGCAGCGCGCTCATGCGGCGTCCCCGGCGATGCCGCCGCTCTCGCCGCCCGACTCCGGAGCGCTCGGCGCCGGCGCCGGAGCGGGTCCGGACGCCTCGGCGATGACGTACGCGGCGGCGAGTCCCGCGTCGTGCGTGAGAGAGAGGTGCAGGCTCGTGATGCCGCGCGCCGCCACCACCTCGGCGGTCGACCCGGTGAGCGCGAACACCGGCTTGCCGGAGGGCTCGGAGGCGATCTCGATGTCGGTCCAGTGGACGCCCTCCGAGCCGCCGAGCGTCTTGATGAGCGCCTCCTTCGCGGCGTACCGGGCGGCGAGCGAGTGCGGCTTGAGAACCCGCTCGGCGGGTGAGAACAGGCGCGTCAACAGCGCCGGCGTCCGCGCGATCGATCGCTCGAAGCGGGGGATGTCGACGAGGTCGACGCCGATGCCCACGATCACTCCAGGCCTCCCTCTCGCCGCGGTCGCGGCATCCGTCAGCCTAGCCGCGCGGCGCGCTACTCGACCGTGACGGACTTCGCGAGGTTGCGGGGCTGGTCGACGTCGAGGCCCTTGGCCGTGGCCAGGCCCATCGCGAAGATGTGCAGCGGCACGACCGCCAGCAGCGGCTCGAAGAAGGGCGCCGCGAGCGGGATGCGCAGCACCTCGTCGGCGAACGGCAGCACGGCGACGTCGCCCTCCTCGGCCACCGCGATGACCCGGGCGCCGCGCGCGCGGATCTCCTGGATGTTCGAGACGACCTTCTTGTGCAGCTCGGCCGACTCGCGCGGCGACGGCACGATCACGAACACCGGCTGACCCGGCTCGATGAGCGCGATCGGGCCGTGCTTGAGCTCGCCCGCCGCGAAGCCCTCGGCGTGGATGTAGGAGATCTCCTTGAGCTTGAGCGCGCCCTCCAGCGCGATCGGGTACCCGACGTGGCGGCCGAGGAACAGCACCGAGTGCGTGTCGGCCATCCAGCGCGCGAACTGCTCGACGTGGGCCTGCTCCTTCTCGAGCACGCGGGCGATCTTGGCCGGCACGGCCTCGAGCTCGTGCACCTGCTCGGCCGCGACCGCGGGGTCGATCGATCCGCGCAGCCGGCCGACGTGCAGCGCGAGGAGGTACAGCGCCGTGATCTGGGCGACGAAGGCCTTGGTCGATGCGACGGCGACCTCGGGGCCGGCGTGCGTGTAGACGATGGCATCCGACTCGCGCGGGATCGTCGCGCCCTGCGTGTTGCAGATCGAGACCGTCTTGGCGCCGCGCTCGCGCGCGTACTTGACGGCCATGAGCGTGTCCATCGTCTCGCCGGACTGGCTGATCGACACGACCAGCGTGCGCGGGCTCAGCACCGGATCGCGGTAGCGGAACTCGTGCGCGAGCTCGACGTCGACGGGGATGCGCGTCCACTGCTCGAGCGCGTACTTGCCGACCTGACCGGCGTAGGCGGCGGTGCCGCACGCGATCACGACGATGCGGTCGATGCCCTGGAACAGCTCGTCGAGGCCCTCGAGCTCGGGGATCACGACGGCGCCGTCGCGCACGCGACCGCGGATCGTGTTGGCGACGGCGTCGGGCTCCTCCGAGACCTCCTTGGCCATGAACGACGGCCAGCCGCCCTTCTCGGCGGCGGCGGCGTCCCACACGACCTCGAACGGCTCGACCTCGACGGGCTCGCCGTCGAAGTCCGTGACCGACACGCCCTCGGGGGTGATCGCGACGATCTCGTCCTGCCCGATCGCGAGCGCGTTGCGGGTGTGCTCGACGAACGCGGCGACGTCGGAGCCGAGGAAGTTCTCGCCCTCGCCGAGCCCGATCACGAGCGGCGAGTTGCGGCGCGCGCCGACGACGAGGCCGGGCGCGTCCTGGTGCATGGCGAGCAGCGTGAAAGCCCCCTCGAGGCGTGCGACGACCGTGCGGAAGGCGGCGACGAGGTCGCCGGACGCCCGGTACTCGCGGCCCAGCAGCACCGCGGCGACCTCGGTGTCGGTCTCGCTGCGGAACGCGTAGCCCTCGGCGAGGAGCTCGGCCTTCAGCTCGGCGAAGTTCTCGATGATGCCGTTGTGGATGACCGCGAGCCGGTCGTCGTCGGCGAGGTGCGGGTGCGCGTTGGCGTCGGTGGGTCCGCCGTGGGTCGCCCAGCGCGTGTGGCCGATGCCGGTCGTGCCGTCGGCGAGCGCGTGCGCGGCGAGGTCGTCGCGCAGCACGGCGAGCTTGCCGGCGCGCTTGCGCATGCCGAGCGCGCCGTCGGCGTCGATGACGGCGATGCCGGCCGAGTCGTACCCCCGGTACTCCAGTCGCGACAGGCCCGAGAGGAGGATGCTCTGGCTCGGGCGCGGCCCGACGTACCCCACGATTCCACACATGCGGTCAATCGTATGGCCGCGCGGTTGCGAGAAGGCTCAACGGGCGCGCGGCGGGCCGGGGATGCCGGATGTCAGAGCTTGCGCAGCTGCACCGTCTCGACGGCGTGGTCGGCGGCCTTGCGGAGGACGAGGGTCGCGCGGTGGCGGGTCGGCTCGACGTTCTCGCGCAGGTTCGGCAGGTTGATGTCGTTCCAGTATCCGAGCGCGGTGCGCACCGCCTCGTCGTCGGAGAGCCCCGCGAACACGTTGAAGAACGAGTTCGGATTGCTGAAGGCGCCGTTGCGGAGCGCGAGGAAGCGGTTCACGAACCACGACTCGATGTGGCGGACGTCGGCGTCGACGTAGACGGAGAAGTCGAACAGATCGCTCACGGCGACCTCGTTCGGCGACGGCGGCGGGGTGAGCACATTGAGCCCCTCGACGATCACGACGTCGGGCCGCCGCACGGTCACGTACGCGTCCGGCACGATGTCGTAGCGCACGTGCGAGTAGAACGGGGCGCGCGCCTCGGGCGCGCCGCTCTTGACCTCGGTGAGGAACTGCACGAGCGCGCGGCGGTCGTAGGACTCGGGGAAGCCCTTGCGGTCCATCAGGCCGCGTCGCTCCAGCTCGGCGTTCGGGTGGAGGAACCCGTCCGTCGTCACGATCTCGACCCGCGGCGTGCCCGGCCACCTGCTCATCAGCTCGCGCAGCAGCCGCGCGATCGTGGACTTGCCCACCGCGACCGATCCGGCGACGGCGACGACGAACGGCGTCGTCGAGTCGGTCTCGCCGAGGAAGTCGGCCGTGTCGGCGCCGAGGCCCTTCGTCGCGCCCGCGTACAGCGAGAGCAGCCGGCTCAGCGGCAGGTAGACCTCGCGCACCTCGGCGAGGTCGAGGCGGTCGCCGAGCCCCCGCAGCTGCACGATCTCGGTCTCGGTGAGCGGCTGCCGCTCCCCCGCGGCCAGCCGCGCCCACACGTCGCGGTCGATCTCGCGGTACAGCGAGTCGACCGGCACGGCGTCGTCGACGGGTGACATCGCGCCCATCGTATCGGCTGGCGGCGGGATGCCGGCGCGCGAGCCCCCGGCATCCGTCCTCGCCCCGCGCCTCTGTCCGCGCGGCGCGACGTCGGAGATCGGCGCGATGTCGGAGCATCCCGGCGCATCGCTCCGACGAACCGCCGCGCGGCGGCGGCCCGCGCGCCGCGTCCGGCGGGAGGGTAGACGGAGGGCCTCGCGCTGGTCGATGATTCCCTCATGGCCGCGCGCTCCGCGCCGATCCGCACACCCGACCAGCGCCTCCGTGTCTTCGTCAGCTCGACGCTCCGAGAGCTCGAGCCGGAGCGCCGCGCGGCGCGCGCCGTGATCGAGGGGCTCCGACTCGCCCCGGTCATGTTCGAGCTGGGCGCCCGGCCCCATCCGCCGCGCGAGCTGTACCGGTCGTACCTCGCGCAGAGCGACGTGTTCGTCGGCATCTACGGCGAGAGCTACGGATGGGTCGCCCCGGGCGAGGAGGTCTCGGGGCTGGAGGACGAGTACCGCCTCTCCGGCGCGCTGCCGGCCCTCATCTACGTCAAGGCGCCGGCGCCGGCGCGCGAGGCGCGGCTCGACGCCCTCCTGGACCGCATCCGCGCCGACGACCGGAGCTCGTACAAGTCGTTCGGCGACGCCGACGAGCTGGCGGCCCTCCTCGCCGACGACATCGCGACCCTGCTCGCCGAGCGCTTCGACGGCACGCGCGACGCCGCCTCGCACCCCGAGTCGGAGATCCCGGCGCCGTACAACGCGCTCGTGGGGCGCGAGAGCGAGCGCGCGGCCGTGCGGGAGCTCCTGAACCGGGCCGAGGTGCGGCTGGTGACGCTCACCGGCACCGGCGGCATCGGCAAGTCGCGGCTCGCGATCGAGGCGGCCGAGGATGCCGCGCGCGACGGCCGCGAGGTCGCCTTCGCGCTGCTGGAGTCTCTGACCACGCCCGGGCAGGTGCTCCCGACCATCGCCCGCGCGCTCGGCGTGCAGGACGCCGCGGGTCGGGGCTCGCTCGAGGACGCCGTCGTCGCGGGCGTCGGGGATCGCGGCATCCTGCTCGTCGTCGACAACATGGAGCACGTGCTCGGTGCCGCCGACCTGCTCGTGCGCCTGATCACGCGGACGACGCGACTGCAGCTGCTCGTCACGAGCCGGTCTCCGCTGCGCCTGCGCGCCGAGCGCATCGTCGAGGTCGGCCCGCTCGGACTGCCGGAGACGAAGGCGACGGATGCCACGGCCCCTGCCGTCGTGCTGTTCGTGCAGCGCGCCGTGGCCGTGCGGCCCGGGTTCCGGCTCACCGCGCGGAACCTGCCCGACGTCGTGGCCATCTGCCGGGCGCTCGACGGCGTGCCGCTCGCGCTGGAGCTCGCCGCGTCGCGCGTGCGCTCGCTGTCGTGCGCGCAGATCCTCGAGCGCCTCGACTCCGCCCTGACGCTGCTGGTCAGCGGCGCGCGCGACCTGCCGGAGCGCCAGCGCACCCTGCGCGCGACGCTCGAGTGGAGCGTCGCCCTGCTCGACGACCCCGCGCGCACGGCCCTGGGCGCCCTCGCGTCGTTCACCGGGTCGTTCGTGCTCGACTCGGCCGAGAGCGTCCTCGGCGCCGTCGGCGTCGCCGATCCGCTCGCGGCGATCGAGGCGCTCGTCGACGCGAGCCTCCTCGGGCGCGCCGACCGGCACGGCACGGCCCGCTTCCGGCTGCTGTCGATCGTGCGCGCGTACGCGGCGGGGCTCGGCTCCGAGTCCGACCGCGAGCGCGCCGACCGCGCCTGGATCGCGCACTACCGTCGCGTCGCGCACGACGCCGCACGCGGCCTGCGCGGGCCCGACCAGCTCGAGTGGCTGGCGGCGCTCGAGGTCGAGGCGGAGAACCTCCTGGGCGTCGGGCGGGCGCTCCTGGACCGCCGCGAGCTCGACGAGGCCGGCGAGTACGTGTGGTCGCTGTACCTCTACCTCTGGATCGGCGGCTACCTCGGTGCCGTGCCCGGATGGATGACCGAGCTGCTCGAGCTCGCCGCGCGCGAGCGCATCGCGCCGGCCCCCCGCACGCGCGCGATAGCGCTGTACTACGTCAACGCGAACCGCTTCTGGCAGGACCCCTCGTTCGATCCGGTGCCGCAGCTGGTCGAGAGCCGCGACCTGTTCGCGGGCGTCGGCGACACGTTCGGCGCCGCGCTCGCGGGGGTCTCGGTCGGCCTCGCCCTCCTCGCCCGATCGAGCGCCACGCTGGTCGAATCGTATGCCGAGGAGGGAATGGATGCCGCGACCGCGACCGCCGAGGCCCGGGCACCGCGCGATCCCGCGGTGCCCGACGGCATCCGCCGGGCCGTCGAGACGCTCGAGCGGAGCCTCGCCGGCTTCCGCGAGATCGGCGACGCATGGGGCCAGGCGATGGCGCTCGTGATGCTCGGGCGGATCGCGATGCTGTCGAGCGACCTCGGCGCCGCACGCGACCGGTTCGAGGAGAGCCTGTCGCTCGCGTCGGCGCAGGGCGAGCGGCTCGGGATCGTGATCGCGCAGAACCACCGCGGCTGGGCCCGGCTCTTCGCCGGCGACGCCGAGGGCGCCCACGAGGACTTCGCGCGGTCCCTCGACCTGTCGCTCGCCCTCGGGCACGACGAGGGCGTCGCGTACGGGCTGGAGGGGTTCGTGGGCCTCCGCGCGGGCCGCGGCGACGTCCGCGAGGCGGGCCTGCTGCTCGGAGCGGCCGAGACGCTCCGACGGCGCAAGGGCATCGTGAACCCGGGCGCCTACGCGTTCGCGGCGGTGCCGCTCGGCGCGTTGCGCGCCGCGGGCGCGGGCGACGCGCTCGACGCGGCGGTCGAGGAGGGCCGCGGCCTCACCGTGGCCGAGGCGCTCGCGCATGTCCGCGACTGACCGGGGCCGCGGCGACGACCGCACGCTGCCGATCACGCGGGTCGTGGCGATCGCGCTCGTCCCGTTCCTCGCGGTCGCGGCCGTCATCCTGTTCGCGTTCCCCGCGCGCACCGGCGAGCTGTTCGCGTGGCCGATCGAGCCGCCGCTGTCGGCGGCGGTGCTCGCGTCGGCCTACGTCGGCGGCATCTGGTTCTTCGCGCGCGTGCCGCGGAGCCGTTGGCACGAGGTGCGCCACGGGTATCCGGCGGTCGTCGTGTTCGCCGGCGCGCTGCTCGTCGCGACGCTCCTCCACCTCGACCGCTTCTCGGCGAACCTGTCGTTCGCGGTCTGGATGGCCCTGTACGCGACGACGCCGTTCGTCGCCGCGGCGCTCGCGGTGATCCAGAGGCCGCGGGATCCCGGCATCCCGCGGTCCGTCGACATCGTGCTGCCGCGCTTCGTGCGCGCAGGCCTCGTCACGATCGGGCTCGCCTCGGCGGCGACCGGGGCGGTGCTGCTGATCGCGCCGCAGGCGGCGATCGGCGTGTGGGCGTGGACGCTCACGCCGCTGACCGCGCAGGTCACCGGCGCGGTGCTCACGCTTCCCGGCGTCGTGGGCGTCGGCCTCGTGCGCGATGCGCGGTGGAGCGCGTTCCGAGTGCTCGTGCAGGCGCAGCTCGTGAGCCTCGTGGCGATGGCGGGGTCGCTCGTCGTGCACCGCGACGACCTCCTCGCCGACCGCTGGACCACGCCGCTGTTCGCCGGACTGGTGGGGGTCGCGATCGCGGCCTACGCGACGCTCCTGCTGTGGGGCGCGTCGCGGAGCCGGGGCGGAGGCGCGACGCGCTGACCCCGCAGTGCACCCCGGCGCCCGCCCGACGGCGCCACGTCGCGCGTCACGGCATGCGACCTGCACGGGCCCGCGACCGGCGACGTATTTTCCGGGTCCGTCGCGCACTCCTCCCCGTGTCCGCACTCCGGCACCCCAGGCCGACTCGGCGGACCGCGACCTCGAAGGAGAGATCATGACCCGCCACGGCTCGTATCCCCACGACATCGTCCCGCCCCGATCGAGGTACTACGACTCGGGCCGGTTCGGGCGCATGTTCGGCACGCTGCCGCCCTTCGCCGCCGACACCCCCGACGTGCGCGCCGCGCTGCTCGACATCGGCAGGCCGAAGGGGATCATGGATGCCAGGGACAAGCTCTCAGCCGGGCCGATCGAGCTGATCGTCGACCCGAAGCTGTCGGGCGCCAACCGCAACAGCACGACGATGACGGCGGGCGACACCTTCCTCGGCCAGTTCATCGACCACGACATCACGTTCGACCCGACGTCGAGCCTCGAACGGCAGGTCGACCCCGAGTACATCTCGAACTTCCGCACGCCGGGACTCGGCCTCGACAACGTCTACGGCTCGGGTCCGAGCGTGTCGTCGCACCTCTACGACCAGCGCGCCGGCGGCGTCACGATGCTGCTCGAGGAGTGCGGCACGGCCGGCAAGTGGGACGTCCCGCGCAACAGCCAGAACGTCGCGCTCATCGGCGACCCGCGCAACGACGAGAACCTGATCGTCTCGCAGCTGCAGACGGCGATGCTGTGCTTCCACAACGCCGTCGTCGAGTACGTGCGCAAGACGATCAAGCTCACCGCCCCGTCGGAGGTCTTCGCCGAGGCGCAGCGCATCGTGCGCTGGCACTACCAGTGGATCGTCGTGCACCACTTCCTGCGCAAGACGTGCGGTCAGGACATCGTCGCCGACGTGCTGCAGAACGGCCGCAAGCACTACAAGTGGCACAACGAGCCGTTCATCCCGGTCGAGTTCTCGGTCGCCGCCTACCGGTTCGGGCACAGCCAGATCCGACCCTCGTACCGGGCGAACTTCACCGGCAACCCCGGCGCCGCACCGTTCTTCGCGATGATCTTCACCCCCTCCGCGGCGCCCGCGGAAGACCCCGACGACCTGTCCGGCGGATGCCGGTCGCCGCGGCGCTTCGTCGACTGGCCGACCTTCTTCGACTTCGGCGACGGCAACGCCCGTCCGAACAAGAAGATCGACACGACCCTGTCGAGCGCGCTGTTCGCCCTGCCCGGATCGGTGGTGGCGAAGCCCACGGGCCCGGGGAATCCGGCATCCCTCGCGCAGCGCAACCTGCTGCGCCACCTCACGTTCTCGCTGCCGTCCGGTCAGCGGGTGGCGCGCGCGATGAACCTGCCCGAGCTGAGCCGCGGCGACCTCGCCGATCTGAAGCAGCACGGCATGGACGACCGCACGCCGCTGTGGTTCTACGTCCTGCGCGAGGCGGACGTCTTCCAGGACGGCGAGCGGCTGGGCCCGGTGGGCGCCCGCATCGTGGCGGAGGTCATGCTCGGACTGCTCGAGGGCGACGGGACGTCGTACCTGGCGCAGGATCCGGACTGGCAGCCGTTCCTGCCGACGATCGACCCCGCCCGCAAGAACGACGACTTCACGATGGTCGACCTGCTGCGCTTCGCCGGCGTCGCCTGACGCCGGGCCGGTCCGTGCGGCGGGCGCGTCCCCGTCGGCCCGCGGGCTACGCGGCGGGGGCGTCTCCGCGGACGACGGCGGCGAGCTCGTCGGCGACGCGGTGGGCGGTCTCCTCGTCGGAGGCCTCGACCATGACCCGCACCATCAGCTCGGTGCCGGACGGCCGCAGGAGCACGCGGCCGGTGTCGCCGAGAGCCGCCGAGGCGGCGCTCACCGCGGCGAGCACGTCGGCGTCGGTCGCGCGCGAGCGCTCGACGCCGCGCACGTTGACGAGCACCTGCGGGAACACCGTCATGATCGAGGCGAGCTCGGCGAGCGTCTTGCGCTGCCGGGCCATCTCGGCGCACAGGTGCAGCCCTGTCAGGAGGCCGTCACCGGTCGTCGCGAATTCGCTGAGGATGACGTGGCCGCTCTGCTCGCCGCCGAGGCCGAAGCGGCCCTCATTCATGCGCTCGAGGACGTAGCGGTCGCCGACCGCGGTCTGCTCGAGCGTGATGCCGTGCGCCGCCATCGCGCGGTGCAGCCCCAGGTTGCTCATGACCGTCGCCACGAGCGTGTCGCCGGGGAGTGCACCCCGCGACTTCATCGCGACGGCGAGGATCGCCATGATCTGGTCGCCGTCGACCATCCTGCCGTCCGCGTCGATCGCGAGGCAGCGGTCGGCGTCGCCGTCGTGGGCGATGCCGACGTCGGCGCCGGTGCGGATGACCTCGGCGGCGAGGCGCTCGAGGTGCGTCGAGCCGACGCCGTCGTTGATGTTGAGGCCGTCCGGGTCGGCGCCGATCACGGTCACGTGCGCGCCGGCGTCGCGGAAGGTCTCCGGCGAGACGCCGGACGCCGCGCCGTGGGCGCAGTCCAGCACCACGCGCAGCCCGGTGAGCCGGTGCGGCAGCGACGCGAGCAGGTGCACGACGTAGCGGTCCTCGGCGTCGGCGAACCGGCGGACCCGGCCGACGTCGCCGCCGGTGGGCTGCAGCTTCGGGCCGCTCATCGCGGCCTCGATGCGCTCCTCGACGACGTCGGGCAGCTTGACGCCGCCGCGCGCGAAGATCTTGATGCCGTTGTCGGGCGCCGGGTTGTGGGACGCCGAGATCATCACGCCGAAGTCGGCGTCGATGTCGGCGATGAGGAAGGCCGTCGCCGGGGTCGGCAGCACACCGGCATCCAGCACGTCCACGCCGGACGACGCGAGGCCGGCCGCGACGGCTGCCGAGAGGAACTCCCCCGACACGCGCGGGTCGCGCGCGACGACCGCGGTGAGCCGCTTGCCGGCCGCCTTGCGCGCCTCGGCGATGCGGCCCTGGCCCAGGACGACAGCGGTCGCCTGGGCCAGGGTGAGCGCCAGTTCCGCGGTGAGGGGACCGTTGGCCAGCCCCCGGACACCATCGGTCCCGAACAGCGCCATCAGCGCTTCGAGTACTGCGGAGCCTTGCGCGCCTTCTTGAGACCGGCCTTCTTGCGCTCCTTCACGCGGGCGTCGCGCGAGAGGAAGCCCGCCTTCTTGAGCGTCGGGCGGTTGTTCTCCGCGTCGATCTCGTTGAGGGCGCGGGCGATGCCGAGGCGCAGCGCCCCGGCCTGGCCCGAGGGGCCGCCGCCGGAGATGCGGGCCACGACGTCGTAGGCGCCGGTCAGCTCGAGCACCGTGAACGGGTCGGTGACCAGCTGCTGGTGGAGCTTGTTCGGGAAGTAGTCCTCGAACGAGCGGCCGTTGATCGTGATCGTGCCCGAGCCGGGGACGAGGCGCACGCGCGCGATGGCCTGCTTGCGGCGGCCGACGGCCGCGCCGGGCACCGACAGCACCGGGCGGGGCGCCGCGGCGGCCTCGGTGGCCGGGGTCTCGGTCGAGTAGTTGTCGAGGGTCTGGTCGATGGAGTCTGCGATCTTCGCCATCAGGGTGTCCTTAGTCTGTTCGGCGGCGCTTACTGGGCGACCTGGTCGAAGGTGTACGTCTGGGGCTGCTGAGCGGCGTGCGGGTGCTCGGCACCGGCGTAGACCTTCAGCTTCGACAGCTGCTGGCGGCCCAGGCTGTTCTTGGGGAGCATGCCGCGGACGGCCTTCTCGACCGCGCGCACCGGGTTCTTCTCGAGCAGCTCGGAGTAGGTGACGGAGCTGAGGCCGCCCGGGTAGCCGGAGTGGCGGTAGGCCTTCTTCTGCTGGAGCTTCTGACCGGTCAGCGCCACCTTGTCGGCGTTGACGATCACGACGAAGTCGCCGGAGTCGATGTGGTTGGCGAAGGTCGCCTTGTGCTTGCCGCGCAGGAGCGCGGCGGCGTGCGAGGCGAGGCGGCCGAGGACGACGTCGGTCGCGTCGATGACCAGCCAGTCGCGCTGGACCTGGCCGGCCTTGGGAGTGAAAGTGCGCGTCACGGTAGTGCTGCTTCCTTGATTCGAACGGAGAGGTTCGTGAATCCCGCTCCGGGGTGGTTCGCCGGTCGATGCCGCCGAACACGCCAGTGGAGGGCTCACGTTCGCGGTGCCGGGTCAGCAGACAGGCACCAAGGGTCTAGCTTACGGCATCCGGATGCCACACCCAAACCGCGAGCCGTCGGACCCGTCCGCCGGGCCCCGGGCCAAGGCCGTTCCGGCCCGCCGAGACGGCTCAGCGGACGATCGCCGTGACGGTGGGGAGGCGCGCCAAGACCTCTTGACTGATCGAGCCGAGCAGGAACCGCGCGATCGCGCCGCGGCCGTGCGAGCCGAGCACGACGAGGCGCGCCGACCCGGCGATGCGGGTGAGGACGTCCGAGGGGAAGCCCCGCTCCGCGCGCCGGACGATCTGCAGGTCGGGATAGTCCGACGCGAGCCCGGCCAGCGACAGCGCGAGGGCCTCCTCGGTGAGCGCCTCGAGGTTGCGCAGGTACTCCTCCGGGTAGGCGACCACGGAGTTGCGCGGCGCCTGCACGGGCGTCCAGACCGCGACGGCCACGAGCGGCTCGCCGTGGCGATCGGCCTCCGCGGCGGCGAAGCGGATCGCGTGCTCCGAGACGGCCGATCCGTCCACGCCGACGACCACGCCGGAGCGCTCGCCCAGGTCGATGTCGGGGACCACGACGACGGGGCACTTCGCGCCCGCCGCGATGCGGATGCCGTGGGTGCCGCGTGCCGGACCTGCGTCGGGTCCGCGGTAGTCGCTGCCGATCACGAGCAGGGCCGCCGACTCGCTGGCGGCGACGAGCCACGAGACCGGGTTGCCGCTGTCGACGCGCGTGGCGACCTCGACACCGCGCGTCCGGATGCGCTCCGCGTGGGCGTCGAGCATCGCCTGCGTCGACTCCAGCGCGTCGTTGAGGATGCCGACCTCGCCCACGGAGCCGACCACCCCGCCGACGATGCCGACCAGCTCGATGCGCTGACGACGCTCGATCGCGCGTTCCAGCGCCCACTCCACGGTGCGCGCCGACACCGGGGCTCCGTTGAGTGCGACGACGATCTTCTCTGTCATGGCCCGTTCCCTTCGTCGGGAGCTCGACTGTGCCTCCAGCGTAGGACGCCGCACCCCGCGCCGTCTCGGTCGTCGGCCGTGACTAATGCCCGCGACCGTTGGGCGACACCGGCTCCGCGGTCACGAGGATCGGCAGGTGATCGCTCCGCCCTTGCGGCAGCGTGGTGATGCGGTCGACGTCGAAGCCGACCGAGGTCGCGAAGTCGTAGTGGCCCCGGAAGAAGCGGTACCGCGTGTAGGTGTGCGTGTCGCTCAGGTTGAGCTCGAACCCGGCCTCGCGCACCTTCTGGCCGAGGTTCTCCTTGAACACCGGGTAGTTGTAGTCACCCACCATGAGGATCGGCAGCTGCGTGCCGAGCGCGGCGAGCTCCGACAGCGCGGCGCGGATCTGATGACGGCGCAGGGAGTTCAGCGCGGTCAGCGGCGCGGCGTGGAAGCTCGCGACGATGAACTCGCGCGAATGGTCGATGTCCTTGAGGCGCACGCCCAGCATCCGCTCCTCGGCCGGCTTGAGCACGCGGTCGTGCATGGACTTCTTCAGCGCCATCGACATCACCTCCAGCGCGGTGTAGGTGTTCGCCCGGTAGTAGATCGCCAGGCCCAGCCGATTGCGACTCGTCGAGTCGGCCAGGCGCAGACCCGCGATCTGCGCGGGGATGTCCTCGGTGTCGGCCTCCTGCAGGCACAGCACGTCGACGCCGTGCCTCTCGACGAGCCCTTCGAGCTCGCCCATGGCCCGGTGCTTGCGCAGGTTGTACGAGATCAGCTTCATGGCGATCTCAGCCTAGGACTGCTCCGTCGCGTGCGGGCGCTCACTCGCGATCGCGTCGCGCGCGCGTCTGCTCCGCGCGCGCGGCGAGCAGCTCGTCGGCGGGGTAGCCGACCTCGGTGAGCGTGAGCCCGCGCGCCGCGAGCACCTTGACGTCGCTCGTGCGTTCGCCCGCGTCGCGGATGTCGGCGACGTCCTCGGCGTCGAGTCGCCCCTCGCCGACGGCGACGCACGCGCCGACGAGCGCGCGCACCATGCTGTGGCAGAAGGCGTCGGCCTTGACGTTCGCGATCAGGATGCCGGCGTCGTCGCGGCGCCAGTCGAACCCCAACAGCGTCCGGATCGTCGTCGCCTCCTCGCGCGGCTTGCAGTACGCGGCGAAGTCGTGGAGCCCGACGAGCGAGCGCGCCGCGGCATCCATCGCCGCGACGTCGAGCGTCGCGTGCACGCTCGTGGTGCGATGCCGCTCGAGCGGGTCGTAGCCGCTCACGCGATCGGCGACGCGGTACTCGTAGCGGCGCCACGTGGCCGAGAAGCGCGCGTCGAACCCGTCCGGAGCGACGCCCGTGCGGTGGACGGCGACGTCGGGGTACTGGCCGAGCACGCCGTTCAGCCGCGCCGCGAGCACGGCCGGGTCGGGGTTGCGGCTCTGGGTGAGCCGCCGCTCCTGGCCGTGGGCGAGGTCGAGGTGGGCGACCTGACCGCGCGCGTGCACGCCGGCGTCGGTGCGGCCCGCGACCACCAGGCGCGGGTCGCCCCCGAGGATGCGAGCGATCGCGGCCTCGAGCGTGCCCTGCACGGTGCGCAGCCCGGGCTGGCGCGCCCAGCCCCGGAAGCCCCCGCCGTCGTAGGCGAGGTCGAGACGCAGGCGCATGCCCGCGATTCTACGGCGGCGCGCCACTTCAGCGGCTCCCCAGCGACAGCTTGGACAATAGAGGGGTGACCATCGATCTCGACCCGTCTCCCGCACCGCCTCGACGCCGGCGGCGTTGGCCGTGGGTCGTGGGCTGGTCGCTGTTCGGCATGATCGTGATCGCCGTCGGGATCCTGTCGGTCTACACGCTCACCCTCGCGAACACGTACAACGACTCGGTGACGAAGATCCCCGAGGGCGACGCCTTTCCCAAGTCGTCCGTGCGGCCGGGCCCCGTATCGCCCAAGCTCGCCGAGGCCCAGAACATCCTCCTCCTCGGGTCTGACACACGCGGCGAGGTCGGAGCCGACCTGGACAGCATCCGAGGCCAGCGTTCCGACACGATCATGGTGGTCCACGTGCCGGCCGACAGCAGCGGCATCCAGGTCATGTCCATCATGCGCGACAACTGGGTGACGATCCCGGGCTACGGCGAGCACAAGATCAACGCCGCGCTCGCCTTCGGCGGCGTCCCGTTGACCGTGCAGACCGTCGAGTCGCTCATCGGCGTGCGCATCGACCATGTCGCGATCGTCGACTTCTCGGGCTTCACCATGCTCACCAACGCGTTGGGCGGCGTGACCGTCGACAACGCGGTCCCGTTCACCCGGGATCGCACCACCTACGCGGCCGGCCCGATCACTCTCTACGGACCACAGGCGCTCGGCTTCGTGCGGGAGCGCTACTCCTTCGTCGACGGCGACTACCAGCGCGTCCGCAATCAGCAGGCCTTCATCAAGGGGGTCATCACGAAGATGCTCAGCAAGGACACGCTGACCAACCCCGGGCGCATCGCGAACGTGGTGGCCTCCATCTCCCCCTACGTCACGGTCGACTCCGGGATGGACGTGGGCTATCTCGCGAACCTCGGCTTCCGCCTGCGCGGCCTGCGCTCCGAGGACATCACCTTCTTCACGTCACCGACCCTCGGGACGGGCACCTCGGAGGACGGGCAGTCGATCGTCCTTCCCGACTGGGACGGACTCGCGCAGGTCGCCGAGGCGTTCCGCACCGACACCGTCGCCCAGTACGCCGCCACCCACTAG
>NZ_JBDIAB010000034.1:0-20741 GCF_039812165.1 Microbacterium sp.
TCCCCGCGGTGCGCGCCGTCGGCTCGAGATCGGTCTGCATGCCGTGCGCCGCCGACAGCGAACGCGCCATGCGGGTCAGCAGCCACAGCGCCGTCGCGGCCGCCGCTCCGGCGAGAGTCGACGGCAGCCACGAGAGCCCGCCCGCGTCGGCGCGCGTCATGGCGGCGACCGCGCCCACGACGCCGAAGCCGGCCAGCGCGACCCGGCCCCAGGGCGGGCGGCGCGCCTCCCAGAGCCCCGCGAGGGCGGCGAGGACGAGGAGCGCGAGAGCGATCCCGACGAGGAGCGCGACCTTGTCGTCGGTGCCGAACAGCGCGATCGCGGCGTCCTTCGCCCATGGCGGCGCGACGTCGATGAGGGCCCCGCCCACGACCGCGAACGGGCTGGCGGCGGGCGCGACGAGGCCCGCGGCGAGCTCGCCGACCCCGGCTCCGAGCGAGGCCGACGCCATGCCCAGGAGGGTCGCGGAGAGGCGACCCGGAACCGCGTCGGCCATGATGCCAGCGTACGTCCGCACGACGCCGGGGTGGTCCGTCGGCGGCGGGCGGGACGCGTCATACCCCGTTAACATTCCGGCCACTAGGCTCATGCGCATGGGCGACCTGTTCGACGGATACGGCTCCACACTCGCACCGAGAAAGACCGCCTCCGGCGTGCCTGCCTTCGACGAGATGTTCCACGAGCCGGTGCACGCCGGCGCCGCCGCCGAGTCGCGCGAGACGTACCGCGAGCTGTACCACGCGCTCGCGAAGATGACCCAGGAGGAGCTCCGCGGACGGACCGACTCGCTCGCGAGCTCGTACCTCGCGCAGGGCGTCACGTTCGACTTCGCCGGCGAGGAGCGGCCCTTCCCGCTGGATGCCGTCCCCCGCGTCATCGACTACGACGAGTGGTCGCGCATCGAGGCCGGCGTCTCGCAGCGCGTGCGCGCGCTCGAGGCGTTCCTCGACGACGCCTACGGGCACCAGCACTGCGTGCGCGACGGCGTGCTGCCGGCGAGGCTCATCGCGTCGTCGCAGTACTTCTACCGTCAGGCCGCCGGCATCCACTCCGCCAACGGCGTGCGCATCCAGGTGTCGGGCATCGACCTCATCCGCGACGAGCACGGCGAGATGCGCGTGCTCGAGGACAACGTCCGCGTGCCGTCCGGGGTCAGCTACGTCATCTCGAACCGGCGCGTCATGGCCCAGACGCTCCCCGAGCTCTTCCACTCGATGCACGTGCACCCGGTGGGGGAGTACCCGAACAAGCTGCTGCAGGCGCTGCGCGCCTCCGCGCCGCCGGGCGTCGAGGACCCGAACGTGGTCGTGCTCACCCCGGGCGTCTACAACTCCGCCTACTTCGAGCACACGCTCCTCGCCCGCCTCATGGGCGTCGAGCTCGTCGAGGGCCGCGACCTCCTGTGCGTGGGCGGCAAGGTCTTCATGCGGACGACCCGCGGGCCGAAGCGCGTCGACGTCATCTACCGGCGCGTCGACGACGACTTCCTCGACCCGCTGCAGTTCCGCGCCGACTCGATGCTGGGCGCCCCGGGCCTCATGCTCGCCGCGCGCCTGGGCAACGTCACGATCGCCAACGCGGTCGGCAACGGCGTCGCCGACGACAAGCTGCTGTACACGTACGTGCCCGACCTCATCCGCTACTACCTCGCCGAGCAGCCGCTGCTGAAGAACGTCGACACGTGGCGGCTCGAGGATCCGGGCGCGCTCGAAGAGGTGCTCGACCGGCTCGACGAGCTCGTCGTCAAGCCCGTCGACGGCTCGGGCGGCAAGGGGCTCGTCGTGGGCCCGGATGCCAGTCGCGCCGAGCTCGACAAGCTCCGCCGCCGTCTGAAGGCCGACCCCCGCGGGTGGATCGCGCAGCCGGTGGTCATGCTCTCCACCATCCCGACCCTGGTCGAGGACGGCATGCGGCCCCGTCACGCCGACCTCCGCCCGTTCGCCGTCAACAACGGCGACGAGGTGTGGGTGCTCCCCGGCGGCCTCACGCGCGTCGCGCTGCCGGAGGGGCAGCTCGTCGTCAACTCCAGCCAGGGCGGCGGGTCGAAGGACACCTGGATCGTCGGCGGCACCGCGCCGACCCCGGTCGAGTACGGCACCGAGCGCGACCTGTCGAACCTCGTCGACGAGCAGGCCGCGCCCACGAGCGCGATCCCGATCATCTACGACCCGCAGTCCGAGCCGAGCTTCTCGCCGCAGGACCGGCCGCGGGGGCGCAGCGAACAGCAGCAACAGCAACAGCAGCAGGGAGGTGCGCCGACATGCTGAGCCGCATCGCCGAGTCGCTGTTCTGGATCGGCCGCTACATCGAGCGCTCCGACGGCACCGCCCGCATCCTCGACGTCCACCTCCAGCTGCTGCTCGAGGACCCGTGGATCGACGAGGACGTGGCGTGCCGCTCGCTGCTGTCGGTCATGGGCTCGTTCCCCGCCGGCGACCAGGAGCGCGTCACCCGCAGCGACGTGCTGGCGCGCCTCGCCGTCGACCGCAACAACCCGTCGAGCATCGCCTACGCGCTGCAGGCCGCGCGCGAGAACGCCCGGCGGGCGCGCGAGATCGTCTCCACCGACCTGTGGGAGACGCTCAACACGACCTACGCGCGCATGCCGCGGCGCATCAACAACGAGAAGGTGCACGACTTCTTCAAGTGGGTGCGGGAGCGCTCGGCGCTCGCCGTCGGGGTCATCGACTCCTCGACGAGCCGCGACGAGGCGTGGCAGTTCTTCACGCTGGGGCGCTCGATCGAGCGCACCGACATGACGGCGCGGATCCTGGCCACGCGGTCGTTGACCGAGGCATCCGGACCCTCGTGGACCACGATCCTCCGCTCGTGCGGCGCGTACGAGGCCTACCTGCGCACCTACCGCGGCGTGACCGGCGCGAAGTACGCGGCCGAGTTCCTGCTGCTCGACCGGCTCTTCCCGCGCTCGATCATCCACTCGATCCAGCGCGCCGAGGAGTGCATGCGCGCGATCGACCCGGTGGCCGACCGCGTCGGGCACTCCAACACGGTCCTGCGCGCGCTCGGCCGCATCCGCAACGACCTCGAGTACCGTCCGTTCGCCGAGATCCTCGACGAGCTGCCCGCGCACATGGAGCAGGTCCAGGAGGTCACCCGCGAGGCGTCCGAGGCCATCCGCGGGCGCTTCTTCCCGACGCAGACCGAGCCGAGCTGGATCGGAGAGACCTCATGAAGCGACTGCGCATCGAGCACGCCACCGGGTTCACGTATCCCGGCGACGTCGCCGCCTCGTACAACGAGGCGCGCATGCTGCCGAGCTCCACCGACAGCCAGTTCGTGCTGAGCTCGCAGCTCGACATCGAGCCGTCGACGAGCGTCAACCACTACGTCGACTACTTCGGCACGCGCGTCGCCGCGTTCGACGTGCTCGCCAGCCACGCGTCGCTGCGCATCACCGCGCGCTCGCTCGTCGAGGTGCGTCCGCGGCCGATCGAGCGCACCGGCATGTCGTGGAACCGCCTGACGCGCGAGTCGGAGCGGTCGATCCACATCGTCGAGCAGCTCGCGCAGACGCCGCGCACCGAGCCGCCCGCCGAGGTCGTCGACATCGCGCGCGCGATCGCCGCGGAGCACGACGATCCCGGATCGGCGGCGCTCGCGATCTCGACGGCGATCGGGGACGCCGTGGAGTACGTGCAGGGCGTCACCGGCGTGCAGTCGACGGCGAAGGAGGCGTGGGCGGCGCGCAAGGGCGTGTGCCAGGACGTGACCCACGTCACGCTCGGCGCGCTGCGCGCGGTCGGCATCCCGGCGCGCTACGTCTCCGGGTATCTGCACCCGCGGCCCGAGGCCGAGGTCGGCGTCGCCGTCGCGGGGGAGTCGCACGCGTGGGTGGAGTGGTTCGCCGGCGGCTGGCAGGGCTTCGATCCCACCAACACGATCGAGATCGGCGACCGGCACGTGCTCGTCGGCCGCGGTCGCGACTACAACGACGTGCCGCCGCTGCGCGGCGTCTACGCCGGCACGTTCAAGAGCGACCTGCACGTGAAGGTGACGATCACCCGCGAGGCCTGATCACGAGGATGCCGTCCGTCGGAGATCGGCGGTCCGTCGGAGCATCCGTGGTCCCGGCATCCGATCGTGTGCCGTTCTCCGACGTTGTGCCGCGACGCGCGGCGGGCCGGATGCCGGTGGCCGGTGCCGCGACGCGCGGCGGGCCGGATGCTCAGCGCCGTTCGTCGCCGCTCTGACCGTAGACGTTCTGATAGCGGTCGTAGAGGCGATCGACGGCCTCCTGCGGGATCGCGACCGTCGGGCCGCCCTGCCGGGCGTAGTGCACGGTGCGGGCGACGTCCTCGACCATGACGGCCGCCTTCACGGCATCCTTCGCCGACACGCCGATCGTGAAGGGCCCGTGGTTCTGCATCAGCACCGCCCGAGACCGGTGCCCGCGGAGCGTCTCCACGATGCCGCGCCCGATGGAGTCGTCGCCGATGATCGCGAAGGGACCGATCGGGACGGGACCGCCGAACTCGTCCGCCATCGCCGTGATGACGCACGGGATCTCCTCGCCGCGTGCCGCCCACGCCACCGCGAAGGTGGAGTGGGTGTGCACGACGCCGCCGACCTCGGGCATGTGCCGGTACACGTACGCGTGGGCGGCCGTGTCGCTCGACGGCGCCCGCTCGCTCCCCGGCGTGCCGGGGACGACGGCGCCGTCGAGGTCGCACAGGATCATGCTCTCGGGCGTGAGCTCGTCGTACGAGACCCCGGACGGCTTGATGACGAAGAGGTCGGCGCCCGGCACGCGACCGGATACGTTGCCGCCCGTCCACACCACCAGTCCGTAGCGCACGAGCTCCGCGTGCAGGGCTGCGACGTCCGCGCGCGTCCGGCGGATCGCGGCGTCGAGATCGGGGGCCGCTTCGGCGGGGGTGGGGTGTGACACCGGGCTCTCCTGGGTTCGTGTGACGGTGTGCCGTTCGACGGATCGGGTTTCGATCTCCATCGAAATGCTTTCGTAATTCTTCGATACTTGCACAGAGCAAAAGTCAATGAATATGATGCGAGACGACGGCAGGTTCCGCAAGGGCGAGGAAGGAGTGCCATGAGGCAGCGCGAGCTCCGCATCATGCAGCTCCTCGACGAACGCGGAGACGTGCGCGTGGACGAGCTCGCCGAGACGCTCGGAGTGTCGTCGGTGACGGTCCGCAAGGATCTCGAGCATCTCGAGTCCGGCGGCCACCTCATCCGCACCCGCGGCGGAGCGGTCGGTGCGGCGTTCCGCGAGGGGGAGTTCCCCAAGCGGCTGCGGATCGACGTCGCCGCCAAGCAGGCCGTGGCGCACGCCGCGGCTCGGCTCGTCGTCGACGGTGACGTCGTCGCGTTCGACACCTCCAGCTCCGCCTACTTCGTCGCCCGCGAGGTCGTCGACCGGCAGGACCTCGTCGTCGTGACGTCCTCCTTGCCGATCGCGACGCTCTTCCTCAGCCGCTCGGCGGCGCGCATCATCATGCCCGGCGGCCTCGTCCGGCGGGAGTCGAGCGGCCTGGTCGGGGGGAGCGCCGACCAGCTGATCGGGCTCGGACGGATCTCCAAGGGGTTCTTCGGGATCACCGGGCTCTCCGTCGAGCGGGGCCTCCTCGAGTTCGCGCCCGAGGAGTCCGCCACGAAGCGCATGCTCGTCGACGCCTGCACCGACGTGCACGCAGTGTTCGCCTCCGAGAAGGCCTCGGGCTTCGGCTTCCACGCGTTCTGCCCCACCGACGCCATCACGAGCCTCGTGACGGACGACCGTCTCGACGCGGACGTCGCCGCCACGTGGCGCGCACTCGGCGTCGGCGTCGAGCTCGCGCCCTTCCTAGAGGCGGAGAGCCCCATGGCCTCCGCCGACGTCCCCTCCGAATAACACCGACAACCTGTCCGCACGGACAGACCAAGAAAAGGAGTATCGATGAAGATCTCACGCAGGATCGCCGTCACCGTGGCCGCAGCGGCCACCGCGGCGCTCCTTATGGCCGGCTGCACCTCGCGCAACGACAGCGGCGCGTCCGACGGCGGTGGAGACAGCGGCGGCGGCGACCTCACCGTCGCGTTCGTGCCGAAGCTCCAGGGCATCCCCTACTTCGAGGCGATGAACACCGGCGGCCAGAAGGCGGCCGAGGAGCTCGGCTTCACATGGCTGTACCAGGGCCCGACCACGGCCGATGCCGCCGCGCAGGCCGACATCGTCCGGTCGTACATCCAGCAGGGCGTCGACGTGCTCTTCGTCGCGCCGAACGACCCCGACTCGCTCGCCCCGCTCCTGCAGGAGGCGAAGGACGCCGGCATCCACGTCGCCACGACCGACACCGACGCGCCCGACTCGGTGCGCGAGGTGTTCGTGAGCCAGGCGTCGTCGCAGGGCATCGGCGAGACGCTCACCGACACGCTGCTGAAGGCCATGGGCGGCAAGGGCAAGTACGCGATCGTCTCGTGCGGCGAGACGGCGGCGAACCTCAACGCCTGGATCGAGGTCATGCGCGAGCACACCGCCGAGAAGTACCCCGACTCCGAGATCGTGGACGTCGTCTACGCGGGCGAGGACCAGGCGGCGGCGACCTCGATGGCGACCGACCTCATGAACGCGCACCCCGACCTGACCGGTCTGGTCGGCGTCTGCACGTCGTCCGCGCCGGGCGTCGCGCAGGCCGTGACGGATGCCGGACGCATCGGCAAGGTGTTCACCGTCGGTCTCGGCACGCCGAAGTCGATGCAGCCCTACCTCGAGTCGGGCGCGTCGAGCGGCTCGATCCTCTGGGACGTCGAGGCGCTGGGCTACCTCACCGGCTGGGCCGGCGTGCAGCTGGCCAGTGACGCCGGCTTCGAGGCGACCAACAAGGTCAGCGACGCGCTGCCCGCCGTGGAGTACGACGACTCGACCAAGGTCCTGCTCCTCGGTCCGCCGATGATCTTCACCGCCGAGAACGCCGGGGACTACGACTACTGATCCTCGGATCGCACGATCCGCCGGGGTGCGGCGCTCGCCGCACCCCGGCACCCCCCTCGCCGCACGCCGGCGCAACCCCCAATGACCCCCGCGGCCGACGCCGCACGATGCAGGGAGCATCATGTCCGATCCCACCCCGCGCCTGCGGATGCGCGGCATCGCCAAACGGTACGGCGGTGTGCGGGCCATCCGGCACGCCGACATCACCGTGATGCCCGGCAGCGTGCATGCGCTCGTCGGCGAGAACGGCGCCGGCAAGTCGACGCTGATCAAGATCCTCGCCGGCGCGGTCCGCGCCGACGAGGGCACCATCGAGCTGGACGGCGCGCCGGTCGTCATCGGCTCGACGGCGGCCGCCATCGAGCACGGCATCCAGACCGTCTATCAGGAGCCGCAGCTGTTCGCCGAGCTGACGGTGGCCGAGAACTTCTTCGTCGGGCGCGAGATCACGAAGGGCCTCGTCATCGACTGGCACGAGCAGGCGCCGCGCATGCTCGAGCTGCTCGACCTGGTCGGGCTCGACCGGGGCGTGGCCGCCCAGCCGCTCGGGTATCTCTCGATCGCCCAGCAGCAGCAGGTCTCCATCGCCAAGGCGCTTCTCGACAAGGCGAGCATCCTCATCCTCGACGAGCCGAGCGCGATCCTGACCGACAGCGAGATCGAGGTGCTCTTCGGCGTCGTCCGGCGGCTCTCGTCCGAGGGCGTCTCGATCATCTACATCTCGCACCGGCTCGACGAGCTGTTCCGCATCACCGACACCGTCACGATCATGCGCGACGGCCAGACCGTCATGACCAAGCCGATCGAGGAGCTCAGCGTCCGGCAGATCGTCGAGCACATGGTCGGCGGCGAGCTGACCGACGGCACGCGCACGACCGGCACGCTCGGCGAGCCCCTCCTCGAGCTCGACGGCCTCACGCTCGACGGCCACTTCGAGGAGGTCTCCCTCCAGGTCCGGGCGGGCGAGGTGGTCGGCCTCTACGGTCTGGTCGGATCGGGGGCGGCCGAGGTCGGCGACGTCGCCTACGGCATGCGCCGGCCGACCAGCGGCGTCCTGCGCGTCGTGGGGAGCGCCGAGCCGGTGCAGTCGCCGGCCGCCGCGCAGCGCCGCGGCATCCGCATGCTCCCGGCCAACCGCGCATCGCAGGGGGCGTTCTCGTTCCAGTCGATCGCGTTCAACATCTCCATCGGCTCCCTGGGCCTGCTCGGCAAGGTGCGCGGCTGGGTCTCGCCGCCGCGCGAGCGCACGATCGCGCGCGACCTCATCCGCCGGCTCGCGGTGAAGACGCCCACCGAGCGCCAGCCGATCGCGGCCATGTCGGGCGGCAACGCCCAGAAGGTGGTGCTCGCGCGGCAGATCGTCCGCAAGCCCGAGCTGCTCGTGCTGGCGGAGCCCTCGCAGGGAGTGGACGTGGGTGCCAAGGAGGAGATCCACAACCTGATCGGCGAGCTCGCAGACCAGGGCACCGCGATCCTCGTCATCACGACCGACCTGGCCGAGGTGCTGCGGGTGTCGGACCGCGTGCTGGTGTTCCGCGCCGGGCGGGTCGCCCAGGAGTTCGCGCAGGGCGCGACCCAGGCCCAGCTGCTCGCCGCGGCCGCCGGTGCCGGCAGTGAGGAGGAGGCAGCATGAACGTCACGGCTCCCGCTCGCACCGGAGGCGTCTCGGTCGACCTCCGGCGCATCCTCCCGCCCGTCGTGACCGGGCAGGAGATCGTCCTGCTCGTCGTGATCGCCGTGCTGTGGGCGCTGCTCGCGTTCTTCACGCCGTCGTTCCTCACGCCCGGATCGATCGGACCGCTCCTGGTCCAGGTCGCGCCGATCGCGTTGATCGGCGTCGGCATGACGTGCGTGATCATCACCGCGGGCATCGACGTGTCGGTCGCCGGCATGATCATGGTCAGCGCGGTGATCACGGCACGGACCCTCGTGACCTTCGACATCCCGTTGATCGTCGCGGTGCTGCTGGCGATGGCGATCGGCCTCGTGCTCGGCGCGCTCAACGGCGCGCTGATCGCCTACGGCCAGGTGCACCCGATCATCATCACGTTCGGCACGGCGAACCTGTTCCAGTTCATCGGACTGAGGGTCTTCAACTCCTCCACCGTGAACGGGATCCCCGACACCCTCTCCTTCTTCGGACGGGGATCGGCCGGCCAGACCCTCGGCATCCCGCATTCGTTCGCGATCGCGGTCGTGGTCGTGGCAGCCGCCTGGTGGTTCCTGCGCTACACGCGACCGGGCCGCAACCTGTACGCGATCGGCGGCAACGCCGACGCCGCGCGGCTCGCGGGCATCAACGTCAAGCCGCGGCTCGTGGGCGTGTACGCGGTGACGGGCCTGTTCGCCGGACTCGCGGCCTGCATGGTCATCGCGACCGGCACGTCGACGCTCGACCAGTCGGTCGGCGCGGGCAAGGAGCTCCAGGTCATCGCCGCCGTCGTGATCGGCGGGACGTCGATCATGGGCGGTCGCGGCAGCGTGATCGGCACGCTCCTCGGAGCGATGCTCGTGCAGACCGTCATCACCGGAGTGACCCAGCTCGGCTGGCCGTCACAGCTCTCGTACCTGTTCGTCGGCATCTTCATCATCGTCGCCGTCGGCACCGATCTCATCCGCGAACGAGCCAGGAGGCGCTCATGAACGCCGTCGAGACAACGAGGCCCGTCGAGGCCCCCGGGCCGATGGTTCGTGCGAGGTCCTGGATCTCAGGCAACCTCCGGGAGCGTGCGACGCTGCTGTTCGCCCTGATCGTGCTGCTCCTGGTCGTGATGGCGATCCTCGACGCCATGGGCATGACCCGCGGGCGGTTCGACAGCGACTACCTCGCCTCGACCCTCATCGCGTACGTGCCGCTCGCGCTGCTCGCGCTCGCGGAGCTCGTCGTGATCACGTCGGGCAAGGGAGGCATCGACCTCTCGGTCGGGGCCATGGTCTCGCTCTCCGGCGTCGTCTTCGGCATCCTGTACCAGCAGGCCGGGGTCCCGCTCGGCGTCGCGGTGGTGCTGGGCGTGCTCGTCGGCACGCTGCTCGGCGCCATCAACGGCTACCTCACCGCCTACCTCGGGTTCCCCGCGCTGATCACGACGCTCGCGACGTTCTACGCCTACCGGTCGCTCGCGCTCGTGATCAGCAACCAGAAGCCGATCTCGGGCGACGCGATCCGCGACCTGTACGGCGCGGCCAAGGCGGTCGAGATCCCGTTGATCGGCGGATCGCTGCCGCTGGTTCCGCTGGGCGTCTTCACCTTCCTGCTCCCCGTCGCGGTGGCGGCGTGGTTCCTGCTGAACCGCACGACGTACGGTCGCCGGCTGTACGCGATCGGCACGAACGACACCGCGGCGCAGTGGGCCGGGATCGACACGCGGCGCACCCGCATGCTGGCGTACACGTTCGCCGGCGGCGTGTCGGGTCTCGTCGCGGTCTACACGGTCGCCCAGTTCGCGTCGGCCCGGCCGGATGCGGGCACGAGCGGCGCCGGCATGGCCCTGCCCGCGATCACGATCGCCGTCCTCGGCGGCGTCGCCATCACGGGCGGCATCGGCCGGCTCTCCGGCGTGCTGCTGGCGGCGCTCCTGATCGTATGGCTGAACGCCGCGATCCTGCTCGTCGTGCCCGGCAACGACGGGGCGCAGGTGCAGCTGCTCGCTCTCGGCCTGGTGCTCGTGGGGTCGGCCCTGCTCAGCCGCACGCAGTTGCGTCGGAAGTCCAAGAGCGTCGCCGACACCGTGACGCAGACGCCCGCGGCGCAGCCGGCCGGCTCGGGGACGGGCTCCGGCTCCGCCGGCTGAGCGCCCGGGGCACCATCTGACCAGTGACGAAAGGTAGACGACATGCGTATTGGATGCCACGGATTCGTGTTCTCCGGCTCCTTCGATGAGAAGGGGATCGAGACCGCCATCGAAGGGGTGCAGCGGGCCGGGTTCGACTTCATCGAGATGCCCCTCATGGACCCGTTCGCCTTCGACGAGAAGCTGGCGGGGAGGCTGCTCGCCGATCACGGCATCGAGATGACCGCCTCGCTCGGCCTCACTGCGGCGACCGATCTCTCCAGCGAGGACGCCGAGACGGTGCGCCGCGGCGAGGACCTGCTGACGCGCGCGATCGACGTCGTGGCCGCCGTGGGCGGGACGGACCTGTGCGGGGTGATCTACTCCGCGCTGCAGAAGTACACCGCCCCGGCGAGCGCCGCGGGCCGCCGCAACAGCGCGGAGGCGCTGCGGCGCCTGGGCGCCTATGCGCGGCAGGCGGGCGTGCAGCTGTCGCTCGAGATCGTCAACCGGTACGAGACGAACGTGTGCAACACCGCGCGGGAGGGGCTGGCGTTCCTCGACGAGGTGGACAGCGACAACGTCCATCTGCACCTGGACACGTACCACATGAACATCGAGGAGTCGGGCATGTACGACCCGGTGCTCGATGCGGGCGACCGGCTGCGGTACGTGCACATCGGCGAGAGCCATCGCGGCTACCTCGGCTCGGGGTCGGTCGACTTCGACAGCCTGTTCCGTGCGCTGCACCGCACCGGCTACGACGGCCCGGTGGTGTTCGAGTCGTTCTCCAGCGTCGTGGTGGACGACCAGCTGACCCGCTCGCTGGCCATCTGGCGCAACCTGTGGAACGACTCCGACGACCTGGCGGCGCACGCGAACCGCTTCATCCGTGACGGCATCCGTGCCGTTGAGACCATCGAGATGCACTGACGACGGGCCGCGCCGAGGGGGCGGGTCGGAGCCTTCAGCCCCGGTCCCGCCCCCTCGGCTCGTAGCGCCGCGGGTGCTGCGTGCGCCGTACGAGATCGCGCAGCGACTCGAGCGTGCCGGTGACGTGGCCCAGCGACCGCGCCTGGATGAGGATGTTGCCCAGTGCCGTCGCCTCCACCGGTCCGGCGAGCACGGGCAGGCCGGAGCGGTCGGCGGTGCGCTGGCAGAGCAGCTCGTTGAGCGCGCCGCCGCCGACGAGGTGGATCGTGCGCGCGTCGACGCCGCCCAGTCGCGCGGCGACCGGCACGATGTCGGCGAAGGCCTGCGCGAGCGACTCGATGATGCTGCGGACGTACGCCGCCTGCGTCGCCGGCGGGGCGAGCCCGTGCTCGGCGCACCACGCGTCGATGCGCGCGGGCATGTCTCCGCCGGGCAGGAACCGGTCGTCGTTGATGTCGAAGACCGGCACCGGTGCGGCGATGTCCTTCGCGGCCGCCAGGAGCGCGGAGAGGTCGACGGCGTGGCCGTCGCGTTCCCACCGCCGCAGCGTCTCGGTCAGCACCCACAGCCCCATGACGTTGTGCAGCAGTCGCACGCGCCCGTCGACGCCGCCCTCGTTCGTGAAGTTCGCCGATCGTGCCGCCTCGGTCAGGACGGGCTGCTCGACCTCGACGCCGACGAGGCCCCACGTGCCGCACGAGATGTAGACGGACGACGCGGCATCCATCGGCACGGCGACGACGGCGGATGCCGTGTCGTGCGAGCCGACGGCCGTGACGGAGAGCCCGGCGCCCGCCCCGACGGCCGCCGCGACCGGGGCGGCGAGGGGGCCCAGCGTCTCGCCGGGGGCGATGGTCTCGGGGAACAGCCGGCGGGGGAGGCGGAGGCGGTCGATGAGGACGTCGTCCCAGTCGCGCGCGCCGTGGGAGTACAGGCCGGTGGTCGACGCGTTGGTCTGCTCGGCGCGCGCCACGCCGGTGAGCCAGAAGGCGATGAGGTCGGGGATCAGGAGCATCGTGTCGGCGAACCCGAGCAGGTCGGGGTCGTCGGCCGCGAGCTGGTAGAGGGTGTTGAACGGCAGGAACTGCAGTCCGTTGCGGGCGTAGAGGAGCTCGCGGTCGGCGCGCGCGTGCGTGGCCCGCACGCCCCGCGCGGTGCGCTCGTCGCGATAGTGGTAGGGGTTGCCGAGCAGCCGTCCGCCGCGGAGCAGCCCGTAGTCGACGGCCCACGAGTCGACCCCGACGCTCGCGATGCCCGGCTCCGCGCGCATCGCCTTGCGGAGCCCGCTCGACGCGGCCCCGTACAGCGCGAGCACGTCCCAGTGCAGGCCGTCGCCCGTGGCGACCGGCTCGTTGCCGAAGCGGGCGACGGTCGTGGTCTCGAGCGTGTCCGGGGCGACGCGGCCGACGATGACCCGGCCGCTCGTCGCGCCGAGGTCGATCGCCGCGACGGCTGCCGTGCTCATCGCAGGAAGGCGGCGGCGACGCCCGAGTCCACGGGGATGTGGAGGCCGGTCGTCCGCGACAGCTCGGGGCCGGTGAGGACGTAGACCGCGTCGGCGATGCTCTCGGGCACGACCTCGCGTTTGAGGATCGTGCGGTTGGCGTAGTACTGGCCGAGCTCCTCCTCCTTCACCCCGTACGTGGCGGCGCGGTTGGCGCCCCAGCCCGACGCGAAGATGCCGGAGTCGCGCACGACGCCGTCGGGGTTGACGCCGTTGACGCGGATGCCGTGCTCGCCGAGCTCGACGGCGAGGAGCCGCACCTGGTGCGCCTGGTCGGCCTTGGCGGCCGAGTAGGCGACGTTGTGCGGACCGGCGAACACGCTGTTCTTGGAGGAGATGTAGACGATGTCGCCGCCGAGGCCCTGCGCGATGAGCACCGGCGCCGTGGCCTTGGAGACGAGGAACGAGCCCTTCGCCATGACGTCGTGCTGCAGATCCCAGTCCTGCTCGGTGGTCTCCAGCAGCGACCTGCTCAGCGACAGCCCCGCGTTGTTGACGACGAGGTCGACGCCGCCGAAGGCGAGCACGGCCTCGTCGACCGCGGCCTGCACCGCGTCGGCGTCGGCGACGTTCGCGGCCACGCCGATCGCGACGTCGGCGCTGCCGAGCTCCGCGGCCGCCGCGCGGGCCTTCTCGAGGTCGAGGTCGGCGACGACGACGCACGCGCCCTCGGCGGCGAGGCGGGTCGCGATCGCCTTGCCGATGCCCGACGCCGCCCCGGTGACGAACGCGATGCGGCCCTGGTGGCTCTTGGGCGCCGGCATGCGCCGCAGCTTCGCCTCTTCGAGCGCCCAGTACTCGATGCGGAACTTCTCGGCATCCGAGATCGGGGCGTAGGTCGACAGCGCCTCGGCACCGCGCATGACGTTGATCGCGTTGACGTAGAACTCACCCGCGACCCGCGCGGTCTGCTTGTTGGCGCCGTACGAGAACATGCCGACGCCCGGCACGAGCACGATGAGCGGGTCGGCGCCGCGGATGGCCGGGGAGTCCGCCGTCGCGTGCGCGTCGTAGTAAGCGCGGTAGTCGGCGCGGTAGTCGGCGTGCAACTGGTGCAGGCGCGCGATCTGCTCGTCGACGGATGCCGTGGCCGGCAGGTCGAGCAGGAGCGGCTTGACCTTGGTGCGCAGGAAGTGGTCGGGGCAGCTCGTGCCGAGCGCGGCGAGCGCCGGCGCCTTCTCGGACGCGAGGAAGTCGAGCACGACGGCGGCGTCGGTGAAGTGGCCCACCATCGGTCGGTCGGTGGAGACGATCCCACGGATCGTGGGGGCGAGGGCGGCCGCGCGTGCGCGCCGGTCGGCGTCGTCGAGGGCCTCGTAGCCGCGACGCGCGGGCCCGAACGGGTCGCTCCTGCCGTGCGCGGCGATGTGGGCCGCGGCGGTCTCGATGATCCAGCGGCTGCGGGCCTCGGCCTCGTCGGACGTGTCGCCCCACGCGGTGATGCCGTGTCCGCCCAGGATGCAGCCGATCGCGCGGGGGTTCCGCGCCCTGACCGCGGCGATGTCGAGGCCGAGCTGGAAGCCGGGGCGACGCCACGGCACCCACACCACGCGGTCGCCGAAGATCGACGACGTGAGGCGCTCGCCGTCGGCGGCGGTCGCGATCGCGATGCCGGCGTCGGGATGCAGGTGGTCGACGTGGGCGGCGTCCACGAGCCCGTGCATGGCGGTGTCGATCGACGGTGCGGCTCCGCCCCTGCCGTGCAGGCAGTAGTCGAACGCCGCGACCATCTCGTCCTCGCGCTCGGCGCCCGGGTACACGTCCACGAGCGCGCGCAGACGGTCGAGGCGGAGCACCGCGAGGCCCTCCGGCGTCAGCGTGCCGAGGTCGCCGCCGGAGCCCTTGACCCACAGCAGCTCGACCGGCTCCCCGGTGACCGGGTCGACGTCGACGCCCTTCGCGGACGTGTTGCCCCCCGCGTAGTTCGTGTTCTCCGGTTCGGCGCCCAGGCGGTTGCTGCGCGCGATCAGCTCGGTGACGGTCTCGGTGACCACGGCTCTCACGCCCCCCAACCGGCCTGCGCGCCGCCCACGCGGTCGGCCTCGATGCTCTGCTGATATCCCGACGCGGCGTAGGCGGCGAGCGGGTCGGCGGGAAGGCCCCGCGACTCGCGCCATGCGGCGAGCGCCGGGCGCACGTCGGTGTGGAACGCGTCCATCAGGATGCCGTTGGCGGTCAGGACGTCGTTCGACCGCTGGGCCGCGGCGAGCGCCTCGCGGTCGACCAGCAGCGCGCGGGCGGTCATCTCCTGCACGTTCAGGACGGAGCGGATCTGGCCGGGGATCTTGGCCTCGATGTTGTGGCACTGGTCGAGCATGAACGCGACCTCCGGGTTGTTCAGTGCGCCGCCGCGGATCACCTCGACGAGGATCCGGAACAGCTGGAACGGGTCGGCGGCCCCGACGATGAGGTCGTCGTCGGCGTAGAAGCGACTGTTGAAGTCGAACGAGCCCAGCCGGCCGAGACGGAGCAGCTGCATCACGATGAACTCGATGTTAGTCCCCGGGGCGTGGTGACCGGTGTCGAGGCACACCATCGCGCGGTCGCCCAGCGCGGCCACCTGCACGTACGAGGTGCCCCAGTCCGGCACGTCGGTGTGGTAGAACGCCGGCTCGAAGAACTTGTACTCCAGCACGAGTCGCTGCCGATCCGAGAGGCGCTCGTATATCCGCCGCAGCGAGTCGTGCAGGCGGTCCTGCCGGCTGCGCATGTCGTTCTGGCCCGGATAGTTCGAGCCCTCGGCGAGCCAGATCTTCAGGTCGCGCGATCCCGTGGCATCCATCACGTCGATGCAGGCGAAGTGATGGTCGACGGCCTTCTGCCGGATGCGGTCGTCGTGGTGGGTGAGCGCGCCGAACTTGTAGTCCTCGTCCTGGAAGGTGTTGGAGTTGATCGTCCCGAGGGTCACGCCGAGGTCCTCGGCGTGCCGGCGCAGCGCGCCGTAGTCGGCGACCCGGTCCCACGGGATGTGCAGCGCGATGCTCGGGGCGAGGCCGGTGTGCCGGTGCACCTGCGCGGCGTCGGCGATCTTCTCGAACGGGTCGCGCGGCGTGCCGGCCGTGGGGAACACGCGGAAGCGGGTGCCGGAGTTCCCGAACGCCCAGCTCGGCAGCTCGATCGCCTGCGCCGCGAGGGCGGACTGCACGTCGGGGGAGAGAGTGGTCACGATGCGTCGCCTTCGTCGTCGGTACTTCGGTGAGCCGGCGGAGAAGCCGGCTCTGAAACGATTCAAACTGTAGTGTGAACGGGAGTATCCGTCAAGGACAGGCAGGCGATGGCAGTCGGGGTGAAGGATGTCGCGGCAGCGGCGTCGGTGTCGGTGGGCACCGTGTCGAACGTGCTCAACCGCCCCGAGACCGTCGCCCCCGCCACGGTCGCCCGCGTGCAGGCGGCGATCGAACGGCTGGGCTTCGTGCGCAACGACGCCGCGCGACAGCTGCGGGCCGGCCGAAGCCGCAGCCTCGGGCTGATCGTGCTCGACAGCGCGAACCCGTTCTTCGCCGAGGTGGCCCGCGGCGCCGAGGAGCGCGCGCGCGAGCGCGGCCTGTCGGTCCTGCTCGGCAACAGCGATCACGACGGCGAGCGCGAGAACGCCTACCTCGACCTCTTCCGCGAGCAGCGCGTCAACGGCATCCTGCTCACGCCCCACGGGCTCGACCCGGATCGCGCGCGGATGCTCGCGGAGCTGGCCGATGCGGGGCTGCCCGTCGTGCTCCTCGACGCCGAGCTCGAGGGGGGACGGCTGCCGTCGGTCGCCGTCGACGACGTCGAGGGGGGCCAGCTCGCGGTCGCGCATCTGCTCGCGCAGGGGCGCCGCCGCATCGCCTTCGTGGGCGGACCGCCGTCCGTGCGGCAGGTCGCCGACCGGCTCGAAGGCGCCCGGCGCGCGCTCGCGGCCGCGCCGGACGCCGCGCTCGAGGTCATCGAGTGCGATGAGCTCACGGTGCTGCGCGGCCGCGACGTGGGCGAGGCGATCGCCCGCCGGGCGGTGGACGAACGGCCGGACGCCGTGTTCTGCGCGAACGACCTGCTCGCCGTCGGGGTGCTGCAGGGCGCCGGCATCCTGGGCTCGGTGCGGATCCCCGACGACCTGGCGCTCGTCGGCTACGACGACATCGACTTCGCCCAGGCGACCGTCGTGCCGCTGAGCTCGGTGCGCCAGCCCGCGCGCGAGATCGGCGCCGCCGCGGTCGACGTGCTCTTCTCCGTGCTCGACGACCCGGCATCCGAGCCGCGGCACGTCCGCTTCCGTCCCGAGCTCGTGGTGCGCGCGTCCTCCGGAGGCTGACCCCGCTCGCCGGCCGCCCGCGCCCGCGTCGGCGCCCGCCGGGTGCGCGCCCGCCCGCCGTGCGGCCCCCGTCCGCCGGCGGTCGGCCCCCGTCCGCCCGCCCGCCGTGCGGCCGTCCGCCCGCCGACTCACTGTCCTGCGTGCGAGTCACTGTGCTGGAGCGCAGTGACTGGGCGTGGGTGCAGTGACTCGGCGCAGAGGGCAGTGACCCGACGCGGGGAGCAGTGACCGGACGTTGGGGGGCAGTGACCGGACGCGCGGGGCAGTGACCGGACGTGGCGGCTGGCGGCGGCGCCCGCGCCCGCTGTTCGGCTCCGTCCGCCCACCGACTCACTGTGCTGCGTGCGAGTCACTGTGCTGGAGCGCAGTGACTGGGCGCAGCGGGCAGTGACCCGACGCGGGGGAGCAGTGACCCGACGCGGCACGGCGACCCGGGCGTGGTGCCCGCAGCGTGCGGCCACGGCGGCACGGCGGCGGGACGTCAGCTGCGGCGGCACGGCGGCGGGACGTCAGCTGCGGCGACCGTCCGGGCGTCAGGTGCGGCGGGATGCCGGATCGCGGGGCAGCGTGATCGGCGTCGTCGCGGCGACCTCATCGCTGAACTGCTCGGGCACGACGACGTCCATCGGACGCGTGAGGTCGATCTCGAGCGCGAACCGGCGCGACTCCGAGCGGTGCAGGCGGCCGGATGCCAGCATCCAGATCCCGCCGATCAGGAACGCGACCGCCGCCGCCGCGGCGCCGACGAGGATCGCGGCCCGCGCGCCGTACTGCGCGGCGACCCAGCCGACGATCGGTGCGCCGACCGGCGTGCCGCCCATCAGGATCGCCATGTACAGCGCGAGCACGCGCCCGCGCAGGGCCGGATCGGTCGTCGTCTGCACGTAGCCGTTCGCGGTGGTGAGAGTCGTGACGACCGCGAACCCGGTGGCCATGAGCGTCACCGCGTAGAGCCAGTAGTTCGGCATCGTCGCCGAGACGGATGCCGCGATCGCGAACAGCCCGGTCCCCACGATCACGAGGCGCATGCGGGCGCGGTCGCGCCGCGCCGCCATGAGCGCGCCGGCGAGCGAGCCGATCGCGAGGATCGAGCTGAGCAGGCCGTAGCCGTCGGCCTCCTGGCCGAACTCGAGCGCCATCGTGGAGGCGAAGATCGGGAAGTTCATGCCGAACGCGCCGAGCAGGAACACCATCACGAACATGACGAGCAGGTCGGGCCGGCGCGCGACGTAGCGGAACCCGTCGGCGAGTCGGGCCGCACCCGGCGCCCGCACGCGCGGCGCGAGCGACTCGGGGCGCAGGAGCGCGAGCGCGACGATCATCGCGACGAACGTGACGCCGTTGAGGAGGAAGACCCAGCCGGTGCCGACCGCGACGATCACGAGGCCCGCGATGGCGGGGCCGATCATGCGCGCGCCGTTGAACGACGCCGAGTTCAGGGCGACCGCGTTCGCGGCGTAGGTGCGCGAGACGAGGTCGGAGACGAACGCCTGCCGTGCGGGGGTGTCGAAGGCGCCCACGATCCCGAGGCCCAGCGCGAACGCGTACATGAGCGGCAGCGTCATGACGCCGACGAGCAGCAGCACGCCGATCGCGGTGCCGAGGAGGAGCAGCAGGAGCTGCGTGATCATGAGCAGCCGGCGGCGGTCGAAGCGGTCGGCGACCCACCCGGTCACGCTCACCAGCAGCAGCGGCGGCGCGAACTGCAGACCCATCGTGATGCCCATGGCGCCGGCGTCGTTCTGCGTCAGCTCGGTCAGCACCACCCAGCTGAGCGCGGTCGCCTGCATCCACGTGCCGACGTTGGAGACGAAGGCGCCGAGGAACCAGACGCGGTAGTTGTACTCGGAGAAGGAGCGGAACATGGAGCTCATCGGGTCGCGACCTCCTGCATGATCGCGGCCGCGGCGGCGAGCGTGGCACGCTGCTCGGCGGTGAGATCGGCGAGCGATGCCGCGAGCCACGAGTCGCCGCGTCGGGCGGTCTCCTCGACGATCGCGCGGCCGGCGTCGGTGAGCGCGATGCGCACCTTGCGGCGGTCCTCCTCGCCCGGGCTGCGGGTGAGGTAGCCGGCCTCTTCGAGGCAGTTGACGGTGCGCGTCATCGACGGCGCCGAGACGCGCTCGCGATCGGCGAGCTCGCCGAGCGTGTGCGGTCCGTGGACCTTGAGGGTGGCGAGAACCGTGAACTGCCCGTCGCTCATCCTGTCGACGGCCCGCTGGGCGCGGATGCGCCGGGCGAGCCGGAAGGTGGCGGTGCGCAGATCGGTGGCCTCGGCGGCGAGAGCGGAGGAGAGATCGGCATCCATATTTTTCTTAGCATAGCTCATTAACCTTGCTAAGTAAATTCGGCCGGCCCATCCTGATCTCGTCAGGGCGACGGATGCCGGACATAGACTCGTGCGCATGGGCGAGTTCATCGACGCGTACGGCATCGCGATCGTCTACGACGTGCACCCCGTCGACGAGCCGCGCGCGGTCGTGCAGCTGCTGCACGGGGTGGGCGAGCACGCCGGTCGCTACGGCGCCACGATCGCCGCGCTCAACGCCGCCGGCTACACCGTGTACGCCGACGACCATCGCGGGCATGGTCGCACCGGTATGAAGCAGCACCACGGCGACGCCACGAAGCTCGGTCGGCTCGGTCCGGGCGGCCTGCGCGCCGCGGTCGCCGCGTGCTGGCGCTTCACCGAGCTCATCCGCGCCGAGAACCCCGGGCTGCCGCTCGTGCTGCTCGGGCACTCGTGGGGGTCGTTCCTCGCGCAGATGCTGCTCGACCGCCATCCCGAGGCGTACGACGCGGTCGTGCTGTCGGGCTCGGCCCTGCGCTGGCCGGGATCGCTCAACTCCGGCGACCTCAACGCGCCGTGGAAGGCGAAGGGCGCCATGGGCACGGAATGGCTCTCGAGCGACCTCGCCGTCGGCCGTGCCTTCATCGACGACCCGCTCACGACCGTGACGCCGCTCATGAAGCTGTTCGGCCCGCTCGACGCCGCGCGCCTCGTCGGCAGGCCCCGGGCCCATCTCGGCCGCGACGTGCCGATCCTGCTCCTGGTCGGTCGCGACGACACGGTCGGTGGACCGCGCAGCGTGCACCGGCTCGCCGCCGAGTACCGGAGGCGATCGGGGCTGAGCGACGTGACGACGCTCGTCTATCCGGACGCGCGCCACGAGATCCTCAACGAGGTCGTGCAGGACGACGTGCGCGCCGACATCGTGGCGTGGCTCGACGCGCGCTTCCCCGCCCGCACGCCCTGACCCGACGGCATCCGCCCCCGCCCGTCGCACCCCCGCATCC
>NZ_JBDIAB010000035.1:0-20200 GCF_039812165.1 Microbacterium sp.
GTTCGGCCTTGCGGCGGGCGTCGGCGCGGCCGGCGTCGCCCTCGCCGCCGGCGCGGGCGCCGCAGCGGGCGTGGCCGTCGGGCGCTCCCGCGAGCGGGAGTCCGCGGCATCCGTGCACGACTTCTTCGGCGCCCACCAGGCGGGCATCACGACGCCGGTGCAGGACCATCTGCACTTCGCGTCGTTCGACATGATGGCCCGCACCGACCGGGCCGACCTCGTGGAGCTGCTGCAGGACTGGTCGTACGCCGCCTCGCGCATGACCCAGGGGCTCGACGTGAGCGCGTCGGGAGCCGTGGGCGGGTCGCCCGAGGCGCCGCCGGACGACACCGGCGAGGCGCTGGGGCTGTCGGCGAGCGGGCTCACGATCACGTTCGGGTTCGGGCCGACGCTGTTCGAGACGGCCGACGGGGGCGACCGCTACGGGCTCGCGGAGCGGCGTCCGCCGGGCCTGACGACCCTCCCGGCGTTCCTCGGCGACGACCTCGACCCGGGCTACACCGGCGGCGACCTGTGCATCCAGGCGTGCGCCGACGACCCGCAGGTCGCGGTGCACGCGATCCGCAACCTCAGCCGCATCGCGTTCGGCCGCGCGCGTCTGCGCTGGTCGCAGCTGGGCTTCGGGCGCACGTCGCGCACGACCGCGGGCCAGGCGACGCCGCGGAACCTCTTCGGCTTCAAGGACGGCACCGCGAACATCCTCGCCGACGACCGCGAGGCCCTCGACGCGCACGTGTGGGTCGGCGCCGGCGACGAGCCGGCGTGGATGGCGGGCGGCTCGTACCTCGTCGCGCGCAAGATCGCGATGCTCATCGAGACGTGGGACCGCGTGCGCCTGGCCGAGCAGGACACCATCATCGGCCGCGACAAGGGGGTGGGCGCCCCGCTGTCGGGCGGCGACGAGCTCACCGCGCCCGACTTCGCGGCGACGGATGCCGGGGGAGCCCTCGCGATCGACGAGAACAGCCACGTGCGGCTGGCCCATCCGGAGTTCCGCGACGGCATCCGGATCCTGCGGCGCGGGTACAACTACGTCGACGGGAACAACGCGCTGGGGCGCCTGGACGCGGGCCTGTTCTTCCTCTCGTACCAGCGCTCGCCGGAGCGGTTCGTCACGCTGCAGCGCGCGCTGTCGACCGACCTCCTGAACGAGTACATCCGCCACGTGGGGTCGGGCGTGTGGGCGGTGCCGCCGGGGGCGTCGCCCGGCTCGTACGTCGGCGCGGGCCTGCTCGCCTGAAGCGGGCGGCTCCTCGGCGCCGGTGCCGCGGCAGCGGCACGACGGGCGCCGCCGGCCGCCCCGACGTGACGCGGGAGCCGTCGCACCGATAGCGTTGCGGCGAGGGATGTCCGGGAGAGACGGGAATGGCGATGCAGCGATACGACCTGGTCGTGGTGGGAAGCGGACCGGCGGGACGCCGCGCGGCGATCCAGGCGGCGAAGCTCGGCAAGTCGGTGCTCGTGGTCGATCGCGGCCGCGAGCTCGGCGGGGTGTCGGTGCACACCGGCACGATCCCGTCGAAGACGCTGCGCGAGACGGTGCTCAACCTGTCCGGCTGGCGCGAGCGCGGCTTCTACGGCCGCGGCTACCGCGTGAAGCAGGAGATCGGCATCGGCGACCTCGTGCGGCGCCTGCACAAGACGCTCGACCACGAGGTCGAGGTGCTGTCGCACCAGTTCATGCGCAACGGCGTGCGGCACATCCGCGCCACCGGCAAGTTCGTGGCCCCCGACACGCTCGCCCTGACGACCGACCACGGCGAGCACAGCGAGGTGGGGTTCGACAACGCCCTCATCGCGGTGGGCACGCGTCCGCACCGGCCGAACAACGTGCCGTTCGACGGCGAGCACGTCTTCGACAGCGACGAGATCCTCGAGCTCGGCCGCCTGCCCCGCACGCTCACCGTCATCGGCGGCGGGGTCATCGGCGTGGAGTACGCGACGATCTTCTCCGCCCTCGACGTGCCGGTCACGCTCATCGAGCCGCGTCGCAGCATCCTCGACTTCGTCGACCGCGAGGTCGTCGACGACTTCCTGCACCAGATGCGCGATCGCGGCATGCAGGTGCGTCTCGGCTCGGCGGTCGCCGGCATCGCGGTCGTCGACGGCCACACCGAGGTCACGACCGACGACGGGCGCGTGGTCCGCAGCGAGATGGTGCTCTACGCCGCGGGCCGCGCGGGCAACGTCGGCGGACTGGGGCTCGAGGCCATCGGCATCGAGGCCGACTCGCGAGGCCGCGTCAAGGTCGACCCCGACACGTTCGAGACCTCGGTGCCGCACATCTACGCGGCCGGCGACGTGATCGGGTTCCCGAGCCTCGCATCCACCTCGATGGAGCAGGGGCGCGTCGCGGCGTGCCACGCGTTCGGCGTGCCGCTGCCCCCGGCCCCGGCGAGCTTCCCGTACGGCATCTACGCCGTGCCCGAGATCTCGACGGTCGGGCTCTCGGAGGAGCAGGCGCGCACGAGCGGCGCGGCCTACGAGATCGGCATCGCACGGTTCCGCGAGACCTCGCGCGGTCACATCATGGGCGTCGACACGGGGTTCCTCAAGCTCGTCTTCGACCGCGACAGCCGGCGCCTGCTCGGCGCGCACATCATCGGCGAGGGGGCGACCGAGCTCATCCACATCGGTCAGGCCGTCATCAACCTCGGCGGCACCGTGGACTTCTTCGTGAACAACACGTTCAACTACCCCACGCTCGCCGAGGCGTACAAGATCGCGGGGCTCGACGCCTGGAACCGGATGGGCGTCGTCGCCGACGGCTGACGGTCGTCGCGTCCGCGCGCGTCGGGATGCCGCTCAGGAGCCGGATGCCGCGGGCCGCTGCGACCCGGTGGGATCCTGCTTGCGGCCCTCCCGGCGCGCGAGCGTCGGGTCGGCGAACAGCCACGCCGGGCGAGGCTCGACGATGGGCCGGAAGATCCGCCGCACGGGCGCCGATCCGAGCGCCAGGGCCAGCGGCACCGATCCGACGACGATGATCGGCAGCCACAGCCAGTCGGGCGTCAGGCCGGCGATGATCCCGTACTCGCGCAGGGGGTAGAGCACGAAGGTGTGCAGCAGGTAGATGTACATCGTGTACGTGCCGAAGCGCGTCCACCAGTACGTGCCGAGCGGGACGAGCGCGAGGAACGCGGCGGTGAGCACGAGTGCGACCGCCATGAGCACGAGCCGGATGCCGCCCGCCCACCACTCGGTGCCGCCGAGGTCGCCGTAGGGGTCGCGGTAGAACATCCAGGTGCCCAGGCGCGCGGCGCGCCACGTGTCGCTGAACGTCCACGCGACCACGGCGGCGACCACGAAGACCGCGATCGCGCCCGCGATGACCGCCCACGAGCGGCGGCGCAGCAGCCCGAGCCGGTCGACGACGTCGTGCTCGCGCAGCCACCAGCCCAGCGTGAAGAAGGGGAGGAGGCCCAGCGCGCGGGCGAGCGAGAAGGTCGAGTCGAGGTTGGGCAGGTAGCCGACCGCGACCGAGATCACGACGGTCCACAGCAGCGGCCACTTCAGCAGGGCCAGGTAGGGCAGCACGAGCCGGAAGATCGCGAGGGCGAGCAGGAACCACAGCGTCCACGAGGGCTTCGTGAGGTTCGGGTCGCCGCGTCCGGTGAGCGCCCATTCGATGAGGCCCCACAGCGCGTCGAAGATCACGTAGGGGATGACGATGTCGGTGAGGACGCGCGCCATCTGCGGGGCGTTCGGGGCGCCCGACTTGGAGAAGTAGCCCGAGATGATCGCGAACGCGGGCATGTGGAAGGCGTAGACGAGCAGGTAGACGCCGTACGCGGCATCCGACTCGCCGGTCTGGCGCTGGATGGCGTGGCCGATCACGACCAGCACGATGCACGCGAACCGCGCGTTGTCCCAGAACGGGGTGCGTTGGCGCGCGGGGCGCGCCGGCGGGGTCGGCGCATCGGCCGCGGTGCCTCGTTGCATGTCGCTCATAGCCCGGCCAGACTATCGGTCGGACCGTCGCCGGGGGAGCCCTCCCCGCGGCGCGGGAATACTCGACGAGCTCCCGCGTTGCACCAGATACATTCATTTGCATGAAAACGGATGCCGCGGCGTCCGGGAACCAGGAAGCGAACGTGAGCGACACCACCAGCTGGCCGGGGATGCAGTTCGGCATCTTCTCGGTGAGCGACATCACCCAGGACCCCACCACCGGCGAGACGCCCACCGAGGCGGAGCGCATCCGGGCGACCCTGACGATCGCCAAGCACGCCGACGAGGTCGGACTCGACGTCTTCGCGCTCGGCGAGCACCACAACCCGCCCTTCTGGTCGTCGTCGCCCACGACGACGCTCGCCGCCATCGCGGCGCAGACCGAGCGGCTCATCCTCTCGACCGCGACGACCCTCATCACGACCAACGACCCGGTCAAGGTCGCCGAGGACTTCGCGATGCTCCAGCACGTGTCGGGCGGGCGCGCCGACCTCATGCTCGGCCGCGGCAACACCGGACCGGTCTATCCGTGGTTCGGCAAGGACATCCGTCAGGGACTGCCGCTGGCGGTGGAGAACTACGCGCTGCTGCACCGGCTGTGGCGCGAGGACGTCGTGGACTGGGAGGGCCGCTTCCGCACGCCCCTGCAGGGCTTCACGTCCACGCCGCGGCCGCTCGACGACGTGCCGCCGTTCGTGTGGCACGGCTCGATCCGCACGCCCGAGATCGCCGAGCAGGCCGCCTACTACGGCGACGGCTTCTTCGCGAACAACATCTTCTGGCCGAAGGAGCACTACCAGCGCCTGGTCACGCTGTACCGCCAGCGCTTCGCGCACTACGGCCACGGCGCGCCCGAGCAGGCCATCGTGGGCCTCGGCGGCCAGGTGTTCATGCGGGCGAGCTCGCAGGACGCCGTCCGCGAGTTCCGCCCCTACTTCGACAACGCGCCGGTGTACGGCCACGGGCCGTCGCTCGAGGACTTCAGCGAGCTGACGCCGCTCACGGTGGGCTCGCCGCAGCAGGTGATCGACCGGTACGCCTCGATGCGCGACACGTTCGGCGACTACCAGCGCCAGCTGTTCCTGATCGACCACGCGGGCCTGCCGCTGAAGACCGTGCTCGAGCAGCTCGACATCCTCGGCGGCGAGGTCGTGCCGGTGCTGCGTCGCGAGCTGGCCGCGGACCGGCCCGCCGACGTCCCGGACGCCCCGACCCACGCGAACCTGGTCGCGAAGAAGTACGGCGCGGCGCCGGCGCGCCAGCCCCGGCCTGGGGCCAACCGCGGCGACAACCTCACCGACGGGACGCCGTATCGGGACGGCGCGGCCGAGACGCTCGCGGGAGGCGCCCGATGAGCGCCGCGACGAGCGAGCGCCGCATCGCGGTCATCGCGGCCGGCCTCTCCAACCCGTCGTCGACGCGCATGCTGGCCGACCGGTTGTCGGCGGCGACCGTCGCCGCGCTCGCCGAGCAGGGGATCACGGCATCCGTCGACGTGTTCGAGCTGCGCGACCACGCGCACGACGTCACGAACAACCTGCTGACCGGGTTCGCCGCCCCGGCGCTCGAGTCGATGGTCAACGCGGTCGTCTCGGCCGACGCGCTGATCGCGGTCACGCCGATCTTCTCGACGAGCTACTCGGGGCTGTTCAAGAGCTTCATCGACATCGTCGACCCCGACGCGCTGACCGGGATGCCGGTGCTGATCGGCGCGAACGCCGGCACCGCACGGCACTCGCTCGCGATCGACTACGCCATCCGGCCGCTGTTCGCGTACCTCCACGCCGAGCCCGTGCCCACGGGCGTGTTCGCCGCGTCGAGCGACTGGGGCGCCGGAGCCGACGAGGTCGCGCCGCTGGGCTCGCGCATCGAGCGCGGCGCCCGCGAGCTCGCCGAGGCGATCGCCCGGCGCGACGTCGCCGAGGTCACCGACCCGTACGACCCCGCCCACTACCTGGGCGAGGGTCGCTCGTTCGGGCACCTCCTCGGCGGGCTCGCCGACGAGTAGTCGCGCCCGCCGCACGAGCTCGGCGGGGCGTGCCCGGCATCCTGCCCCGCACGGACGTCGCAGAATCGCGCGAGCTTCGCAGGTATCTCGGCAGAACCTGCGAAGTCCGTGCAAAAGTGCGACATCGGTGCGGGGATGCCGGTGGCCCGAACCCTCTGCCTGCGCCGAACGCGGCACCGCCGGCAGGATCGAGCCGGCCGGCCGCGTCGTGTCAGTCGGCGCCCTCCGGGGGCAGGTCCGCGTCGTCGTCGCCGGCGAGGATCCCCTCGTCGATCTCGGCCGCGTCGAGGTCCGGCGCGTCGCCGCTCAGGTCGGGCAGCGCGTCGGCCTCGCGCGAGATGTCGTCGAAGGTCGGCTCGAACACCATCGTGTGCTCCCTCGGTCAGCCGCTCTTGCGGCGGAACTCGCGCTTGGTCATGGCGCCGTGCGTGCCGTGGACGGCGGAGTCGCCGTCGAGGTGCGCCTCGCCCTCGCGGTGCTGTGCGTTCTTCCTGTCGAGCGCCGCCTTGAACTTGGCCTTCATGTCGTCGGACGCCGCTCCCGCGGGCTTCTCGTCGGTACTCATGTCCTCCACCATAGGGCGGCGGCACGCGTGCTCCTAGGGGCGGCGGCGCGCCGCGGCGGCGCTGGTAGACTCGGGAGGGTTGCCGTCCGGCATCCATCGTGAGCATGCGCTCACACGGAGCAGGCCCGGCAGGAAGCTGGTCCCCTGTGGTGGGTTCCCCGTCGTCGTTCGCCGGGTGATCTTCTACTGGTGGCCAGCGCAGGCGCAATCGCGGCTCTTTCTCCGCGCGCCCATATCTGTCCGATGCTGCTCCTTCGTACGAGCTCGTGCGCGAGACGCGCGTGCGAGCCTAAACAGGCCCTCCCCGGGCAGGGGATGGTTACGAAACAAGGAGAGTGAGACCTCTTGGAAGGTCCTGAGATCACCGCCGCCGAAGCCGTCCTCGACAACGGCCGTTTCGGCACCCGTACCGTCCGGTTCGAGACCGGACGCCTCGCGCAGCAGGCGCAGGGCGCCGTCGCCGCGTACCTCGACGAGGAGACGATGCTGCTGTCCGCCACGAGCGCGGGCAAGCACCCCCGTGAGGGCTTCGACTTCTTCCCGCTGACCGTCGACGTCGAGGAGCGCTCGTACGCCGCGGGCAAGATCCCCGGCTCGTTCTTCCGTCGCGAGGGCCGCCCCTCGACCGACGCGATCCTCGTGTGCCGCCTCATCGACCGGCCGCTGCGCCCGTCGTTCGTGTCGGGCCTGCGCAACGAGGTCCAGATCGTCGTCACCGTGCTCTCGATCGCGCCGGGCGAGTTCTACGACGCGCTCGCGATCAACGCGGCGTCGCTGTCGACCCAGATCTCCGGCCTGCCGTTCTCCGGCCCGATCGCGGGCGTGCGCCTCGCGCTCATGCCCGGTCACGGCGAGAACGCCGACCAGTGGATCGCGTTCCCGACCGCCGCGCAGCTCGAGGACGCCGTCTTCGACCTGATCGTCGCCGGTCGTGTCGTGACGGATGCCGCGGGCTCCGACGACGTCGCGATCATGATGGTCGAGGCCGAGGCGACCGAGGGCAGCTGGAACCTCATCAAGGGCGGGGCCACCAAGCCCAGCGAGCAGGTCGTCGCCGAGGGCCTGGAGGCGGCCAAGCCGTTCATCCGCGAGCTCGTCGCGGCCCAGAACGTCGTCGCGAACACCGCCGCGAAGGAGATCCAGGAGTACCCGGTCTTCCCCCAGTACAGCGAGCAGGTCTTCGACTTCGTGTCGTCGCGCGCGTACGACCGCCTCGTGCCGATCTACCAGATCGCCGACAAGCAGGAGCGCCAGAACGCCGACGACGCGCTGAAGGACGAGGTCAAGGCCGAGCTCCTCGCCGCCGTCGAGACGGGCGAGCTGCCCGCCGTCGCGACGCTCGAGTTCTCCGCCGCCTACAAGTCGGTGACGAAGAAGATCGTGCGCGGCCGCATCCTCACCGATGGCGTCCGCATCGACGGCCGGGGACTTGCCGACATCCGTCCGCTCGACGCCGAGGTGCAGGTCATCCCGCGCGTGCACGGCTCCGCGATCTTCCAGCGCGGCGAGACCCAGATCCTCGGGGTCACGACGCTCAACATGCTCAAGATGGAGCAGCAGATCGACTCGCTGTCGCCCACGACGAGCAAGCGCTACATGCACCACTACAACTTCCCGCCCTACTCGACCGGTGAGACCGGCCGCGTCGGGTCGCCGAAGCGTCGCGAGATCGGGCACGGCTTCCTCGCCGAGCGCGCGCTCGTGCCGGTGCTGCCCAGCCGCGAGGAGTTCCCCTACGCGATCCGTCAGGTGTCCGAGGCGCTCGGCTCCAACGGCTCGACGTCGATGGGCTCGGTGTGCGCGTCGACCCTGTCGCTGCTGAACGCCGGCGTGCCGCTGCGCGCCCCGGTCGCCGGCATCGCGATGGGCCTCGTGTCCGACGAGGTCGACGGCGAGACCCGCTACGCGGCGCTCACCGACATCCTCGGCGCCGAGGACGCCCTCGGCGACATGGACTTCAAGGTCGCCGGCACGAGCGAGTTCGTCACCGCGATCCAGCTCGACACCAAGCTCGACGGCATCCCGTCGTCGGTGCTGACCGCCGCGCTGCAGCAGGCCCGCGAGGCGCGCCTGACGATCCTCGGCGTGCTGAACGCCGCGATCGACGGCCCCGACGAGATGGCCGCCACGGCTCCGCGCGTGATCAGCGTGCAGATCCCGGTCGACAAGATCGGCGAGCTGATCGGCCCGAAGGGCAAGACGATCAACGCGATCCAGGATGAGACCGGCGCGCAGATCTCGATCGAGGAGGACGGCACCGTCTACATCGGCGCGACCGACGGCCCTTCGGCCGAGGCCGCCCGCGCGCAGGTGAACGCGATCGCCAACCCCACCAACCCGGAGGTCGGCGAGCAGTTCCTCGGCACGGTCGTGAAGATCGCGACGTTCGGCGCGTTCATCTCGCTGCTCCCCGGCAAGGACGGCCTGCTGCACGTCAGCGAGGTCCGCAAGCTCGCCGGCGGCAAGCGCGTCGAGAACGTCGACGACGTCCTCGGCGTCGGCCAGAAGCTGCTCGTCCGCATCACCAAGATCGACGACCGCGGCAAGCTCTCGCTCGAGCCCGTCCTCGAAGAGGCCGCGGCCGTCGAGGCCTGAGCCCGTCATCGCACGAACGGATGCCCGCTCCCCGCTGTGGGGGCGGGCATCCGCCGTTCCGTGATCAAACCGTTATCCAATGGTTACCGCCAGGCCGTGGCGGTGACCGAAAGCGGCAACCGGCTGCCCTACCCTCGAAGCACGTGCCCTCGGGTGCGACATCACGGGATCCTGATCCGGCCTGATCCAGGGGAGACGTGAGGGGTGGCAGATGGAATTGTTCGGCGCCGACACGGCGACGACGATGCGTGCCACGACGACCTCCTCCTCCGCGATCCATCCCTCCGCCCCCATCCCCGTGCAGGGGCCTCCGCTCGGAGACGGCGTGCGCGTCACGCTGGGTGAGACGGGACTGCGCGTCTTCCCGATCATGCTCGGCGGCGCGGAGTTCGGCTGGCACGTCGACGCGGACGCCTCGCAGGAGATCCTCGACGCGTATCGCGAGCTCGGCGGCAACGCGGTCTACACCTCCGACGGCTACGCCAGCGGCCGCAGCGAGCACATCATCGGCCAGTGGGCGCACTCGCGCGGCATCCGCGACGAGGTCGTGCTGGGCGTGCGCGTCGGCAACCATCCCGACAACCCCGGTCTGGGGCCGGTCAACCTCATCCGGGCCGTCGAGGCCTCGCTCACGCGCCTGCGCACCGACCGCATCGACGTGCTGTACCTCGACGCGACGACCGACACGATCACGCCGCTCGAGGACGTGCTGGCCACCGTGGAGTGGCTCGTCGAGAGCGGCAAGGTCCGTGCGGTCGGCGGCTACGGGTTCTCGGCGCCGCAGCTCGTCGAGGCGCGCATCCTCGCCTCCGCCGGCTACCCGCGCCTGACCGTGCTCGACGTGCCGTACAACGTGCTCAGCCGCGGCGCCTTCGAGGGCGACACGCGCCTGGTCGCCACCGCGCAGGGCATCGCGGTCACCCCGTCGCGCGCGCTCGCGCACGGCTATCTGTCCGGGCGGCACCGCTCGCGGGCCCAGGTGGGCGCGTCGGTGCGCGGCATCCAGCTCGCCGCGAACATGAACCGCCGCGGTGCGCGCACGCTCCGCGCGCTCGACGCGGTCGGCGCCGAGCTGGGCGTGCCCACGGCGGCGGTCGCGGTCGCCTGGCTGCTCGCGCAGCGCGGCGTCACGGCGCCGGTCGTGAACGCGTTCACCGTCGCGCACGTGCGCGACATCGTCCCGGCGGTGGGCGTGCGGCTGAGCCGCGTGCAGCTGGCCGAGATCGCCCGCGCCGCCGACTGAAGCGGCTCCGGCGGGTGCCGGTGACGTAGTGTGGAGGCAGCCACAAGGCCCCCTACGGAGGGAGTTGGGCGTGACGCACTACCTGTACCTCGTCCGGCACGGAGAGCATCTCGACGCCGAGCACGGACTCGTCGACGGTCCGCTGTCGCCGCGAGGGCGCAGGCAGGCGGCGCTCCTGGCCGACCGGCTGTCGGGTGTGCCGTTCGACGCCGTGTGGCACTCGCCGCTCGAGCGCGCAGAGGAGACGGCGCGCGCGGTCGCCGAGCGGCTGCCGTCGGTCGCCCCGCAGCCGACGTCGCTGCTGTTCGACTGCGTGCCCACGGGCATGACCGACGACACGCCGGGCATCTACGAGGCGTTCTTCGGCGCCTACACCGAGGCCGACATCGAGGCGGGGTCGGCGCAGATGGCGGATGCCGTCGCCGAGTTCCTCGTGCGCAAGCCCGACGCCCACGAGCTGCTCATCACCCACAACTTCGTGATCGGCTGGTTCGTGCGCGAGGTGCTGGGCGCCGCGCCGTGGCGCTGGCTGACGATCAACCAGGCCCACTGCGGCCTCACGGTGCTCGCGCAGCGGCCCGGCCGCCCGTGGTCGCTCGTGTCGCACAACGACCTCGCGCACCTGCCGTTCGAGCTGCGCACGGGGCTGCCCGGCTTCCCGCCGATCTGACCGCCGCCGCCGCGCCCTCCGGCGGGGGAGTCGCGTCAGGGGAGCGGCTTGCCGTACCAGCGCGTGGCGTTCGGGTTGTCGTTGTAGGGCTCGATCTCGGCGAACCCCGCGCGCGCGTACAGGCCGCCGGCGGCCTCGAGCGTGTGGTGCGTGTCGAGCACGAGCTCCGCGCCATGCCACTCCCGCGCGCGGCTCTCGAGTCCGTCGAGCAGCAGCCGGCCCCAGCCGCGACCGCGGGACTCGGGTCGCAGGTAGAGGTGCTTGACCTCGTAGCGGCGCCCGAGGGGCCCGTCGGCGACGAGGCGGATGCCGCCGCATCCGACCGCGCGGCCCTCGTGCTCGACCACGAGGAACACGCCGGCCGGCGGCTCGAACGCCGCCGGGTCGGGGAACACCGTCGTGTACGCGCCGCCGGGGAAGGTCCCGGCCCGCAGCGCGAAGTACTCCGCGAGCAGCTCGTGGGCGCCCGGATCGTCGGTGCGCACCGCCCGCAGCCTCGTCATGACGTCGAGGGTAACCCGTAGGCTGGAGCATATGACGACACGCGTGGCCATCGTCGGGGGCACCGGCAAGCTCGGCAGCATCATCCGCGACGTGGTGGCAGGCACCGAGGGCTTCGAGGTCGTGGCGGTGCTCGGCTCGGCCAGCGACCTGGGCGAGATCGAGGGCGCCGACCTGGTGGTCGACGCCTCGACCCCGGCGGTGTCGGTCGACGTCGTGCGCGCCAGCATCGAGCGCGGCATCAACATCCTCGTCGGCACGTCGGGCTGGTCGATGGAGCGCATCGCCCTCGTGCGGCCGCTCGTCGACGCCGCCGGCACCGGCGCCGTGTTCATCCCGAACTTCTCGCTCGGCTCCGTCGTCGCGAGCGCGCTCGCCGCCGCGGCCGCACCGTTCTTCCCCTCGATCGAGATCGTCGAGGCGCACCGCGAGACCAAGGTCGACTCGCCGAGCGGCACCGCGGTGCGCACCGCCGAGCTGATCGCCGCGGCCCGCTCCGAGGCGGGCCCGGTGGAGTCGCCGCACGTCGACCAGCGAGCCCGCGGGCAGCAGGTCGCGAGCGTGCCGATCCACTCGCTCCGCCGCCCGGGCGTGATCGCCCGCCAGGACACGATCCTCTCCGGCCCCGGCGAGTCGGTCACCATCACCCACGACACGGCCGACCCGGCGCGCGCGTACGCGCCCGGCATCCGCGTCGCCCTCGCCGCCGCGCGCGACGTCCGCGGCGTGGTCGTGGGGCTCGACAGCCTCATCGACCTGCGCCTCGGGGCCTCCGCGGGGGCGGACGCCGCGACCGAGGGCGCATGAGCGCACGCGTCGGCGTCGGGGTCGTCGCGGCGCTGCTCGTCGTCTACCTCGTGCTGGTGGCCCAGCGCGCCTGGCTGCTGGTGTCGTCCGGAGAGCCGGTCGGGGTCGCGATGGGCGTCGCCCTCGTCGTGCTGCCGGTGCTCGCCGCGTGGGCGCTGTGGCGCGAGCTCTCGTTCGGCTTCCGGTCGTCGCGGCTCGCGAGGCTGCTCGAGGCGGAGGGCGGCATGCCCGCCGACGACGTCGCGGTGCGGCCGAGCGGACGCGCCGTGCGGGCCGACGCCGACGCGCTCTTCCCCTCGTACCGCGCCGAGGTCGAGGCGCACCCCGAGGACTGGCGCGCGTGGTTCCGCCTCGGCCTCGCCCACGACGGCGCCGGCGATCGGCGTCGCGCGCGGGCGGCGGTGCGGCAGGCGATCGCCCTCGAGGCCGCCGAGCGCCGGCGGACCGCGCGCTGACGCGGCGGGACGCCCCCCGGCTAGGCTGAGCGCGTCATCCGCGTGCGATGGACAGGAACACCGACAGCACCGTCGCACCTCGTCAGTCAGGAGCGTCCATGCGCACGGTCACCTACGTCAGCGACAACACGGTCGAGATCGTCGACAAGCCCGTCCCCGAGATCCGGCCCGACGAGGTGCTCGTGAAGATCGCCGGCGCCGGCCTCTGCCACTCCGACCTGCACCTCATCGCGATGGGCGACGACAATCCGCTCATCGGCGGCACGCTGGGTCACGAGGGCGCCGGCCACGTCCACGAGGTCGGCTCGGCGGTGACGACCTGGAAGGTGGGCGACCCGGTGCTCGTCTCCCTCGTGCTCAGCTGCGGCGAATGCCGGGAGTGCCTCGCCGGCCGCGACAGCCAGTGCCTCGTCGCGAGCCCGCGCGGCGCGCTCGCCCCCGCCGCCCCCGGCATCGGCACGCCCGGCAACATGGCCGAGTACATCGCGGTCAAGTCGCACCACCTCGACCCTCTCTACGACCTCGACCCGGTCGACGCGGCGCCGCTCGCCGACGCGGCGCTCACCCCCATGCACGCGATCAACTCGGTGCGCGACCGCCTCACCGGCGACGCCACGGTCGTGGTCATCGGCATCGGCGGCCTCGGCCACATGGGCCTGCAGATCATCGCGGCGACCTCCGGCTCGCGCATCATCGCCGTCGACACCGATCCCGAGAAGCTGACCTACGCGGAGGCCCACGGCGCGCTCGCGGTGCCCAGCGGCAAGGACGCCGCCGCGCGCATCCTCGAGGAGACCGGCGGTCGCGGCGCCGACGTCGTGATCGACTTCGTCGGCGTGCAGCCGACCGTCGACCTCTCCGTGGCGGTCATCGCCCAGGGCGGCGCGATCCGCTTCGTGGGCCTCGGCGGCGGCGGCTTCGAGTACGTCGCGGGCATCGTCGAGCTGCCGTGGGGCGTCAACATCGAGCGCCCCTACGGCGGCAACCGCTCCGACCAGCGCGAGGCGCTCGCGCTCGCCCGCGCGGGCAAGATCCACGTCGAGGTCACCCGCTACCCGCTCGACGACGCGAAGCGCGCGTTCGACGACCTCCACCACGGCAGGATCCAGGGGCGCATCGTCCTCGTCCCGTGATCTCGGCTCGGCGTCCGTCCGGGGTCCGGCCCGACCGGCCGGCCGCCGGGGCGGACGTCACGCGGCCGGGAGCGCGGCGGCGACGGCGTCCTCGACGGTCGGGTGAGTGAACTCGAAGCCGGATGCCTGCAGCACCGCCGGCACGACGTGCATGTCGCTCGTGAGGATCGCCTCGGTGGCGTCGCGGCCGAGCACGAGGCGCATGCCCCACTCCGGGGCGCGCAGCAGGTAGGGCCGGTTGAGCCTGCGCGCGACGGCGAAGCCGAGGTCGTTCGCGGTGGCCCGCGTGGGACCGGACAGGTTCACCGGGCCGTCGACGTCCGCGGCCATGACGTGGCGGATCGCGCGGATCTCGTCGTCGAGGCCGATCCACGGCCACGCCTGCGTGCCGCGCCCGATCGGCCCCGAGAGCCCGAGGCGCGTGAGGAGGACGAGCGGGGCGAGCACCCCGCCCGGATGCGTGATCGGCGCCGTCCGCAGGTGGACGACGCGCGCCGCCGGCCCTGCGCCGCGGGCGGCCGTCTCCCACTCGCCGCACAGGTCGGCGAGGAACGTCTCTCCGCGCGGCGACCGCTCGGTCAGCTCGCCGGCCCCGTCGGTGGGGTAGTAGCCGACCGCGGAGGCGCCCACGAACGTCGGAGACCCGCCGGCCGCGCGCACCGCGGCGGCGAGGGTCTGGGTCGGGGTGAGGCGCGACCACACCAGCTCGCGCTTGTAGCGCGCGGTCCACGGGAAGCGGCCGAGGCTCGCGCCGTTGAGGCACACGACGCTCGACGCGCCGTCCACGACGGCGGGATCGAGCGGCTCGCCCGGCGTCCAGGGGCGGTCGTCGACGAGCTCGGCGTCGTCGGCCGCCGGCTCCCCGGAGCCGGCGGCCGGGCCGGGGCCGTCGGCATCCGGCCGTCGCCGCACCAGGCGGACGACCGAGATGCCGTCGCCGACGAGCGAGGCCACGAGCGCCCGACCGATGAGCCCGGACGCGCCGGCGATGACGACGCGTCCGGGCGGGGGAGTGTCAGGCAAGCGTCGCCTCGAGCGTGATCTCGATGCCCGCGAGAGCGGCCGAGACCGGGCAGCCGGTCTTCGCCTCGCCGGCGATGCGCGCGAAGTCCTCGGCCGACAGGCCCGGGACGACGGCGTTGACGTTCAGATGCGACCCGGTGATCCCGGTGCCGGGGATGAAGGTGACGGATGCCGTGGTCTCCACGCTCTCCGGCGGGGTGCCGTTCTCGGCGAGCGCGTGCGACAGCGCCATGCTGAAGCACGAGGAGTGCGCGGCGGCGATGAGCTCCTCGGGCGTCGTGACCGACGTGGAGCCCTCGCTGCGCGCCTTCCAGTTGACCGCGAACGGGCCCTGGTTGGAGCTCTCCAGCGCGATCTCGCCGGAGCCGTCGACCAGGCTCCCCTTCCAGGTCGTGCTGGCTTCGCTCGTGACGCTCATGGTGTTCCTCCTCGACGGGTGCGGGGGCGGACTGCCCCTGCGTCGAGCTTAGGCCGGGCCGCCGACGGGGGGAACGGCCCGGACGCGACCGGGATCGGTCCGGCGCGACCGGCGACCGGCCGGGGCCGCGGCGGTGGCGGGTATCGTGGCATCCGTGACGATCGCCACCCCGTACGAGGATCTCCTGCGCGACGTGCTCGCGCACGGCACGCACAAGTCCGATCGCACCGGCACGGGCACGACGAGCGTCTTCGGCCGCCAGGTGCGCTTCGACCTGTCGCAGGGCTTTCCCCTGATCACGACCAAGCGCGTGCACTTCAAGTCGGTCGCGTACGAGCTGCTGTGGTTTCTGCGCGGCGACTCGAACGTGCGCTGGCTGCAGGAGCGCGGCGTCACGATCTGGGACGAGTGGGCCGATGCCGAGGGCGACCTCGGGCCGGTCTACGGCGTGCAGTGGCGCTCGTGGCCGACTCCGGACGGCGGGCGCATCGACCAGCTCGCCGAGGTGATCGAGCAGATCCGCGCGAACCCCGACTCGCGCCGGCTCATCGTGTCGGCGTGGAACCCCGCCGACATCCCCGACATGGCGCTCGCGCCGTGCCACGCGCTGTTCCAGTTCTACGTCGCCGACGGTCGGCTGAGCTGCCAGCTGTACCAGCGCAGCGCCGACCTGTTCCTCGGCGTGCCGTTCAACATCGCCTCGTACGCCCTCCTCACCCTCATGGTGGCGCAGCAGACCGGGCTCGAGCCGGGCGACTTCGTGTGGACCGGCGGCGACTGCCACATCTACGACAACCACGTCGAGCAGGTGCGCGAGCAGCTCACGCGCGAGCCGTATCCGTATCCGACGCTGCGTCTCGCGCGCAAGCCCGACTCGATCCTCGACTACGAGTACGACGACCTCGTCGTGGAGGACTACCGGCACCACCCGGCCATCCGCGCCGCCGTCGCGGTATGACCGCGCGGGTCGGCCTGATCTGGGCCGAGGCGCACGGAGGCGTCATCGGCGCCGCCGGCGGCATGCCGTGGCACGTGCCCGAGGACATGGCGCGCTTCCGCGCCGCGACGACGGGCGCACCGGTCGTGATGGGTCGGCGCACGTGGGAGTCGTTCCCCGACCGGTTCCGGCCGCTGCCGGGCCGACGCAACATCGTCGTGACGCGCGACGACGGGTGGTCTGCGCCGGGGGCCGAGCGTGCGGCATCCCTCGACGCCGCGCTCGACCTCGCCGGGGAGGGGCGACCGGACACGATCTGGGTGATCGGCGGCGGACAGCTGTACCGCGCGGCGATCGGCCGGGCCGACGTCCTCGAGGTCACCGAGCTCGACCTCGACGTCGCCGGCGACACGACGGCGCCCGACACCGACGGGTGGCGCGTCGCGGCGTCGGATCCGGATGCCGGGTGGCATACGTCGCGCACCGGCATCCGCTACCGCTTCCTGCGCTACGAGCGCTGACGGCCCCACCGGAGCCGCTCGAGAGGCCTCAGCGGAACCGCTCGAGGTGGATGCCCGCGTAGGCGAGCGCGGCGATGGTCTCGCCGTCGGTGACGCGGCCGTCGGCCACCATCGCGACCGCCTCGGCGAACGGCACCCAGACCACGTCCGAGATGCCCTCCTCGAGCCGCGCGCGGGCGCCGTCCTGCGTGCGCAGCAGCCCGCGGGCGAGGTACACGTGCTCGGGCGCGATCGCCACGCCGTTCAGCGCGTTCATCGTGCCCAGGAGCGTCCACTCCGACGCCGTGAACCCGGTCTCCTCGCGCAGCTCCCGCTTCGCGGCGACCAGCGGGTCCTCGCCGTCGGTGCCGCCCGCGGGCACCTCGAGCCCGCCGCCGGTCGTGTAGCGCTCCAGCCTGATCAGGCAGATCCGTGCCCGCGCGTCCATCGCCACGACGAACACGGCCGGGTGGCGCATCGTCACCACGCCGTAGACGCCGTCGCCGGCGGGCCCGGTGACCTCGTCCTCGCGCACGGAGATCCAGCGGTTCGCGTACACGGTCCGGGAGCTTCGGGTGTGCCAGGCCATGGTGCGAGCGTACCCGCGGCGACGCGCGGGCCCGCAGTCGGACGGGAGACGGAACCGATACGCTGGAGGGCATGACGCACACGGGGAACCCCTTCGGACAGGTCCTGGTTGCGCTCGTCACGCCGATGACGGCCGACGGCGAGGTCGACTGGCCCGCCACCGAGAGGCACATCGACGACGTCATCACGGCCGGCGCCGACGGCATCGTCGTGACGGGCACGACGGGCGAGACGAGCACGCTGACGGATGCCGAGAAGCTCCGGCTCGTCGAGGTCGGCAAGTCCGTCGCGGGGGGCCGCGCGAAGATCATCACCGGCGGCGGGTCGAACGAGACCGCCCACGCGATCGAGCTCTACAAGGCGAGCGAGAAGGCCGGCGCCGACGGCATCATGATCGTCACGCCGTACTACAACAAGCCGACGCAGGCGGGCATCCTGACCCACTTCCGGCTCGTGGCCGACGCCACCGACCTGCCGGTCATCCTGTACGACATCCCGGGCCGCACCGGCGTGCCCATCACCTACGAGACGATCCTGCGCATCGCGGGGCACCCCAACGTGCTCGCGATCAAGGACGCCAAGGGCGACTTCAGCGAGGTCAGCCGCGTGCTCAACCAGACCGACCTGATGTACTTCTCCGGCGACGACGCCAACGTGCTGCCGCACCTCGCGATCGGCGCGACCGGCCTCATCGGCGTGACCGCGAACATCGCCGCGGCCCCGTACCGCGTGATCGTGGACGCCGTCAACGACAGCGACCTCGCGACCGCGACGGCCGCGCACAAGCGCCTCGAGCCGCTCGTGCGCGCCGTCATGACGCACATCCCCGGCACCGTGTCGACGAAGTACATCCTGCACGGGCTGGGCCGCATCGGGAGCCCCCGCGTGCGCCTGCCGCTCGTGGGCCCGGAGGAGGCCGAGGCCGCCGTCATCGAGGCCGAGCTGGCACTGGTCAGCGGCGTCGAGGGCGCGGACTTCTCGAACTTCCGCCCCGACCGCAACGCGGCCGCCGGCGGCGCGCTGCCGAAGGTGCACGGCACCACCCGCTAGCTTCCGTCCCATTCGACCGCGGACGCCTCGGCGTCCCGAGGAGGCACGAGATGCCCACGACCGTCTACGACCCGCCTGCCCTCGAGCCGGGCGTCCTGCGCATCACGCCGCTCGGCGGACTCGGCGAGGTCGGCCGCAACATGACCGTCTTCGAGTACGAGGGCAAGCTCCTCGTCGTCGACTGCGGCGTGCTGTTCCCCGAGGAGCACCAGCCCGGCGTCGACCTGATCCTGCCGGACTTCGAGCCGATCAAGCACCGCCTCGACGACATCGTCGGGGTCGTGCTCACCCACGGGCACGAGGACCACATCGGCGCGGTGCCGTATCTGCTCAAGCTCAAGGGCGACATCCCGCTGATCGGGTCGGGACTCACGCTCGCGCTCGTCGAGGCGAAGCTCAAGGAGCATCGCATCCGTCCCTACAGCCTCACGGTCGCCGAGGGGCAGCGCGAGCAGGTCGGCCCGTTCGACCTCGAGTTCATCGCCGTGAACCACTCGATCCCCGACGCGCTCGCGGTCGCGATCCGCACGCCCGCGGGTCTCGTGCTCGCCACCGGCGACTTCAAGATGGACCAGCTGCCGCTCGACGGCCGCCTCACCGACCTCCGCGCGTTCGCCCGCCTGGGCGAGGAGGGGGTCGACCTGTTCCTCGTCGACTCCACGAACGCCGATGTCCCCGGCTTCACGCCGCTGGAACGGGCGATCGGGCCGGTGCTCGACCAGGTGATCGCGAAGGCGCCGCGACGCGTGATCGTCGCGAGCTTCTCGAGCCACGTGCACCGCGTGCAGCAGGTGCTCGACGCCGCGCACGCCCACGGGCGCCGCCTGGCCTTCCTCGGGCGCAGCATGGTGCGCAACATGGGCATCGCCGAGGAGCTCGGCTACCTGAACGTGCCCGAGGGGGTGCTGATCGACTACCGCAAGGCGAAGGATCTGCCCGACGACCAGATCGTCTACATGTCCACCGGGTCGCAGGGCGAGCCGATGGCCGTGCTCTCGCGCATGGCGAACCTCGACCACGCGATCGAGCCGGGTCCGGGCGACACCGTGATCCTGGCATCCAGCCTCATCCCGGGCAACGAGAACGCCGTCTACCGCGTGATCGACGGGCTCACCAAGCTCGGCGCCAACGTCGTGCACAAGGGCAACGCGAAGGTGCACGTCTCCGGCCACGCCGCGGCGGGTGAGCTCCTGTACTGCTACAACATCCTCAAGCCCCGCAACGTCCTCCCGGTCCACGGCGAGTACCGCCACCTCATCGCCAACGCGCGACTGGCACAGGACACCGGCATCCCCGCCGACCGCACGATCGTCGGCGAGAACGGCACGGTCATCGACCTCGCCGACGGCGTCGCGCGCGTGGTCGGCCAGCTCGACCTCGGGTTCGTCTACGTCGACGGGTCGACCGTCGGCGAGATCACCGACGCCGACCTCAAGGACCGCCGCATCCTCGGCGAGGAGGGCTTCATCTCGGTGATCGTCGTCGTGGATGCCGCGACCGGCCGCATCATCACCGGCCCCGAGATCCACGCCCGCGGGTTCGCCGAGGACGACGCGGTGTTCGAGAGCGTCAAGCCGAAGATCGCCGCCGCGCTCGCCGAGGCCGCGCAGTCGGGCGTCCGCGACCCGCACGCGCTGTCGCAGGTCGTGCGCCGCACGATCGGCCGCTGGGTCAACCAGTCGCTGCGCCGCCGCCCGATGATCGTGCCGCTCGTCATCGAGGCCTGACCCGGTCCTGCCGCCCCGCCCCGGGTCGC
>NZ_JBDIAB010000036.1:0-19660 GCF_039812165.1 Microbacterium sp.
TCCGCTGGGGCCGCGGCGCCGGGCCCCTCGCGCCGTAGCCGGGCCTGCGCGCCAGGACGCGGAGTCGCCCGCGGCCGGCACCGCGCGGAGAGCGCCTCAGGTCGTGCCGCGCGCGATGAGCTGCGTCGGCAGCATCGTCGTGCCGGGCCGCTGCGTGCGACCGTGGATGTCCTCGAGAAGGCTGCGGGCCGCCGTCGCGCCGATCTCCTCGAACGGCACGCTGATCGTGCTGAGGTCGAGCAGCTCCGACATCTCGTGGCCGTCGTAGCCGATGATCGCGACGTCCCTCCCCGGCCGCAGTCCGCGCTCGGTCATGACGCGGATCGCGCCGTAGGCCATCTCGTCCGAGAAGGCGAAGACCGCGGTCGGCGGCTCGTCGACGTCCAGCAGCCGGGCCATCGCGCGGGCGCCGCCGGCCATCGTGTACTCGCCCGGCACCAGCAGCCGGGGGTCGCGCTCGAGACCGGCGCGGTCCATCGCGTCGCAGAATCCCAGGTGCCGGTCGTGCTCGAGCACGGCCGCGCTCTCGGCATCCCGTCCGTAGATCGCCGCGATCCGGCGATGCCCGCGCGAGATCAGGTGCTCGGTGGCGATGGCGGCGCCGCCGCGATCGTCGATCTGCACGCTCGAGGTCCACGGACCCCGTGATCCGAACATCGTGATGGGCATGCGCAGCTGGAGGATCTTCTCCAGGTCGGGACTCTCGGCGCTCAGCGACAGGACGAGGAAGCCGTCGACGCGACGCGCCAGACGCTGATGCGGCGGCACCGGATGCGGATCGCTCGGGTCGCCGGTGCAGTAGATCAGGAAGTCCGTGCGGGTGTCGCGCAGCTCGCGCTCGATGCCGGTCAGCATGCGCTGGAACGCCAGCCGGTCGACGAACGGCGTGATGATGCCGATGCTGCCGGTGCGCCCGGTCGAGAGGGCGGCAGCGGCCGGCGACCCGACGTAGTCGAGCCGACGGGCGACCTCCAGGACGTGATCGCGGATCTCGGGCGCGACGGACTCGAAACCGCGCAGCGCGCGAGACACGGTCGCCGTGGACACGCCGGCGACACGGGCTATGTCCTTCACCGTGACGCCCACCGGTCCTCCTGCGCTCTCTCAGCACGATACACCCTAGCGCTCGCCTCGCGACGACGAACTAGTAAGCGATTACTCATCGCCGATTCTCGAAAGCTCGCGAATAAAAAGCCGATCATCATATGTTCACGTCGAGCGTTACCCGATCGTGAGTAATCGGTTACTTGACAGCGAGGCCGAGGTCCCAGCAAGCTGAGCGAGGACGTGCCACCGGCACGGACGGCCCGCCGGAGCATCGCCGCGGGCAGCGAGACGACCGAGATCTCAGAGGAGAGACAGTGCGTACGAAGAAGTGGCTTGTCACAGGGGCCGTCGCAGCGACGGCATTCGCGTTGCTCACCGGCTGCAGCGGCGGCAGCGCGCCGCAGTCGGGGTCGACCGAAGAGGGCGGGACCGGCCCGATCACCTTCGCGTCGGGCAAGGACCTCACCGGCGCGATGCCGCAGCTCATCGACATGTGGAACGAGAAGCACCCCGACCAGGAGGTGACCTTCCTCGAGCTCTCCGCATCGCCCGACGACCAGCGCAACTCGTTCATCCAGGACTTCCAGGCCAAGAGCGGCAAGTACGACGTGATCTGGATGGACGTCGTCTGGACGTCGGAGTTCGCCGCCCGCGGCTGGCTGGAGCCCCTCGACGAGGCCAAGGTGGGCGGCGACGCCGTCATCCCGGCCGCGAAGGCGACCGCCGTCTACGACGGCGAGATGTACGGGGCGCCGTTCATGACCAACGCCGGCCTGCTGTACTACCGGTCCGACCTCGTGCCCACCCCGCCGACGACGTGGGCCGAGCTCGAGGCGGCGTGCGAGGTCGCGAAGGCGAACGCCATGGACTGCTACGCGGGTCAGTTCGCCCAGTACGAGGGCCTCACCGTGAACGTCGCCGAGGCGATCAACTCGGCCGGCGGCACGTTCCTCAGCGAAGACGGCACGAAGGTCACCGTCGACTCGCCGGAGGCTCGCGAAGGCCTGCAGCACCTCGTCGACATGTTCCAGAACGGCGACATCAACGAGGCCGCGATCACCTACAAGGAGCAGGAGAGCGCGAACGCGTTCCTCGACGGCAAGCTCATGTTCCTGCGCAACTGGCCGTACGTCTACACGGCCGCGAGCGCCGACGACTCGGCGATCAAGGGCAAGTTCGGCATGGCACAGCTGCCCGGCAAGGACGGACTCGGCGTCTCGTCGCTCGGCGGCATCGACCTCGCCGTCAACGCCTTCTCCAAGAACAAGGAGACGGCGAAGGCCTGGGTCGAGTGGATGCAGTCGGAGGAGGCGCAGCGCGTGCTCGTGAGCGTCATGAACCAGGCGTCGGTGCTCACCGACCTCTACACCGACCCCGACCTCGTGGCCGTGTCGCCCTACCTGCCGACGCTCAAGGAGTCGGAGCTGACCGCCGTGCCGCGGCCGCAGACGCCGAACTACAACGCGGTGAGCCTCGCCATCCAGAAGAACGGCTACGCCGCCCTGCAGGGCCAGCTGACCGTCGACGAGGCCATCACCAAGATGGCGGCCGACCTCGAGCAGGCCATCAAGTAGTCCGTCGATCACCCGGAAGGCGAGCCATGTCTGTCTCATCCGCACCCGCGCCCACGACCGCACGACGTCGGTCGACGGCGCAGGCCCGAGAGCGAGACGGCGGGCTCGCCTTCTGGCTCATCGTCCCCTCGATCGTCATCCTGACGCTGGTCATCGGCTATCCGGTCGCGTCGTCGCTCGTCCGCTCGCTGTTCGGCGACGGGATCGGCGACGTGCCCTTCGTCGGGCTCGACAACTACGCCAGCGCGCTGTGGGGCGTCGGCGCCACCGAGTTCTGGGGAGCGACCGGGTTCACCTATCTGATCTCCGCCGTCACCATCGTCCTCGAGACCCTGCTGGGCCTCGCGATGGCGCTCATCATGAATCGCGCGTTCAAGGGTCGCGGCATCCTGCGCGCCAGCGTGCTCGTCCCGTGGGCGATCCCCACAGCGGTGGCGGCGGTGCTGTGGAAGTGGTCGTTCGACCCGTCCGGCATCGTCAACGCGCTCCTCGGGCAACAGATCGTGTGGACCGGGTCGGAGCTGCCCTCGTTCGTGGCGGTCGTCGTCGCCGACACGTGGAAGACGGCGCCGTTCATCGCGCTCCTGATCCTCGCGGGCCTCCAGGTGATCCCCGAGGAGGTCTACGAGGCCGCGAAGATCGACGGCGCAGGGGCGTGGCAGCGCTTCTGGCTGATCACGATGCCCCTCGTCAAGCCCGCGCTCCTGGTCGCCGTGCTCTTCCGGCTGCTCGACGCGCTCCGCATGTACGACCTGCCCTGGATCCTCACCGGCGGAGCCAACGGGACCACCACCCTGTCGATCCTCGTGGTCCAGTCCACGCTGAGCCAGTTGAAGCCGGGGTACGGCGGCGCGCTCGCGACCATCACGTTCCTGCTCATCTTCCTGACGGCGTTCGTGTTCGTCCGGGCGCTGGGCGTCAACGCCGTCGACGCCGGGGAGTCCGGCCGCACGGCGAGAAAGCAGAAGAAGGAGACGACACGATGACCGCCGTGACCGCAGCAGACGCACGCGAGAAGGCCGCGACGCAGGCGCCGCCCGCGCATCGCCGCTTCCGCGGGGGCGCTTTCGGGCTCTACGTCGGGATCGTCGCGATCGCCGTCTTCTGCCTCGCGCCGTTCTACTGGATGGTCGTGTCGAGCCTGAAGGACCCGCGCGCCATCTTCGACAACTCGCTCATCCCGCTGAACCCCACGCTGATGAACTACGAGGCGGTGTTCGGCGCCCAGAACACGTTCGTCTTCGCGCTCCGCAACAGCGTGATCATCGCGGGGAGCGTCATGGTGCTCGCCCTCGTGTTCGGCGTCTTCGCCGCGTACGCGATCGCGCGCCTGCAGTTCCGCGGCAAGAGCCTCGTGCTCGGGATGTTCCTCGCCACCTCGATGTTCCCCGGCGTCGCGATCCTCACGCCGCTGTTCCAGCTGTTCGCCGACTGGGGGTGGATCGACACCTATCAGGCGATGATCATCCCGGACATCAGCTTCTCGCTGCCGCTGGGGGTGTGGATCCTGACCAGCTTCTTCAAGGCCATGCCGTGGGAGCTGGAGCAGGCCGCACGCGTCGACGGCTGCACGCGCGGCCAGGCGTTCCGTCGTGTCATACTTCCCCTTGCCGTGCCGGGGGTCTTCACGACCGCGATCCTCGTGTTCATCTCGGCCTGGAACGAGTTCATGATCGCCAATTCCATGTCGCAGACGCCCGCCTCGCAGCCGGTCACGGTCGCGATCGCCCAGTTCTCCGGCATCTCGCAGTACGACACCCCGTACGGCACGCAGATGGCGGCCGGCGTCATCGTCACCGTGCCGCTCATCGTGCTCGTGCTGCTGTTCCAACGCAGAATCATCAGCGGTCTGACCGCGGGAGGAGTCAAGTGAGACCATTGCGCGTCCTGTTCGTCGGGGGCACCGGCATCATCAGCACGGCGTGCGTCGCCGAGGCGCTCGCGCAGGGGCACGAGGTGCACCTGCTCAACCGCGGCGCGTCCGGCATCCGGCCCGTCCCGGAGGGCGCGATCGTGCACATCGGCGACATCCGCGACGAGGATGCCGCGCGTGCCGCCCTCGCAGACCTCGACTTCGACGTGGTCGCCGAGTTCCTCGCCTTCGTGCCCGAGCACGTCGCGACCGACCTGCGCCTGTTCTCCGGACGGACGCGGCAGTACGTCTTCGTGAGCTCCGCCTCGGCGTACCAGACCCCGCCGACGCACCTGCCGGTCACCGAGTCGACGCCCCTGCGCAACCCCTATTGGGAGTACTCGCGCAACAAGATCGCCTGCGAGGACGCGCTGACGGCGGCCTACCGCGAGACGGGCTTCCCAGTGACGATCGTGCGGCCGTCGCACACGTACGACCCGACGATGCCGCCGTTCGACGGCGGCTGGACCGTCATCGAACGCATGCGCGCCGGCAAGGGCGTCGTCGTCCCCGGCGACGGCACGTCGCTGTGGACGATCACGCACCACACCGACTTCGCGCGCGGCTTCGTCGGCCTCTTCGGCCGTGCCGAGGCGCTCGGCGAGGCGTTCCACATCACCGGCTCGGAGTCGCCCACGTGGAACGAGATCTACACGCAGATCGCACGGGCCGCGGGCGTCACGGAGCCCGACCTCGTGCACGTGCCGTCGGACGCCGTCGCCGCCGTCGACGCCGAGTGGGGGGCGGCGCTCCTGGGCGACAAGGCCAACTCGATGGTCTTCGACAACAGCAAGATCTCGCGGCTCGTGCCCGAGTTCCGCACCACGGTGCCGTTCGCGCGCGGTGCGGAGGAGATCCTCGCGTGGCACGACGCCCACCCCGAGGCGCAGGTGGTCGACTCGCACCACGACCGCCTCATGGACGCCCTCGTGGCCGCCTACCGTCCCCGGGGGCTGACCGCATGAGGTATGCGACGCTCGGCCGCTCCGGCGCGGTCGTCTCGAACCTGGCGCTCGGCACCATGACCTTCGGCGCCGAGACCTCGCCCGACGAGGCGCACGCCCAGCTGGAGGCCTACACGGCGGCGGGCGGCACGCTCGTCGAGACCGCGGACGTCTACAGCGGCGGCCGCTCCGAGGAGATCGTCGGCGCGTGGCTGTCGGCGCAGGGCGTCGCCGCGCGCGACCGGCTGTTCCTGGCGGGCAAGGGGCGTTTCCCGGTCGGCGTGGAGCCGCGGGACGCCGGTCTCTCCCGCCGGCACCTGCGTCGCGCGCTCGACGCGTCGCTGCGACGGCTCGGCGTCGAGCACCTGGATCTCTATCAGGTGCACGCGTGGGACCCGGTCACTCCGCTGGAGGAGACGCTCGGTTTCCTGGAGGATGCCGTGCGCTCGGGCAAGGTCTCGTACGCGGGGCTGTCGAACTTCACCGGCTGGCAGATCGCCCAGGCCGCGGCATCCGTCCGCGGGCGCTTCCCGCTGATCTCGATGCAGCCGCAGTACAACCTGCTCGCGCGCGAGGTCGAGTGGGAGATCCTGCCCGCGTGCGTCGCGAACGGGCTCGGAGTGCTGCCGTGGTCGCCGCTCGGCGGCGGATGGCTGACCGGCAAGTACTCGCGCTCCGAGCGACCGGTGGGCGCGACCAGACTCGGCGAGGACCCCGAGCGCGGCGTGGAGGCGTACTCGTCGCGTTCCGCGCAGGAGCGGACGTGGCGCGTGCTCGACGAGCTGCGTCGCGTCGCGGACGCGCACGGAGGAGCCCTGGCGGGCGTCGCGCTCGCGTGGCTCGACGCTCAGCCCGCGGTCACCTCGATCATCCTGGGCGCACGGACGGTGCGTCAGCTCGAGGACAACCTCGCCGGCAACGGCATCCGCCTCACGGCGGAAGAGCTCGCCGCGCTGGACGCGGCCAGCGATCCGGAGCCCTCGCCGTGGCCGTACGGCGCCGCCGGTCGGGAGCAGCGCAGCCGCGTGATCGACTGATCGCGACGCGCGCGGGTGGCGGCGCAGGAGGGGCCGGCCGAGGCATCCGGGTGGGAATGCGGTCCGTGCTAGACTGGCTCTTCGTCTGCGCGCACTCCAGCACGCAGTTCGCACCCACTCCCTCCTCGCGGGCCGGAAACGGCCGGACGAGCCGTGGGCGCAGACAAGGGATCTTGGGTGGGGCCGTCCGGCTCCACGGTATTAAGGAGACACCACCATGGCAGCAGTGTGCCAGGTGACCGGAGCGGTTCCCGGCTTCGGTCACAACATCTCGCACTCGCACCGCCGGACGAAGCGCCGCTTCGACCCGAACGTGCAGAAGAAGACCTACTACGTTCCTTCGCTCGGCCGTAAGGTCACGCTGAACGTCTCGGCCAAGGGCATCAAGGTCATCGACGCCCGCGGCATCGAGTCGGTCGTGAAGGACCTCATCGCGAAGGGTGTGAAGCTCTGATGGCCAAGAAGGCACAGGACGTCCGTCCGATCATCAAGCTGCGTTCGACCGCCGGCACCGGGTACACCTACGTGACGCGCAAGAACCGCCGCAACAACCCCGACCGCATCGTGCTCAAGAAGTACGACCCGGTCATCCGCAAGCACGTCGACTTCCGAGAGGAGCGCTGATCACATGGCGAAGAAGAGCAAGATCGCGCGCAACCAGCAGCGCCAGGAGGTCGTGGACCGCTACGCCGCCAAGCGCGCCGAGCTGAAGAAGGCCCTGGTCGACCCCGCGTCGACCGACGAGCAGCGCGAGGCCGCCCGTGTCGGCCTGCAGAAGCTGCCCCGCAACGCCTCGCCGGTGCGCCTGCGCAGCCGCGACGTCATCGACGGCCGCCCGCGCGGCGTCCTGTCGAAGTTCGGCGTCTCGCGCGTCCGCTTCCGCGACATGGCCCACCGCGGGGAGCTCCCCGGCGTGACCAAGTCGAGCTGGTAAGCCGCGACGCCCACGCGTCGGAAGGCCCGGTGCTCCTCGGAGCCCCGGGCCTTCCGTGCGTCTGGGATGCGGCATCCGCCCGCCCTCCCGTGCCCGCGCCCGCCTCCCGACCCGCGCCGACCTCCCGACCTCCCGACCGCCCGACCGCCCGACCTCCCGACCGCCCGACCGCGCGACCTCTCGACCGCGAGAGTGCAACTGTGCACCGAGAATGCGTGCTGAGCATGCAGTCTCGGTGCACCAATGCACTCTCGCGGGTGAGGGGCGAGGGGCGAGGGGCGGGGGGCGGGGGATGCCGGGAGTCGGGCGGGCCGGGGTCAGGGCGTGGCGTGCGAGGTCGCCCAGGCGAGGGCGTCGTCGGCGATCTCCTCCCAGCCGTCCTGGCTGACGAGGCGGTGCGTGCGGCCCGCGTAGGTCTTGTACTCCACGACGGCGGGGCCGCCGGAGGCGCGGTACTTCTTCACGATCGCCTCGCCGATGGCGGGCGGCACGACGTGGTCGATCTCGCCCGTGACGACGAGCAGCGGCGCGCGGTCGGGGCGGCCGTAGTCGACGTGCGTCACGCCGCCCTTCTCGTCGAGCACCGACAGCACGCCCTCGAAGAAGACCCGGTTGTACGACGGGACCGCGTACTCCTCCCACAGCCGGTCGGATGCCGCACGGTCGAGGTCGTTGCCGAACGTGAAGTGGAAGTGGCGCTTCGACAGCGGCTTCGCGCCGTTGCGGGCGAACGGGTTCGACAGGATGGGCGTGCCGGTCCACAGCGTCGAGAGCGGCAGCGCCGTGACGCCGGCGGTCTGGCCGGGTGCGACGCCGACGTAGGCGACGCCGAGGCCCCGGTCGGCGAGCATCTGGGTGATCACGCCGCCGAAGGAGTGGCCCATGATGATCGGCTTGGCCGGGAGGGCGCGGATGATGCGCTCGTAGTGGTCGGCGATCTGCTTGAGACCGATGCCCTTGAGGGGATCGGGGTCGCGGCGGACGTCCGCCACCGAACGGTCGTCGATGCCGGGCCAGCCCGGGACGATCACGTCGTGGCCGGCGGCGCGGAAGCGCGCGGCCCACGTGTCCCAGCTCTTCGGGGTCATCCAGAGGCCGTGGATGAGGACGATCGGGGCCTTGGCGGTGGTGTCCATGTCAGTTCTCCTGTCGGTGAGGTGCGGTCGCTCTGGGGAGCGGTTCCGGGTTCCCGTGCTTGGGAATCCATCTAGTAGACCGAACGTTCTATCTCTCATGATATTCCGGAGTGGACGAGATTCTTTTCACGCGGATGGCACGATGGATGCCGAGGGGACGACGATGAGCAGCGACATGACCGCGTCGGGGGCCGGCGCGCACGACGGCGCACGGCTCGAGGCCGCGGGGCCGGGCGCGACGCGGCGCGACGCGGCGGCGTCGCCCACGACGGCCGCGGCGTCGATCGCGGACTCGGGGCAGAGCGCCCGCGACCGGCTGCTGGCTGCGGCCACCGCGCTGTTCTACCGCGAAGGCATCCACTCGGTCGGCGTGGATCGCGTGATCGACACGGCCGGCGTGACCCGCGCCACGATGTACCGGCACTTCGCAGGCAAAGAGGACCTCGTCCTGGAATATCTGCGCGGGGAGGATGCCGGCATCCGCTCGCTCTTCGACGCCGCCGGGGCAGCGACCGCCGATCCGTCGGTGCTGCTCGACCTCGTCGTCGACGGGGTCGCCGCCGACATCCGCACCCGCCACACGCGGGGATGCCCGTTCATCAACGCGGCCGCCGAGTACCCCGACCAGGGGCCGGTGCGCGAGCTGATCGCCGCGCATCGCGCGTGGTTCCGCGAGACGCTGCGCGTGCTCGCCGAGGGCGCGGGCGTCGACGATCCGGATGACGTCGCCGCGGGCCTCGTGCTGCTGCGCGACGCCGCGATGGTCGGCGGCTACCTCGACGGGCGCGAGCTCGTCGCGCCCGCGTTCGCCCGCACGGCGCGCGAGCTGATCGCCGCGCACCGCCGATAGGCCGGTCGCGGCGCCCGCGCGTCGGCCTGCGGCCTGCGGCGCCGTGGCACGATGGGAGGCGCCCGGCCTCCGCGATGAGCGCGAGGCGCCGACCGGAGGTGAGCGGATGCCACTGGACCCCTTCTTCGCGGAACGGCTGCGCGTGCACCGTCGGTACATGGTCCGCAAGGCCTTCGGCGACCTGAAGCACCTGCTGGGCTGGCCGTGGCTGTCGTTCCCGGCGCGCGGCGAGGCGCCGACGGCTCCCGCGGCCCGCGACGATGCCGCCGTGATGGCCGGCGCGGTCGCCGAGCCATTCTCGTCGGGGCCGGATGCGGCGCCCGCGTCGGACCGGGCCGCCGACGTCCCGGCGAAGGTCGGGCCCGCGAGGAGGGCTCGACCCGAGCCCGCCGGCCGGCCTCCCAAGCAGCCCATGACGCGGGAGCGGAAGCGTCGCGCGGCGATCGCGTGGGACCGCAAAGAGCTCAAGGAGGTCGGCACGCCGGGGCCGAGGCTGCGCACGGTCGAGCACACCGTCGCGGTGGGCGGCTGTCCCGACGTGCGCGTGCGCATCTACTATCCCGACGTGCCCCCGGCATCCGAGCCGCGCGACCAGGCCGGCTCCGGTGACGCGCCGACCGGCTCCCGGACCGGCGACCAGGCCGGCTCCGGTGACGCGCCGACCGGCTCCCGGACCGGCGACCAGGCCGGCTCCGGTGACGTGCCCGCCGACAGCGGCACGACGCTCCTGCCGGCGTGCGTCGCGTTCTTCGGCGGTGCGTTCCGGATCGGCGGCATCGACTACCCGACGACGGATGCCGCGAACCGCCGCCGTGCGCACGCCTCGGGCGTGGCCATGGTCGCGGTCGACTACGCGCTGGCGCCCGAGCACCGCTATCCGACCCAGGTGGAGCAGGGCCATGCCGCCCTGACGTGGGTCTTCGAGCACGCGACGGAGCTGGGGCTCGATCCCGGGCGCATCGGGGTCCTGGGCACCTCGGCGGGAGGCTGCATCGCCGCGGCCGTGACCCTCGTCAACCGCGACCGCGCCCGGCTGCCCGTCCGGCTCCAGGTGCTCGAGGTGCCGGTGACCGACCTCACCGGCGGCCATGTCGACATGGGAGTGCCGTGGTCGCTGGGCATCCCCTCGCCGCTGGCATGGGCGGAGATGCGCTCGATCGCGCGCACGTACATCCCCGAGGCCGCTCGCGCGCGCGAGCCGTACGCGTCTCCGCTGCGCGCGACCTCGCACGCGGGCCTGCCGCCCGCGGTGATCCTCACGGCCGAGTACGATCCGCTGCGCGGCGACGGAGCCGCCTACGCCGCCGCGCTGCGCGACGCGGGGGTCGAGGCGAGCGCCGTGCGCTACCTCGGCGTCACGCACGACATCCCGATGTTCACCGGAGTGCTCGACTCCGCCCGCCGCTGGGAGGCCGACATCGTGTCGGCGCTGCGACGGCTGCATCGCTGACACGATGGCATCCGTCTCACCCGTCACTTCTGTCACATCAGTCACAGGAAAAGCCCGAGAAGATGACGTCGGATGCCCGGAAATCCGCGGAATCACGCGGATCATAGGTATATTCGGCGGAGGTCGACCAGACCACCCGGCGGTAGCAGCCGTCCGGGCCGTGCAACTGACGGCGTCGCCGTCTGGAGGACAAACCCCTATGGCTGACAAGTCCATCACCAAGACCGAGCTCGTCGCGAGCATCGCCAGCGCCACCGGCCAGAGCCAGGCCACCGTCTCCGGTGTGCTCGACGCGCTCTTCGCCTCCGTCTCCGAGGCCGTGGCCAAGGGCAACAAGGTCTCGATCCCGGGCTGGATCGCCTTCGAGCAGGTCGACACCGCGGCCCGCACCGGCCGCAACCCGCAGACCGGCGAGGAGATCCAGATCGCCGCGGGCAAGCGCGTCAAGGTGACCGCCGGCTCGAAGCTCAAGGCTGCGGTCAAGTAAGCGCTCCCACGAGAAGTCCGGAAGGGGGATGCCGTGAGGCATCCCCCTTCCGCGTTCCCGGACGGCGTCCGGGAACGGGGTTCCGGGCTCGGCTCCGGCGGCCCGCCGCCGAGCGGCAGGCCGCCGGTCCGGGCCATCGACGGCCGTCGTCGGCGCCGCGCGTAGGCTTGACGGGTGAACTCGCGCGCGCTCCGGCTCGCCGGACCGGCGATCCTCGCCGCGACGGCGCTCGCGGTGCTCGTCTGGGGGCTCGCGTTCGGCGGCGGCGCCGCGCCGCTGCTGATCGGCGACGCCGGGCCGATCGTGCGCTGGGGCCTGCCGATCGTGCGGCTGGTCGTCAACCTGTCTGCGGCCGGCATGGCCGGGGCGCTCGTCGTGGCGCTGTTCGCGTTGCGCGCGGGGGAGCGGCCCTTCGACACGGCGCTGGACACGGCATCCGTCTCGGCGGCGGTCTTCACCGTCTCGAGCGCCGCGACCGGCTTCCTCACGTTCCTCAGCATCTTCAACGCGCAGGTCAGCGCCGACGCGCGGTTCGGGCAGCAGCTCGGCCGCTTCCTCGTCGAGACCGAGCCGGGGCGCGCGTGGCTGCTCACGACCATCGCCGGCGCGGTGCTGACGATCCTGACCTTCGCCGTGCGCGGCTGGACGTCCACCCTGCTCGTCGGCGTCCTCGCGCTCGCCGCCCTCGTGCCCATGGCGACGCAGGGGCACTCCGGCGAGGAGGCGAACCACAACACCGCGGTCACCGCGCTCACGCTGCACATCGTCGCCGCCGCGGTGTGGCTCGGCGGCCTCCTGCTGCTGGTCGTCGTCCGTCCGCTCCTCGACCGGCGTGAGATCGCCGCCGTGCTCGGCCGGTACTCGAGCATCGCGCTGGTCGCGTTCGTCGTCGTGGCGCTGTCGGGCGTCGCGCGCGCCGTCATCGGGGTGGTCTCGTGGGAGAACCTCGCCTCGCCCTACGGCGTGCTCCTCATCGTGAAGGTCGCCGCGCTGCTGTCGATCGGCGTCCTCGGCGCCTGGTACCGGCGGCGTCTCATCGGGCGCATGGAGTCCGACACGGCATCCCGCCGGTTCTGGAGCCTCATCGCGCTGGAGCTCGCGTTCATGGGCGTCGCCAGCGGTGCCGCGGTCGCGCTGTCGCGCACGCCGCCGCCGGTCGACACGGCGCTCCCCGGCGACCTCACGCCGGCGGAGCTGCTCACCGGATCGCCGCTGCCGCCCGAGCTGACGATCGAGCGGTGGTTCACCGCGTGGGACGTCGACCTGCTGTGGGCGTTCGCCGCCGGGTTCGGGCTCTTCTTCTACCTCGCCGGCGTCTGGCGGCTGCACCGCCGCGGCGACCGCTGGCCGGTGTACCGCACGGTGCTGTGGGTGACCGGCATGCTCCTGCTGGTCTGGGTGACGTGCGGCCCGATCAACGCGTACCAGGACTACCTGTTCAGCGTGCACATGATCGGGCACATGATGCTGACCATGGCGATCCCGGTATGCCTCGTGCCGGGCGCGCCGGTGACGCTCGCGGCGCGTGCGCTCCGCAAGCGCGACGACGGCACGCGCGGCGGACGCGAATGGATCCTGTGGGCGGTGCACTCGCCGTTCTCGCGCGTGATCACGCATCCCGCGGTCGCCGCCGTGCTCTTCATCGGCTCGCTCTGGGTCTTCTACTACACCGAGCTGCTGCGCTGGTCGCTGTACGACCATCTCGGGCACGAGTGGATGGTCGTCCACTTCCTCATCACCGGCTATCTGTTCGTGCTTTCCCTCATCGGCATAGATCCGGTGCCGTACCGGTACCCGTATCCGTTCCGACTCCTGATCCTCATCGCCGTGATGGCGATCCATGCCTTCTTCGGCATGTCGATCATGATGCAGTCGGGCCTGATGGTCGCCGAGTGGTTCGGGTCGATGGGTCGCACGTGGGGGATGCCGCCGCTCGAGGACCAGTACAGCGGTGGCGGCGTCGCGTGGTCGATCGGCGAGGTGCCGACGCTCATCCTCGCGATCGTGGTCGCGGTGCAGTGGAGTCGATCGGACGAGCGCCAGCAGCGTCGCCAGGACCGTCACGCCGACCGCACCGGCGACGAGGAGCTCGCGGCCTACAACGCCCGCCTCGCCGCGCTCGCCGAGCGCGACGCCCGCGCCGGTCTCTGACGCGCGCGCCCGCACGACACGGGACCGGCAGGATCAGTCGGCGGCGGCGATCTCGATCGCGGCGGCGCCGTCGGGCTGGATCTCGATCGTGCCGGTGAAGGCGAACGGGACGTCCTCGTCGACGTGCCGCACCGAGCCGTCGAACAGCGAGCGGATGTCGACCTGGATGTGCGCGACCGCCTCGGTGCGCGGGATCGCCCAGTCGGCGCCGTCCGGCTCGAGCTCGATCGTCGGCTGCGACACGATCGACCAGGTCGGCTCGTCCATGATGCGGTTGTGCACGACGAAGCCGAACGGGCATCCGGTCGGCTGCAGCACCTGCTGCGTCGCGCACGAGCTCAGGAAGTCGCCCACGTGCTTCTCGACGACCTCGATGAACTCCTCGGTGGGCTGCGCGAGCACCGACACCGCGGTGCGCGCCTGCGGCGTGTCGGCGAGCACCGCGACGCCCGTGCTCGTCGCGACGGGCGTGTCGACCGACACCGAGTACAGTCCCGGTGCGAAGACCAGCAGGGGCACGGATGCCCTCGGGTCCAGCTCCACGCCCTCGGCCGAGACCTGCCGGGTGTCGAGCTCGAAGCCGTTCACCTCGAACTGTCGCGAGCCCTCGACCGTGAGGTCGACGAGAGCGAGCGGACTCTGCGCGAAGCGCCAGGCGGGTGCGATGCCGATCCGGCCGTTCGACTCGACCTGGAACGTCGTCGCGCCGCGATGCGGGCCGGCCGAGTAGGCCATCGTGACGAGCGTCAGCGGGCCCTGCTCCTCGACGCCGACCACGCGGATGTCGCGGAGCGGGGCGAGCGCCTCCCGACGCAGCAGCGCCTCGCCCGCCTCCGCGGGAAGGTCGGAGCCCGCCGAGTCGACCGACACCCCGGGAAGCGCGAGCGCGTCGGCCGCGCGCCCCTGGCCGAGGAGGTCGAGGTACCGGGTCACGAACGCGGCCGGGCTGTACAGCTTGTCGTAGACCGTGACGCCGCCCGCCGTGAGGGCGGCGATCAGCAGCGCGCCGACGACGCCGAGGGCGACGAGGTCGAACGCGAGACCGCGGCGGCGGGATGCCGCCGACACCGGCGCCGAGCTCGTCGCGCTCACGGGCGAATAGGACGAGTAGGGGATCGTGGTGGCGCCCGTGTCGGTCGAGTCGGCGGCATCCGCCCGCGCTTGCCCGTCCACACGCTCCACGGTGCCCAGTCTAGGAAGCCTGACCGGTGGCTACCATGGAGCCGGTGAGCACTCCGCCGCTGTCCGCCGAGCAGCAGGAGCTGTTCGCGCTGATCGAGGGCGGCCGCGACCACGTCTTCGTCACCGGTCGGGCGGGCACCGGCAAGTCGACGCTGCTGCAGCATCTGGCCTGGAACACCTCGAAGCAGATCGCGGTGTGCGCACCCACCGGCGTCGCCGCGCTCAACGTCGAGGGCCAGACGATCCACTCGCTGTTCCGCCTGCCGATCGGGCTCATCGCCGACAGCGACCTCGAGCTGCCCGACAACGTGCGCCGCATCCTCAACGCGATCGACACGCTCGTGATCGACGAGATCTCGATGGTCAACGCGGATCTCATGGATGCCGTCGACCGCGCCCTCCGTCAGGCCCGCCGGCGCCGCGCCGAGCCGTTCGGCGGCGTGCAGGTCGTCATGTTCGGCGACCCGTACCAGCTCGCGCCGGTGCCGCCGCGCGGCGACGAGCTGCGCTACATCCGCGACCACTACCGCTCCTTCTGGTTCTTCGACGCCCAGGTGTGGGCGGGGCCCGCGGTCGAGCGCGGTGCGATCCGCACCGACGGCCTCCTCGACCTGGGGCGTGTCGGGGCGCCCCTGCACATCGCGGAGCTGCGCGACATGCACCGCCAGGCCGATCCCGCGTTCCGGGCGATGCTCAACGCCGTGCGGCACGGCGTGGTGACCGCCGACATGGCGCAGGCGCTCAACACCGCCGGCGCGCGCCGGCCGCCCGCACCGCAGGAGGGCGAGGCGCCGATCATCACGCTCGCCACGCGCAACGACATCGTCGCCCGCATCAACCAGCGGCACCTCGACGCGCTGCCCGGCCCCGTGCAGACGGCGAAGGCCGCCGTCAGCGGCGACTTCGGTCGCGGCGACGCGTACCCCGCCGACGTCGAGCTGCAGCTGAAGGCCGGTGCGCAGGTGATGTTCCTGCGCAACGACGTCGGCGGCTACGGCGGCGACGGGCCGCGCTGGGTGAACGGCTCGATCGGCACCGTCACACGCATCGCGGGCGACTCCGTGCGGGTCGAGCTCGACGGCGTCGAGCACGACGTCGAGCCGGCCGTGTGGGAGAGGTTCCGCTACGCGTACGACCAGGGCTCGCGGCGCCTCTCGCGCGACATCGTCGCCGAGTTCACGCAGTTCCCGCTGCGGCTGGCGTGGGCGGTCACGATCCACAAGTCGCAGGGCAAGACCTACGAGCGCGCCGTCGTCGACCTCGGGTCGGGCGCCTTCGCGCCGGGGCAGACGTACGTGGCGCTGTCGCGGCTGACCTCGCTGGACGGGCTCTACCTGTCGCGGCCGCTGCGCCCGAGCGACATCCTGGTCGACGCCGACGTCCGCCGGTTCATGGCCGGCGTGCGCGCCTCCGCTCGCGGCTGAGCCCGCCCTCCGGGCGGCTTCCGGGGTTCGCCCGCCGGGTCCGCGTTCCCGGGCCTGCCCAGGGTCGGCCTTTCCGGGTCACTGCTCGTGCTCTCGGCTCACTGCTCCCGGTGCGAGTCACTGTGCTGGAGCGCAGTGAATCGCGGGGAGGGTAGTGACTCGGGCGGGAAGGCAGTGACTTGGGCGGGAGGGCAGTGACTCGGGCGCAAAGGCAGTGACTCGCGGGGGCAGGCAGTGACCCGGGCGGGAAAGGCGCCGGCGGGGCGCCACGGGCCGGGAGCACGGGGCCCGCGGGTGTCAGGCGACGCGGGCGGCCTTCGAGGCGGCGAGGTCGGCGAACAGGTCGGTGTTGAACCGATACGCGGCGAGGACCTCGTCGATGACGCGCTCCTGCTCCGCGGCATCCCACGGCGCCGCGTCGAGCTGCTCGCGGTACACGTCCTTGAACGCCTTCGGGTCGGCGATGTCGTGGAAGAGGTAGAAGCCGATGCCGTTGGTCTCGAAGCCGAACTGGCGCGCCATGAGGCGTCCGATGAAGACGCCGCCGGAGAGATCGCCGAGGTAGCGCGTGTAGTGGTGCGCGACGAACCCGCCCGCCCACGCGACCCCGACCTGGCGGATGCGGTCGGCGTACCGCTTCGTGGTCGGCAGCGGCTCGATGCGCTCGCGCCAGTCCGGCCCGATCAGGAACTCGAGGTCGGCCTCGAGCGCGGGCAGGCGCGTGAGCCGGTCGCTGATGAAGAGGGATGCCACGGGGTCGGCCTTCATGCGCTCGGCCGCCGCCTCGAGGGCCTCGTAGATGAACCAGTGCTGCGCGACGAGCGCGATGTAGTCGTCGCGCGTGCCCTTGCCGCTCATGAGGTCCGCCATGAAGCCGGCGTGCTCGCTGCCGGAATGGGCGCTGCTGGAGCGCTCGCGCAGGGCGGCGGAGAACGGGATCGGTGCGTCCATGCCCGCGATTCTAGCGCGACTTAGGTACAGCTAAGCTGAAGGTCACCCATGAGGACGCGGTGCGACGCCCAGACGCGCGCAGGCCTCGTCGTAGAGCGCGACGACCTCGCGGCGCACGTCGCGCCGCTCGCTGATCGGGCCGCCCGGCCACGGGATGCGGACCGGCTCCGTCGAGCCGTCCGAGGCCACGGCCGCCCACTCCCCGGCATCCCCGTCGAACGTCGTCATCGTCGCCGAGCGCGCATCGAGAGCGGGCGCGAACGCCCGCACGATGAGCAGGTTGTCGTCGGCGTGATCGCCGTTCATGTGGCGGAGGACGCCCGCGAGCGCGTCGTCGTCGAAGATGTGCGGCATGACCCCCACGATAGGGCGGCGGTGGGATCGGAGCCCGGGTCCGTGTGATCTAATCTTGGAGAGATTCATCAGGGGAGGATGGCGATGTCGCGCGAAGCGGTGGTTCGGCGACTCGCGGCCGTCGGAGCGGCGGTCGCGCTCGCGCTGTCCGTGAGCGCGTGCGCGCCGGTCCCCGCCGTGCGGGTCGACCTGCCCGCGCAGGCCGACGGCGCCCTTCCCGAGGGCGTCGTCGGGTCCGTCCACGCCGCGGTGGAGCGGGCGATGGCCGCGACCGGCTCGACCGGGGCCATCGTCGGCGTGTGGGTGCCGGGAGTCGGCTCGTCCGTGCAGGCGCTCGGCGTCACCCGGCCGGGCGGCGCCGAGGTCGCCGCCGACATGAGCTTCCCGATCGCCGCCGTGACGCGGTCGATGACGTGCGACGTGCTGCACGGCATGGTGGCCGACGGCATCGTCGCGCTCGGCGACAGCGTCACGACGTGGACGACTGGGCTGCCGGATGCGAAGGGCATCACCCTCGGCGAGCTGTGCGACGGCACGAGCGGCCTCGGCTCGTACGCCCCGCAGCTCGAGGGGCGCTGGCTCGCGAAGCCCGACCGCGTCTGGAACCCGCGCGAGCTCGCCAGCTACGGGCTCGGCGCGACGCTCCCCGGCGCGCCGGGCACGGTCTTCCGCGACTCCGACACCGCGTACGTGGTCCTCGGCATGGCGCTGGAGCGCGCGTCGGGCAAGACCGCGGCGGAGCTCTACGACCACTACGTCTTCGAGCCGCTGGGCCTGTCCGCCACGGCGCTGTCGGCCAAGGGCGCCGGCGGCACGCGGCTCACCGGCCTGCGCGTGGGAGCGACGCCCGAGGGCGCCGTCGACTGCGCCGCACCGGTGGAGGTCGGCGTGCTGTCCGCGTCGGCCGGGTACACGGCATCCGGCGTCGTCTCGACCATCGACGACCTCGGCCGCTACGCGCAGGCACTGGCGCTGGGCGCCCGCTCGTACGACTCCGCGAAGCGGTGGAAGTCGCCGCTGCCGGCCTACGCCGATGCGCCGTCGTGGTACACCGCGACCGGCGGGGCCTACCAGGCCGGGTCGCTCGTCGGCCAGTTCGGCTCCGTGCCGGGCTACCTCACGGCGGCGTTCGCCGACCGCAACACCGGCACGACCGTGGCGGTCGTGCTCAACAACTCGTCCGCGCAGGCCGGTGTGATCCTCTCACTGGCGTGGGAGCTCGCCGCCCTCGCGTCGAAGGTGCCGGTCGACGGCGACTCGGCGGCGGGCGGCCTGCCCTGGACCGCGGAGCAGTACGCCGCGGCGGTCGAGCAGGCGGCCATCTGCCCGCTGCCGCAGGCGGAGCCCGAAGCCGAACCCGAGCAGTGATCGCGCGGGGCGCGGCCTCGTCGGGCGTCGCGCTCGTCGTCGCCGGCATGATCGGGCAGGAGCTCGGCGCCGCGATCGCGGTGCGCGTGTTCCCCGAGACCGGGCCGCTCGGCATGGTGATGCTGCGCCTCGTGTTCTCGGCGGTGCTGCTGCTCGCGATCGCGCGCCCGCGCCTGAGCGGGCGCACGAGGCGCGACTGGGCTGCCGTGCTCGCGTTCGGAGTGGTGCTGGCTGCTATGAACAGCCTCTTCTACCTGGCGATCGAGCGGCTGGCGCTCGGCGTCGCGGTCACGATCGAGGTGCTCGGTCCGCTGGTCCTCTCGATCGTCGCCAGCCGCCGCGCGTCGGCATGGCTGTGGGCCGTGCTCGCCCTCGGCGGGGTGGTGGCCCTGGGCGGCGGCGGATGGGAGTCGCTCGATCCGCTCGGCGTGGTGTTCGCGCTCGCCGCGGCGCTCACGTGGGCGCTCTACATCCTGGCGTCGGCACGGGTGGGCCGGACGTTCGAGCGCATCGACGGGCTCGCCCTCGCGATGGCCGTGGGGGCGGTGCTCTCGCTGCCGTTGGGCGTCGCCACCGCCGGGAGCGCGCTGGTGCGCGTCGACGTGCTGGCCCTCGGGGCGGCCGTCGCCGTCCTCAGCTCGGCCCTGCCGTATGCGCTCGAACTGATCGCGCTGCGGAGGATCTCGGCATCCGTCTTCGGGATCCTCATGAGCGCGAGCCCGGCGATCGCCGCGCTCGTCGGTCTCGCCGTGCTCGGACAGCAGCTGTCGTGGCTTCAGGTCGCCGGGATCGTCCTCGTCATCGGCGCGTCCGCCGGCGCGGTCGCGAGCGCCGGGCGTCGGGCCGTGGCCGAGGCCGT
>NZ_JBDIAB010000037.1:0-18807 GCF_039812165.1 Microbacterium sp.
CTCGACGAGCGAGGTCGTGCGGGCGCGCGCGGTGAGCGCGGCGGGCACATCCGCGGCCGCGAGCCCGCCCAGGAGCGCCGGCTCGAGCCCCGCGGAGTGCGCGTGGCCGCCCGAGGGGAGGCGCGCGTCGGCGAGCAGCATCGCGACGGTGGCGGAGGGGAGCGGGAAGGGGAGCATGGCGTCAGAACATCGTGTAGAGCTGGGCGAGCGGCAGCCGATCGGCGGGGGCGGGGCGCACCTCGTCGCCGTCGATCGTGATGCGGAACGTGTCGGGCTCGATGCGGATCGCGGGCAGCGTGTCGTTGTTGCGCATGTCGGCCTTGCCGACGTCGCGCGTGGGACGCACGGCGGCGAGGCGCCGGCGCAGCCCGAGGCGCTCGGCCAGGCCGTCCTCGAGCGCAGCCGGCGAGACGAAGGTGACCGAGAGGTCGGCGGCGACGGCATCCAGGAACGCCGGCCGCATCAGCACCGGCTGCGGGGTCGGGATCGACGCGTTCGGGTCGCCGAGCGCGCCCCACACGAGGCCGCCGCCCTTCATGACGACCGCGGGGCGCACGCCGAAGAACGCGGGGTCCCACAGCACGAGGTCGGCGAGCCTGCCGTCCTCGATCGAGCCGACCTCGTGATCGATGCCGTGGGCGACGGCGGGGTTGATCGTGTACTTGGCCACGTAGCGACGCGCCCGCTCGTTGTCGGCCGGCAGGCCGCCGCCGAGCGGCCCGCGGCGGAGCTTCATGACGTGCGCGACCTGCCACGTGCGCGTGACGACCTCGCCGATGCGACCCATCGCCTGCGCGTCGGACGACGTGATCGACAGCGCGCCCATGTCGTGCAGGACGTCCTCGGCGGCGATCGTCGTGCCCCGGATGCGGGACTCCGCGAAGGCGAGGTCCTCCGGCACCGCGGGGTTGAGGTGGTGGCAGACCATGAGCATGTCGAGATGCTCGGCGACGGTGTTCACGGTGTGCGGCAGCGTGGGGTTGGTGGACCCCGGGATCACGTGCGGGAGCCCGGCGATCGCGAGGATGTCGGGGGCGTGACCGCCGCCGGCGCCCTCGACGTGGAACGCGTGGATCGAGCGGCCCGCGATGGCGGCGACCGTCGACTCCACGAAGCCGGACTCGTTGAGCGAGTCGGAGTGCAGGGCCACCTGCAGGCCCCAGTCGTCGGCGGCGCGCAGGGCCGCGTCGATCGCGGCGGGCGTCGAGCCCCAGTCCTCGTGCACCTTGTAGCCGGCGGCGCCGGCGAGGGCCTGCTCGGCGAGCGCCGCGGCGGAGACGGTGTTGCCCTTGCCGAGCAGCAGCACGTTGACCGGCAGCAGGTCGAGCGCGCGGTGCATCTCGCGCAGGTGCCACGCCCCCGGCGTCACGGTCGTGGCCTTCGACCCCTCGGAAGGGCCGGTGCCGCCGCCGACGATCGTCGTGATGCCGGTGGCGAGCGCCTCGTGGATCTGCGACGGCGAGAGCAGGTGCACGTGCGAGTCGATCGCGCCGGCGGTGAGGATGCGGCCCTCGCCCGAGATCACGTCGGTCGACGGGCCGATCACGAGCCGCGGGTCGACGCCGTCGGCGATGTCGGGGTTGCCCGCGCGCCCGAGCCCGACGATGCGGCCGTCGCGGATGCCGACGTCTGCCCGCACGACGCCCCACCAGTCCAGCACGATCGCGTTCGTGATCACGGTGTCGAGAGCGCCCTCGGCGCGCGTGCGCGTGGACTGCGCCATCGACTCGCGGATCGACTTGCCGCCGCCGAAGACGGCCTCCTCGCCGCCGACGGTGAGGTCGCGCTCGATCTCGATCCACAGGTCGGTGTCGCCGAGGCGCACCTGGTCGGCCGTGGTCGGGCCGTAGATCGCGGCGTAGCGCTCGCGGTCGATCCATGCCATCAGCCGGCCCCCTCGGCAGGGGCGTCGAGCCCGCCGCCCGACCCGCCGTCGCGGTCGAGGTCGGCCCGCGCCGCGCGGTCGAGCTGCAGGCCCGGCACGCGCCGGGCTCCGCGGAGGGCCACCGCGGGCAGCTCGCGCGACGCGCCCGGCTCGAACCGCTCCGAGGTGCCCGACGGGATGTCGAGGCGGAACCCGTGCGCGCCGGTGCGATCGAAGGCGAGGGCGGCATTGGCATCCGGAAGATGCAGGTGCGAGCCGATCTGCACCGGACGGTCGCCGGTGTTGACGAACACGAACGAGCGGCGCTCGGCCGCCGACCGGTCGGCGTTGAGCTCGATCCGACCCGGACGGACCCGGACGGCTCCCGGCCCCTCGGCGGCGGTGGACGGCATGCGGGGCCTCTCAGTCGATGGGGTGGTGGATCGTGACGAGCTTGCGTCCGTCCGGGAACATGGCCTCGACCTGCACGTCGTGGAGCATCTCCGGCACGCCGGCCATGACCTGGTCGCGCCGGAGCACCCGCCGGCCCTCGCGCATCAGCTCGGCGACGAGGGCGCCCTCGCGGGCGCGCTCGATCACCCACGTCGACAGGAGCGCCACCGTCTCGGGATGGTTGAGCCGGACGCCCCGGGCGAGCCGGTCGCGGGCGACCATGCCCGCCACGGCGAGCAGCAGCTTCTCGGTGTCGCCGGGCGTGACGTGCATCGGCGTCCTCCGGATCGCGTCGGGTGCTGTCACGGGAATGCTTCCATGCGTCCGTCGCGCCCTCTGGCGCTCTGCGGAGGAGTTAACCCGATCGCAACAGGCCGGTAACCCGTCTCCGTGTCGGCGTGGAATTGCGGATGCCGCGACCGCGCGGCTATGGTTTCCCCATGTCGTCCGTCGCCCGGAACCTCGAGCAGCTCCCCGTGAGCCTCGGTTCCGCGCGCCGCCGCCGCCTCGGCCGCCGACTCTAGGCGACCCCGCGCACTCCCGCCGTGGCGGGGAGGAGGCCGGTGTCGCCGTCCTCGGTCCCGTCGCCGTCAGAGGCGACTCCCTCGGAGTTCTAAGGTGGAATCCATGTCCTATTCGGTCGCCGTGTCGGGCGCCTCCGGCTATGCGGGCGGCGAGATCCTGCGCCTCCTCGCCGCGCATCCGGACGTCGAGATCCGCACCGTCACCGCGCACTCGAACGCCGGCCAGCCGCTCGTCCAGCACCAGCCGCACCTGCGGTCGCTGACGCACCTCACCCTGCAGGAGACCACGCCCGACGTCCTCTCCGGCCACGACATCGTGTTCCTCGCCCTCCCGCACGGGCAGTCGGGGCAGTACACCGACGCGCTCGGCGACGTGCCGCTCGTGATCGACGCCGGCGCCGACCACCGGCTCACGTCGAAGGACGCGTGGGACTCCTTCTACGGCGGCCCGTTCCACGAGCCGTGGACCTACGGCGTCCCCGAGCTCCTCGTCGGCGGCGTCAAGCAGCGCGAGCGGCTGGCCGGGGCATCGCGCATCGCGGCCCCCGGCTGCAACGCCTCGACGGTCTCGCTCTCGCTCGCCCCGGGCGTCGCGGCGGGTGTGATCGACCCGTCCGACATCGTGAGCGTCCTCGCCGTCGGGCCGTCCGGCGCGGGCAAGAGCCTGCGCGCCGATCTGCTCGCGAGCGAGCTGCTCGGCTCGGCCAACCCGTATGCCGTCGGCGGCACGCATCGGCACATCCCCGAGATCCGGCAGGCGCTCGCCGCCGCGATGCCGACCCCGCCGGAACCCGCGGCACGAACCTCGCAGAATCGCGCGGACTTCGCAGGATCTGCCGCAGATCCTGCGAAGTACGCGCGGAACTGCGAAGTCGGTGAGACGGAGCAGGGCATCCGCGTCTCGTTCACGCCGGTGCTCGTGCCGATGGCCCGCGGCATCCTCGCGACCTCCACCGCCCCGATCGCGAACGGCGCGACGGATGCCGAGATCCGCGCCGCGTGGGAGTCCGCCTACGACGACGAGACGTTCGTGCAGCTGCTGCCGGCGGGCCGCTTCCCGCGCACGGCCGACGTCGTCGGCGCCAACACCGCCCTGATCGGCCTCGCGATCGACCGCGCCGCGAACCGCGTCGTCGTGGTCGCCGCCGTCGACAACCTCGTCAAGGGCACGGCGGGCGCCGCCGTGCAGTCCATGAACATCGCGCTCGGCCTTCCCGAGGGCCGCGCGCTCACCGTGAACGGAGTCGCCCCGTGACCGTCACCGCACCGCAGGGGTTCGAGGCGGCGGGAGTCGCCGCGGGCCTGAAGTCCACCGGCAAGCCCGACGTCGCCGTCGTCGTCAACCGCGGACCGCTGAAGGCCGGCGCCGCCGTCTTCACGAGCAACCGCGCGAAGGCGAACCCGATCCTGTGGTCGCAGCAGGCGATCCGCGACGGCGTCGTCGAGGCCGTCGTGCTCAACTCCGGCGGCGCGAACTGCTTCACCGGCGCGTTCGGGTTCCAGACCACGCACGAGACCGCCGAGAAGGCCGCCGAGCTCCTCGGCACGAGCGCGGGCGACGTCCTGGTGTGCTCGACGGGGCTCATCGGCACCGGCGACGAGGTCTTCCGCGCCAAGGTGCTCGCCGGCACCGCCGAGGCGATCGCGACGCTCAGCACCGAGGGCGGCGACGACGCGGCCCACGCGATCATGACCACGGACTCGGTCCCCAAGACCAGCGTCTACCAGGGCGAGGGCTGGACGATCGGCGGCATGGCGAAGGGGGCCGGGATGCTGGCGCCCGGGCTCGCGACCATGCTCGTGGTCCTCACGACCGACGCCGTCCTCACGGCGGCCGAGGCCGACGGGCACCTGCGCGCGGCGACGCGCGTCAGCTTCGACCGGCTCGACTCCGACGGCTGCATGTCGACGAACGACCAGGTCACGCTCATGGTCAGCGGTGCATCCGGCGTCACGCCCGAGCCCGAGGCGTTCCGGTTCGCGCTCACCGAGGTGTGCACGAGCCTCGCCGTGCAGCTGCAGGCCGACGCCGAGGGCGCGAGCCACGACATCGCCATCCAGGTGGTCCACGCGGCGTCCGAGGACGACGCCGTCGAGGTCGGCCGCTCGGTCGCCCGCAACAACCTCTTCAAGGCCGCGATCTTCGGCAACGACCCCAACTGGGGCCGCGTGCTCGCGGCGATCGGCACCACGCAGGCGGCCTTCGACCCGTACGCGGTCGACGTCTCGATGAACGGCGTGCGGGTGTGCTCGAACGGCGGCCCCGACCGGCCGCGCGAGGAGGTCGACCTGACGCCGCGGTCGACGAGCGTGCTCATCGACCTCAAGACCGGAGACGCCTCCGCGACCATCTACACGAACGACCTGACCCACGACTACGTGCACGAGAACAGCGCCTACGCCTCATGACCGACCTGCAGCACACGACCCCCGAGGAGGCCGCCGAGAAGGCGGGCGTCCTCATCGAGTCCCTGCCGTGGCTCAAGCGCTTCCACGACCAGATCATCGTGATCAAGTTCGGCGGCAACGCGATGGTCTCCGACGAGCTGCAGGACGCCTTCGCCGAGGACATCGCCTACCTCCGCTTCGTGGGCGTCAAGCCGGTCGTCGTGCACGGCGGCGGACCGCAGATCTCGCACATGCTCGACCGGCTCTCGATCCCGAGCGAGTTCAAGGGCGGCTACCGCGTCACCTCGACCGAGGCGATCGGCGTCGTGCGCATGGTGCTCACCGGGCAGATCAACCCGCAGCTCGTGGGACGCATCAACACGCACGGTCCGTTCGCGAGCGGACTGTCGGGGGAGGATGCCGGGCTCTTCGGCGGCCGCCGCCGCGGCGTGGTCGTGGACGGCCTCGAGCACGACCTCGGCAACGTCGGCGACGTCGTCACCGTCGACCCCTCGCCGGTGCTCGACCAGCTCGCCGCGGGCCGCATCCCGGTCGTGTCGTCCATCGCGCCCGACCTCGACAACCCCGGCCAGTCGCTCAACGTGAACGCCGACGCCGCCGCCGCGGCGCTCGCGATCGCCCTGGACGCGACCAAGCTCGTGATCCTCACCGACGTGCCGGGCCTGTACGCCGACTGGCCGGATCGCGACTCGCTCGTGTCGCACCTGACGGCATCCGAGCTGCGCGCGATGCTGCCGAAGCTCGAGTCGGGCATGATCCCGAAGATGCAGGCGTGCCTCGACGCGGTCGAGGGCGGCGTCGACACCGCGGCGATCATCGACGGACGCCAGCCGCACTCGGTGCTGGTGGAGGTCTTCACGGCGAAGGGCATCGGCACGGAGGTGGTGGCATCGTGACCTGGCACGACGATCTGGAGCGCGATCTCGTCCGCAACGGCGGCGACCGCCCGGCGATGTTCGTCCGCGGCGAGGGCTCGCACCTGTGGGACGACACCGGCAAGCGCTACCTCGACTTCCTCGGCGGCATCGCGGTGACCTCGCTGGGCCACTCCCACCCCGTGTTCGTCGAGGCGGTGGCGGCGCAGGCGGCCACGCTCACGCACGTGTCGAACCTGTTCGTGACGCCGCCGCAGCTGATCCTCGCGGCGCAGCTGAAGCGTCTCGCCGGCGCGGGGGAGTCCGGCCGCGTCTTCTTCGGCAACTCCGGCGCCGAGGCCAACGAGGCCGCGTTCAAGCTCGCGCGCCTGCACGGCGGCGCCGCGCGCCCCCGCATCCTCGCGTTGAAGAACGCGTTCCACGGCCGCACGATGGGCTCGCTCGCCCTCACGGGCAAGGCGTACATGCAGGAGCCGTTCCTGCCCATGCCCGGCGGTGTCGAGTTCCTCGACTCCACCGTCGAGGCGCTCGAAGAGGCTCTCGACGACCGCGTCGCCGCCCTGTTCGTCGAGCCCATCAAGGGCGAGGCGGGCGTGCTGGAGCTGCCCGAGGGCTATCTCGCCGCCGCCCGCGCCCTGACCGCGCAGCACGGCGCCCTCCTGATCGTGGACGAGATCCAGACCGGTGCCGGCCGCACCGGCGAGTGGTTCGCGTTCCAGCGCGCGGGCATCACGCCCGACGCGATCACGGTCGCCAAGGGCGTCGGCGGCGGCTTCCCGATCGGCGCCCTCATCACCTACGGCGCCGCGAGCGAGCTCTTCTACCCCGGCACGCACGGCTCGACGTTCGGCGGCAACGCGCTCGCCACCGCGGTCGCCTCGGCGGTGCTCGGCGAGATCGAGCGCGCCGACCTCGTCGGCAACGCCGCGGCACGCGGCGCCCAGCTGCGCGCGGCGATCGAACGGCTCGACTCGCGCCTGGTGACCGGATGCCGCGGCCAGGGCCTGCTCGTCGGCATCGGGCTCCGGCATCCTGTCGCGGCCGCGGTCGTGACGGCCGCGCTCGAGCTCGGGCTCATCGTCAACGCCGCCAACGAGTCCACCATCCGCCTCGCGCCCGCGCTCACCATCGGCGACGTCGAGATCGACGAGTTCGTCGACCTGTTCGCGCGCGCGCTGGCCGTCGTCGAAGAGGACATCGTGCTCGACGTCGACACCCCGACCATGCCCGACCCGACCACGGAGGTACTCGCGTGACCCGCCACCTGCTGCGTGACGACGACCTGAGCCCGGCCGAGCAGGCCGAGATCCTCGACCTCGCCCTCGCGCTGAAGAAGGACCGCTTCAAGCTCAAGCCCCTGCAGGGGCCGCAGACCGTCGCGGTGATCTTCGACAAGTCGTCCACCCGCACGCGCGTCTCGTTCGCGGTCGGCATCGCCGACCTCGGCGGCTCGCCGCTGATCATCTCGACCGCGAGCAGCCAGCTCGGCGGCAAGGAGACCCCCTCCGACACCGCGCGCGTGCTCGAGCGGCAGGTCGCCGCGATCGTCTGGCGCACCTACGCGCAGGCGGGGCTCGAGGACATGGCGCGCGGCACCACGGTGCCCGTCGTCAACGCGCTGAGCGACGACTTCCACCCCTGCCAGCTGCTCGCCGACCTGCTCACCGTGCGCGAGCACAAGGGCGACCCGGCCGGCCTCACGCTGTCGTTCTTCGGCGACGGACGCTCCAACATGGGCCACTCGTACCTGCTCGCGGGGGCGACGGCCGGCATGCACGTGCGCATCGCCGCTCCGCCGGCGCACCAGCCGCGCGCCGACGTCGTCGCCGACGCCCAGGCGATCGCCGCGCGCACCGGCGGCTCTGTGACGCTGTGCGAGAGCGTCGCCGACGCGGCACGGGGAACCGACGTCATGGTCACCGACACGTGGGTGTCGATGGGCAAGGAGGAGGAGAAGGCCGCACGCCTGCGCGACTTCGACGGCTACAAGGTCACCAGCGAGCTCATGGCGCTCGCGGACGACGACGCGATCTTCCTGCACTGCCTTCCCGCCGACCGCGGCTACGAGGTCGACGCCGACGTCATCGACGGGCCGCAGAGCGTCGTGTGGGACGAGGCCGAGAACCGTCTGCACGCGCAGAAGGCTCTCCTGGTGTGGCTGCTGCGCCAGGACTGACCCCCTCCACGCGGGACCGCTCCACCGCGTGGAACGGTCCCGCGCGCCTCCAGGGCGTCGACCTCGCCCGCGGGCTCGCCGTGCTCGGCATGTTCGCCGCGCACCTGCTCGACATCGACGCGTTCGAATGGTCGGAGCCGCAGACGTGGATCGACGTCGCCAACGGCCGGTCGTCGATCCTGTTCGCGGTGCTCGCGGGCGTCTCCATCGCGCTCGTGACCGGTGGCACGCGCCCCGTGCGCGGAGGCCCGGTCGGCGTCGCGCGCCGGCGGATCGCGGTGCGCGCGGTGCTGCTGTGGGTGCTCGGCGTCGCGCTCATGGCCACCGGGGTGCCGGTGTACGTGATCCTCCCGGCCTACGGCATCCTGTTCCTCGTCACCCTGCCGGTGCTGGGGCTGGGCGCCCGCGCGCTGTGGCCGCTCGCCGTCGCGCTCGCGCTCGTCATGCCGTGGGTGCAGCCGATGCTCGACGTGCTGCCGGTGTGGAGCGGCGCGTCGGGCGGCATGCTGTCGCTGCTCCTCGGCTGGCACTATCCGTTCCCGCTGTGGACCGCGTTCGTCGTCGCGGGGCTCGCGATCGGGCGCCTCGACCTGAGGGCGCTCCGCACGCAGACGATGCTCCTCGGCGGCGGGGCGCTCGCCGCCCTGACCGCGTACGGGTCGGATGCCGCAATCCTCGACCGCGCGGGCGGCACGGTGTGGACCGCCGAGGCGCACTCGGGCGGCATCCTCGAGGTCGTCGGATCGGGCGGGTTCGCGGCGGGCGTCCTCGGCCTCTGCCTGCTCGCGTCCCGTACGCCGCTGACGTGGGTCGTGCTGCCGTTGCGCGCGGTCGGCTCGATGCCGCTCACCGCCTACACCGCGCAGCTCGTCGTCTGGGCGATCGCCGCCGCCGTCATGCTCGGTGACGTCGGAGACCTCGGCGGGTTCCGCGAGGCCGAGGCGTTCTGGCCGCTGACCCTCGGCACCGTCGTCGCGTGCACGGTCTGGGCGCTCCTGCTCGGCCGCGGTCCGCTCGAGACGCTGTTCGCGTCCGTGTCGACGCGGCTCGTGCCCGACGGCGGGCATCGCCGCACGAGCGTCTCGGGCGGCTAGCGAGAGCGGTGCTGCCGCCTGGACAGCTCCGCGGCATCCCTCTTGCCGTCTCCTCCCACTGGTTGGCTCGTCTGGTCGCCAAAGTCGGCTCGTCTGGTCGCGGGTGGTGGCCGTCGCGACCATGTGCGTCAACCGAGCGGGTGCCCGGGTGACGGTGTTGCTCGTGACTTGGCTCGGTTTGTCGGTGGTGGTGGCTGTCGCGACGATGTGCGTCAACCGAGCGGGTGCCCGGCCCACCAGCGGCGGCGCTCGGCGAACGCTGTCGCTACGGACGCCAGCCCGCACGGGCGAGGGCATCGCGGATGCGGCGCACCGCGGCATCCGTCCGCGGATACACGTGTTCGGACGTGAGCCGCAGCACGTCCCAGCCCAGGGCGACGCACGCAGCGTGCTTCTCAATGTCGCGGTTCCACTGCGCGCGGTCGACGCGATGGTGGTCGCCCTCGTACTCGATGAGGATGCCGTGCCCGGGGTAGGCGAGTTCGGTGTACCCGATCGCGCGCCCGTCCGGCGTCAGAACGTCGTAGTCGAGCACGGGCTCGGGGAGACCGGTGCGCACGAGCGCCAGTCGCAGCAGCGTCTCCGGGGGCGACGCGCTGCCGACGCGGATCTGCGGCAGCGCCTCTCGCAGCTTGGCTGCGCCACGTCGCCGTCCGGCATTCAGCGCAGTCTCGAGCTGAGCGATCGTCGCCAGCCCCGATCCAGGCGCCCCTCTGATCGTCCCGCGAACGCGCGGGATCGCGACGATCGCATCGCCGAGCACGATGAGCTCGTCGACGGAGAGCTCGGGGGCGAGCTGCGCCCACGTCGTCGCGGGACTTGTCACCCGGAGACCATCGTGCGTCGTGACCGAGATGAGCCTCGGCGCGAACTGACGTCCGGCGACTCCGGCTGCTCGGGGTGCCCGATGCGGCGCTGCGACGGCGACATCGAGCATGCGCGCTCTGCCCGGCTCGTCGATACGGCGCAGAGTCCGAAGCGGCAGGGGGAGTGTCCACTCCGTGGCTGCCGACGGCCCCCACAGAAACGCATGGGGCGACGCGACGGTCGCATAGGCGCGGGCATTCCGCAGGAGTTCTGCGCGAAGGAGCCGCGCCTCCGCCGCAGCGGGACTCTCGTCATACGTTGCCGAGGTATCGGCGCGTCGCGGGCGTAGCCGGGTGCCATGGAACGGCACGTCGAGATCGCAGCCCCGCAGGCGGCGCGCAGACACGCCCATCCGGCGGGCATCGCGCACCGAGAACGAGTCGGGGAGAGGCGCGGGGAGAGGACGGAACGGCATGTGGACACCCTGCCTGGCGGTGCGCTCCGACGGGTGCGGGATTCCGCGATCCGTGGAGAGCTGCGCGAATCGGCCGACTGTGGAGGAGGCTCGGCGGGACCGGCCAGGTGATTCGGATGCCGATGCCCGCTGCATCCGGCGTCGCCTCACCCATCGCATACTTGGCCCGAAGTGTCGCGCAGCGCTCCCGCGGCGACCATATACGTCAGGTCAGCCGACTCGTGCACACCGTGACTTGGCCCGAAGTGTCGCGGGGCGCGCCGGCGGCGACCACATGGGCCAGGTAAGGCGGCATGCTAGGTAGAGCAGTGTGGCGGCGCCCCAACCTGTCGCGTTGTGTCGCCCATCCGGGACGCCGCGGCGATCTCGGCCAGGTCTGCCGTGCCCGACGGCGGGCGCAGGGCGGGCCGGTAGGCTGATCTGGTGAACGACAGCAAGGCCGAGGGAACGAACGCGGGCGCACTGTGGGGCGGGCGATTCGCCTCCGGCCCCTCGCCGGAGCTGGCGGAGCTGAGCCGCTCGACCCACTTCGACTGGGCGCTCGCGCTCTACGACCTGGCCGGCTCGCACGCCCACGCGAAGGCGCTCGCCGCCGCCGGCTACCTCACCGCCGGCGAGGAGTCGCGCATGCACGCGGGGCTGGACGCCCTGGCCCGCGGCATCCAGGACGGCACCCTCGTCGCCGCCCCCGGCGACGAGGACGTGCACGGGGCGCTCGAGGCGGCGCTCATCGCCGAGGTCGGACCGGAGCTCGGAGGGAAGCTCCGCGCCGGGCGCAGCCGCAACGACCAGATCGCCACGCTCGTGCGCATGTACCTGCTCGACCACGCCCGCACGATCGCTCGCGACGTGCTCCGCGTGATCGACGCCGTCGTCGCCCAGGCCGAGGTGCACGAGACGGCGATCATGCCGGGCCGCACGCACCTGCAGCACGCGCAGCCGGTGCTGCTCGCGCACCACCTGCAGGCGCACGCGTGGCCCCTCGTGCGCGACCTGGAGCGGCTGCGCGACTGGTCGGCACGGGCGCGCGTGTCGCCGTACGGCGGCGGCGCACTCGCCGGGGCGACCCTGGGGCTCGACCCGCAGCTGGTCGCGACCGAGCTGGGCCTGGACCGGCCGTCCGAGAACTCGATCGACGGCACCGCGGCGCGCGACGTCGTGGCGGAGTTCGCGTTCGTCGCGGCGATGATCGGCATCGACCTCTCCCGCTTCGCGGAGGAGATCATCATCTGGAACACGCGCGAGTTCGGCTTCGTCACGCTCGACGACGGCTACTCGACCGGCTCGAGCATCATGCCGCAGAAGAAGAACCCCGACATCGCCGAGCTCACCCGCGGCAAGGCCGGCCGGCTCATCGGCAACCTCACGGGGCTCCTCGCGACGCTCAAGGCGCTGCCGCTCGCGTACAACCGCGATCTGCAGGAGGACAAGGAGCCCGTCTTCGACGCGGTGACCACGCTCGAGACGGTGCTCCCCGCCTTCGCCGGTATGGTGGCGACCATGCGCTTCGACACGGCACGCATGGCCGCGCTCGCCCCGCAGGGCTTCTCGCTCGCAACCGACGTCGCCGAGTGGCTCGTCAAGCGCGGGGTGCCGTTCCGCGACGCCCACGAGATCTCCGGCGCGCTCGTGCGCGCGTGCGAGGAGCGGGGGATCGGCCTCGAGGATGCCGACGACGCACTGCTCGCGCGCGTCTCGAGCCGGCTGACGCCCGAGGTGCGCGAGGTGCTCACGATCGAGGGATCCGTCGCCAGCCGCACCGGCGCCGGCGGCACCGCACCGGTGCGCGTCGCCGAGCAGCGTGCCGAGCTCATCGCGCGCGCCCAGTCCGCGGCGCACGCACTGATAGATTGAGAATATCGGCTATCTACTGATAGTTGGACTTGATCAGTGATACGCTGATGGAATGAGCGTCGCCGTCATCGCCGACATCATCGGCTCGCGCACCCTTCCCGATCGCACCGAGGCGCAGCGCGTGCTCGACGAGACGGTCGTGCACGTCGAGCACGATGCGCCGTCGGCCGAACGGATGCTGCAGCCCATCGTGGGCGACGAGCTGCAGGGCGTCTACCCCACGCTCGCGGCCGCGATGGCGTCGCTCCTGCTGCTGCGCCTCGCACTGCCCGACGGCATCGAGTGCCGGTACGGGATCGGCGTCGGGGCGCTCGGCGAGGTGCCGTCGCGCGTCGGCGCGCTGGCCGAGGGGCCGGGCTGGTGGGCGGCCAGGGAGGCGATCGAGGACGTGCACGCCAAGCAGCGGCGCGCGATCCCCGGCGCGCGCACGTGGGTCGTCGCCGCGGCGGGGGAGGAGGAGGCGCCGGTGCGTCTCGCGAACGCCTATCTGCTCGCGCGCGACCAGCTCGTGAGCGACATGAACGAGCGCGTGCGGCGGCTCGCCTACGGCCGGCTCCTCGGCCGCACCCAGGCGGAGCTGGCCGGCACCGAGGGGATCACGCAGTCGGCCGTCTCGCAGGCGCTCGCCGCCGCCGGCGTCGGCGCGCTCGCCGAGGGGTTCCACGGACTGCGCGGCGGGCTCTGACGCGCTGTAGGGTCAGGAGGTCGAAAGGAACCGCCATGTCGCGTTCGGCCGCCACCGGCACTCGTCGTCTCGCCCTGCTGGGCGCCTCCCTGCTGATCGCGGCGGGCGTCGTCGCGGGCGCGAGCCCCGCGTACGCGGCGACCTGCCGCTCCTATCTGTACTCGTACGGCGGGAACGGCGGCTGCGTGAAGAACATCCAGATCCTCGCGAACCACAAGCTCCCGTACATCGCCGACTACTCGACGATCGCCGCCGACGGGCAGTTCGGCCCGAAGACGAAGGCGGCGATCCTGCGCATCCAGAAGCGCTGGGGCCTCGTGCAGGACGGCATCGTCGGCCCCAAGACCTGGGCCGCGCTCTGCTCGTCCGGCACGGTGGCTCCGTACGCCGGCGAGTCGTTCAGCGCCGCCGAGGCGGCCGCGGCGCGCAGCGCGGGCTGCTGACGGCGGGGCGGGCGTCCGTCACCACGCGGCGAGGCGCACGATCGCCGCGACCGCGCACGCCCACAGCAGGCTCGCGAGCGTGCCCACGATGAACCGCTCGCGCACGGGCGCCGTGTCGAGCTCGGAGAAGCGCCCGATGCCCTTGATCGCGACCACCACCGCGATCGCCTCCGGATATCCCGCGACGATCGCGAGCGCCACGGCCAGGCGCTCCAGGTAGCCGATCGTCGTGCCCCCGCGGAGCACCTCGCGCACCTCTCCCGCCTTCGTGTCGCCCGTCCCATCGTCGTGCATCGCCACGAGGATGCCGCCGCTGACGCCCTCGCGCGTCGTGCCGCGCGTGGCGATGTCGAGGATGCGGCGCGTGACCGGGTTGCCGCCGACCACGGCGAGCGCCGTCGCGAGCAGCGCGAGCGCCATCGCGACGATCGACGGCACATTGTGCGCGGCGACCGCCACGACCATGAGGCACAGCACGACGATGGCGCCCGCCGCCAGGAGCGGCACGTTCGCGGGGCGCCGCACGCTGATCGTGACGAGCACCAGCGCCGCGCACAGGGCGAGGAACAGGAACACCGACAGGATCGCCACGATCACGGCATCCGGGAGCACCACCATGCGCGCCAGTCTCGCACGCCCCTCCGACGTCCGGTCGCCCCCGCGAGCGCGCGCCGAGGCATCCGCCCCGCGCTTGATAGCCTGAGGCGCGTGTCATCCGAAGCCCTGACCACCGCGCCGGTGGCGAACGACCCCGCATTCGAGAACGTGTGGGACGAGCTCGTCTGGCGCGGCCTGGTCCACGTGTCCACCGACCGCGAGGCGCTGCGCGCCCTGCTCGGAGGGGACCCGATCGTCTACTACTGCGGCTTCGACCCGACGGCCCCGAGCCTGCACCTGGGCAACCTCGTGCAGCTGCTCACGATGCGCCGCCTCCAGCTCGCCGGCCATCGCCCGCTGGGCCTCGTCGGCGGCTCGACAGGCCTCGTCGGCGATCCGCGCCCCACCGCGGAGCGCACCCTGAACACGCGCGAGACGGTCGCCGAGTGGGGCGGTCGCCTGCGCGCGCAGGTGGAGCGGTTCCTCAGCTTCGAGGGCGGGAACGCGGCGCGCATCGTCAACAACCTCGACTGGACGGCGCCGCTCAGTGCGATCGACTTCCTGCGCGAGATCGGCAAGCACTACCGCGTCGGCACGATGCTGAAGAAGGATGCCGTCGCCGCGCGCCTCAGCTCCGACGCGGGCATCAGCTACACCGAGTTCAGCTACCAGATCCTGCAGGGGCTCGACTACCTGGAGCTGTACCGGCAGTACGGGTGCGTGCTGCAGACCGGCGGCTCCGACCAGTGGGGCAACCTCACGAGCGGCACGGACCTCATCCACCGCGTCGAGGGCGTGCACGTGCACGCGATCGGCACGCCGCTCATCACCAACAGCGACGGCACGAAGTTCGGCAAGAGCGAGGGCAACGCGATCTGGCTCGACGCCGCGATGTGCAGCCCGTACCGCATGTACCAGTTCTGGCTGTCGACCGCCGACGCCGACGTCGTCGAGCGGCTGAAGATCTTCACGTTCCTCACGAGCGCCGAGATCGCCGAGTACGAGCGGCTCGTCGAGACCGAGCCGTTCCGCCGCGCCGCGCAGCGGCGGCTCGCGCTCGAGGTGACCGCGACCGTGCACGGCGAACGGGCGACGGCCGACGTGATCGCGGCGTCCGAGGCGCTGTTCGGCCAGGGCGATCTGACCGGGCTGGATGCCGCGACCCTGCGCCACGCGCTCGCCGAGCTGCCGCACGCCGAGGTCGCCCGCGGCACGTCGGTCGTGCAGGCGCTCGTCGACACCGGGCTCGTGGCGAGTCTCGGCGAGGGACGCCGGGCGATCGCGCAGGGCGGCGTGTCGCTCGACGGCGCGCGGGTCGCGGACGACCGGGCCGTGGTCGAGGGCGCGCTGCCCGGGGGCGTGTCGGTGCTGCGTCGCGGCAAGAAGACGCTCGCCGGCCTGTTCGTCGCCGCGGGCTGACGCGCCGCCGTCGCCATGCCGTTCACCGCGAGCCACGCGGCGGTCGCGCTGCCGTTCGTGCGGACGCCGCTCGTGCCGGCGGCGGTCGCCGTCGGCGCCATGACGCCGGATCTGCCGCTGTTCGTGCGCGGCACGCCGCTCACGTACGCGTCGACGCACGACTGGGTCCGGCTGCCGGTGACGATCGGCGTCGCGCTCGTGCTGCTCCTCGTGTGGCGATGCCTGCTGCGGCCCGCGGTGCGGGAGCTCTCGCCGCGGTGGCTCGCGTCGCGGCTGCCCGGGGAGTGGGATGCCGGCGCCCGGGCGAGCCTGCGCGAGACCCTCCGCCCGGACGGCCTGCTCTGGCTGCTGCCGGCGCTCGCGATCGGCGTGGCCAGTCACATCCTGTGGGACTCGTTCACGCACGAGGGTCGTTGGGGCGTCGTCGCCCTGGGGCTGGACCAGTCGTGGGGGCCGCTCCCGGCGTACAAATGGCTGCAGCACGGATCGAGCGTGCTGGGCCTCGTGCTGATCGGCGGGTGGATGCTGTGGTGGCTCTCGGGCCGGGCCGCGGCATCCGTCGACCGCGTCGTGCCGGGCTGGGTGCGCTGGGCATGGTGGCTGTCGCTCCCGGCGGCGCTCGTCGTGGCGTGGGGCGCGGGGCTCGCCGTGCTCGGTCCGTTCACGGACGCGTTCACGCCGCAGCACCTGGGCTACCGCGTGCTGCCGCCCGCGGTCGCTCTCTGGGGCGCACTGACCCTCGCGCTGTGCGTCGCGGTGCAGGCGGTGCGGACGCGTCGGCGTGCGGACCCGGCGACGGCGCGTCGTCGTGGTTGACTGCGGGGCATGACGAGATCGCCCATACCGGTGCGCGCGAGCCTCGGCGAGGGGTACCGCCGCACGTTCGGCGACCTCGGCGGCTCGCTCCTCGTGGTGGCGCTCGTGCAGGGCGTCGTCGTGCTGGTGGCCTCGCCGCTCCTGGTCGGGCTGTTCCAGCTGTCGCTGCGCGCCTCGGGCCTGTCGTCGCTGACCGACCGCACGTTCGCGCTCGTGCTGACGCGTCCCGGCGGCGTCGTGCTCGTCCTCGCGGCGATCGCGACGATGCTCGCGCTCCTGGCGCAGGCCGCGGTCTTCGTGCAGGTCTCCGCCGACCGGGCGGCCGGCGTCGTCCCGCACGCGGCATCCGTCCTGCGGCGACTGCGCGCGGTCGCGGGCCGCCTGCTGCACCGGCCGTCGACGCTGATGCTCCTGCCGTACCTGCTGCTGGTCGTGCCGCTCGGGCACGCGGGCATCGGATCGATCCTCACCCGCTGGGTGGCGATCCCGCAGTTCGTCACCGACGAGCTGCTGAAGACGCCCGCGACCGCCGCGCTCTACGCCGGCGTGCTCCTGGTCGTCTGGTACCTCAACCTCCGGCTGCTGTTCACCGTGCCGCTCCTCGTGCTGACCGAGCGCACCGTCCCCGGCGCGCTGGCGGCGAGCTGGCGATTCACGAGGTGGCGCACCGTCAAGGTCGCGCTGATGCTCGTCGGCGTCCTCGTGCCGGCCGCGGTGACCGCCGGCATGCTCGCGCTCGTGGCGATCGTCCCGACGATCGCGGCCGACCTCGTGGCGCCGGATGCCGCCGCGGTCGTGGCCGCGGTGTCCCTCGGCATCCTCGAGGTCGTGCTCTTCGCCGTCGTCGGACTGTTCCTGCTCGTGCAGACACAGGCGCTCGTGACCGCGCTCGATCGCGGCGGCGCCGCTGCGATCGCGCCGTCCGAGCCGGCCGGCACGGGGCATCGCCGGCGTCTGGCGCTCGCCGCGGGCGCCGGCGCGGCGGTCGCCGCCGGCGTGCTGGCGGTGCAGGCGCTGCCGGCGATGAGCGCGGCATCCGACGGCGCCACGCTCGTGCTCGCGCACCGCGGCTTCACCGCGGGCGGCGTCGAGAACACGATCCCCGCGCTGGAGGCGGCGAGCGCCGCGAAGGCCGACGTCGTCGAGATGGACGTCCAGCAGACCTCCGACGGCGGATGGGTGCTCATGCACGACATGGATCTCCGTCGCCTCGCCGGCCTCGACACGTCGATCGGGGCGCTGACGCTCGCCCAGGCGACCGCGATCACGGTGCGCGACGAGGACGGCCACGAGGCGCCGATCCCGTCGCTCGAGGACTACCTCGCCCGTGCGGACGAGCTCGACCAGCCGCTGCTGATCGAGATCAAGGTGCACGGCGGAGAGAGCGCGGACTACCTCGACGGGCTTCTGGCGCTCCTCGACGCCCACGGCGGCGCCGACGCGCACATCTACCACTCGCTCAGCGCCGACGCCGTCGAGGGGCTCAAGGAGCGCCGGCCCGACCTGGTCGTCGGCTTCATCGTGCCGCTCGCCTTCGGCGGCGTGCCCGACACCCCCGCGGACTTCCTCGTGCTCGAGCAGGGCGCGTACTCGACCGACCGGCGCGACGCGATCCACGACTCCGGTCGCGGCGTGTTCGTATGGACGGTTCAGGAGCCCGACGCCATGCGGCCGCTCTTCCGCGACGACGTGGACGGCATGATCACCGACCACCCCGACGTGGCGCTCGTCGAGCGGGGCACGGTCGCCGACGAGACCGGTGTCGCCGAGCGGCTCGCCGATGCGCTCGAGCGGCTCATCACGATCGATCGGTGAGCCCGGGCCCGGCCCGGCCACCCGTCGAGAGGTAGCGGCTCGCGGCCTCGGTGCGGGTGGCGACGCCCAGCTTGCGGAGGATCGCCGACACGTGCACCGACGCGGTCTTGCGGCTGATGAAGAGCCGCTCGGCGATCTGGCCGTTGCTCAGTCCCTCGGCCACGAGCTCCAGCACCTGCGACTCGCGCGCCGTGAGGTCGATGCCGGCGCCACGCGGTGCGTCGGCGTTCGCCGCGGCCCCGGCGAGCCCCGCGTCGGCGGCGAGCTCGTCGGCCCAGCGCACCACGAGCCCCGCGCCGATCCGCGCCGCGTCGGCGCGCACCTGCTCGACCGCGGCCGCGGCGCCGGTCCGGTCGTGCGTGCGCACCTGCGCGCGCGCGAGGCCCAGCCCGATCTGGAGCCTGGTCAGGACGGGAGCCTCCGGCGCCTCCGCCGCCGCGACGGCGGCGCGCCACAGCGCCACGTCGTCGCCCGCGCCGCTGGGTCCGCCCACCTCGGCCT
>NZ_JBDIAB010000038.1:0-18681 GCF_039812165.1 Microbacterium sp.
GCGGAGGCGGAGCTGTTCACCGGGAGCCTGAGCGAGGCGAACCTCGCGCTGTACGAGTCGTGCGGCTACCGCGAGTCGGACCGCATCGACCAGGGCGACGGCACCGCGCAGGTCTTCCTGCACAAGCCCCTCGGCTGACCGGTCCGCGCGACGCGAGTGCCGTCGCCGCCGGACGTGCCGGGAGACGACTCCGGGCCCCGGCGTCAGGACGCCGCGGTCGCGCAGAGTGTGAGCAAAGTGTGGGCACGGACCCTCGCCGTGAACGAGTGAACGCCCCGCGATCCCAGTGTTTCCAAGGGGGATGCGGGGCGTTCGATCTGGGGTCCCTTCGTAGCACGTTCGTCAACTTTTCCCCACGGCTAAACACCCTGGTCACATGCTGGAAGCGGGGTGTCTACCGGGTGTCTCGATGGCCGGATTCCGCCCCGACTCGGGACTCTCGGGGGCCTGTGGTGCGGAGGATTGAAAATCTTCAACTTTCTCACCGCCTCCGAGGTCGATCGTCTCGTGGACGATTACCTCGCCGGAGCGAGAGTCAACGAGCTGGCCGAGCGGTACGGCGTGCACCGGGCCACGGTGTCGGCGCACCTGACCCGCCGCCGGTGGCGCGGCGTCGTCCGGGGTTGGGAGTCGATGAGGCGGCGGAGGCCGTCAAGCTCCACTTGGGCGGCGTCTCGATGCGGGCGATTGCGCAGAGCATGGGAGTGGATCGGAAGGCCGTACGGAGGGCTCTGGTCGAAGCATCCGCAATCAGCGCGTGAGTTGAAAATGGCTCGCCGTCAGCGTCGGTCTCGTCCGCCCTCTCGTGGGATCAACGAGGCATATCGCAAAAAGGGAGAGAGCCCGGGATGATAGGGGGAGGCGGACTCTTCTACGCTTTGAGAGTCGCAGAGCCGTTATATCGAAACCTTAGATTGATTCGGCGTCGGGGTGGCGATGCGGAGCATTGGCCTCACTCTAGGGAGATCGCCCCTCCGAAGATCTCTTTCGAGAGCTTGGCTGCTAACTCAGCGTTCTCCGTGATGACAAGGAGAGCAGCTTTCTCATACCTAGCGAATGATTGGAATAGCAAGGACCTTGCAACTTGAGGGCGGAAACTCGTGTCTCTGATGGGCACCGTTCGAACAAGTGTTTCGTAGTCGGCGTTCTGCTTTGCTTGTTCGAGTTCCTGCAGGATACGTGGGTAAGGCGTGTTGAGCGTGAGAGTGATGTCATCCTCGCCGACTTCGTTGGGCATCGCTGAGAGCAGCTTGCGCGCGATCTCATCCTTGGCCAGTTTCTTTGCGAGCCGCTGGAGTGTCTGGCTATCGGAGAGCGCGTCGAGCCCAGCCTGCTTCCCGGAGCGCACAAGCTCGGCTGCGTCTTCACCTTGCGCGTCAGCTTGCTTCATAGCAACGGCCTCGATCACATCCGGGAGATAGTAGAGGTTCTCAACTTCGCTGGCTGGAAGCACCAAGATGCCCTTCGCGGCGAGGTCTGCTCGTTCGGGGTCGGAACGACCATCGCGATCTACGAGACCCTTTGCATCCACCCAGTGGTGTTCTTCGCTCTTGCGGAGACCCCCTACGCTCCGGATGACAGACTCGCAGCTCCCAGCGGGAACGACCGTCCATCCGGGAAGTAGTGTGCCGTAGAGGGGGAAGTCCAAACTTCCGCCCGTTCCCTCTACGAACAGAATGCGTCTACGTCCTCCAAGGATTGCTCGCTTTGCCTCATCGGTGATCGGCGCTTCAGGAGAGAGCCGTTGCAACGACCACTGGGTTGCGTCGTTTCCAGACCACTTGACGCCGAGCGCGCTAAGGACTTCTCCAGGCCTCTTACTCAGGGTCACTGCGAGATCTAGGTCATGGGTGAGAACGATAAACCCACAGTCTGGCCGAGCTTCGATCAACGCTTCGATCAGGGAAGCCGAGATTGACCGGTGCAGATGACGTTCTGGCTCATCGAGCATGATGACTGCGTTCTCATGAGCAGCCAGCACCTCCGCAGCTAGAATGAGAGCGCTTCTCTCGCCGTCAGACATCTGTGAGATGGGGTACTCAACCCTCAGCGTCCTATGCTGCGCAGTGAAGGTCTGCTGGTCAGTAGTCGCGATTGAGACGTGCAGGCCGGCCTGCTTGAAGACGGCATTCAATGCATCAAAGAGCCGCTGGCCAACCTCGGCGATTATCTCCGCTGTTGGGACGCCTTCATAGGCTAACTCGGCAATCTGATGGTCCTCAGCGTGAATTCGGCCCATGAGATCAAATAATGCGATATCGGCCCGCTGCTGATCCGCATGATCTAGGTAGCGAGATTCGACTGATCGATCCCAATGCCGCATATTTGTCGCCACATTTTCGCGATCTGCGGCGCTTATCGATGCCCCTGAATTCTGGAACCAGATCTTCCGCTGAGCAAGTACGCGCCGGAGCACTCGTTCGGGGGTGCTCGTTGCGATGCGAGTAGCCAGAGCGGACTTCCCAGAGCCGTTGGCGCCAACGATTGTGATTACCTCGCCAGTTTTCGCTGCAAGATCGATCTGCGTTCCATCGGACAGCGGGATCGTCCATGAAGCGAGGGCAGTCAGGGGCGCCTGGGGAGGTTCGTGCACACCGACGAATCTTATCCGGCTCTTCGCATTTGAGAGTGCAGCCGGGGTCCGGGCCGCGGTGGCTTGATGGGCGTCGAGGTCCCCCGAGGATGAAAGTTCCTACACTCACCATCCGGAAGACCTCGACGTACTCAACGCGACTCTTGCAGCTGCCTGCCGCACACGTTCATTCACAGATCGAGGAAAGCCGGAGTGCTGGCAATGCCACCCCTCGCGAGGTCGAGGCGGCTGACCCACTTCGCTGCTTGGGATGCAGCATGCCGAAGTGCGGAGAAGCGGGGGGCAACCGTCTCGGGTTATCGGCAAGAACGTGTGGATGGGTTCTTGATCTAGCCGCGGGATCATGCGGTGAAACCGGGATGGTCATGGTCCGCGACCCTTAGTCGTGGAGCTTGGGTCGAACTCGGGGTTCTGTCTGGTGTGCGGTGCCCGGCTCGTGAAGAACGGGAAGACCGCGGCGGGCACTCAACGCTGGCGATGCCCGCAGTGCGGGGCGTCCTCGACGAGGCGGCGGCCGGATGTCACCCGACGCGAGCAGTTGCGTCGGTTCCTGCTCTGGCTGACCGGGAAGGACACCCAAGCCACGCTCGGCGGCGGCACGGGCCGGTCGTTCCGTCACGAGACCGCGTGGTGCTGGCAGCTGCGGCCCCGGATGCCGGTCACCGGGGAGGTCCACGACGCGGTCCTGGTCGACGGGATCTGGGTCGATTCCTGGTGCCTGCTGATCGCGCTCAGCGATACCGGGCACGTCATCGCCTGGCAGTGGGCCGCCCGCGAGTCCACCGCGGCCTGGGAGGCCCTGTTCGGTCAGGTCCCGCCCCCGGAGGTCGTCGTCACTGACGGCGGCAGCGGCATCCGCTCCGCCCTGGCCACCACCTGGCCGGACACCGCCGTGCAACGCTGCATCTTCCACCTCCAGATGAACGTGACCCGAGAGCTCACCCGGCAGCCCCGGCTGAAAGCGGGGCGGGCGCTGCGTCAGATCGCGATGACACTCAGCGACGTGCACGATATCGACGCCGCAATCACCTGGCGGCTCACGCTCGAGGCCTGGTGGCAGCGCTACGGGCACCTCACCAAGGAACGCACCCTCTACGACAACGGTCAGTTCGGGTTCACGCACCCGCGACTCCGCAAAGCCTGGGCGATCCTGCACCGCGCCGTCGAATGGTTCCTACTGCTACGCGAGGTCCCCCTCGATCGGGCCCACCGCCACGCCCAGATCCCCGAACCGCAACCGCGCATGATCACCGAGGAGCCCATCGGCCCCGCCCTCCACGGCACCGGCCTCACCGCAGAAGAAGGCCTCTGGAACCGAACCGGGTGGATCGGCGAACACTGACACGCCCGACCCATCCACACGTTCTTGCCGATAACCCACCGTCTCTCCGAGACGAGAAAACCCGGCCCCAGAGGGGCCGGGTGGTGTGGCTCCAGTGTAGCAGCGCGACGGCGCCGACTACCAGTCTTGGGGCTTGGCGATGCGCGGACCGATGGTCGGCGGCAGCTGGTGTGCGTACCAGTCGGAGGGCTGCATCTGGTACCACCAGTGGTTTCCGACGCCGTCGGTGTGATCGCCGGCGAGCTTGCCCGCACGATAGCCCCTGGTGGGGTTGACGAGGCCGACCGGGACTCGATCTCGCGCGAAGGCGATGGGGTAGGCCAGGTCGCTGTCGTTGGAGATCACCACGGCAGCGTCCACCGCCTCGGTGAGCACATCGATGAGTAGGTGGGAGGCGACGTTGACGTCGGAGCCCTTCTCTTCTCGGCGTGCGACGGATGCCATGAACCGAGCGTCAGGGACGTCTTGCTCGGCTCCGTCTTGCACCATCAGCGGCCACTGGGGATGACTGATGACCGGTTTGCCATTCCGGCCAGCGGTCGCGAGCGGTGCCGTGGCAACCCGTGCCACGTAATTGCCGTAGCTGATACGAGTGGCCGAGCCGGAGCGTTCCAGCGCGCGGAGGTAGACATCCTGTTCGCGTTGTCCGGTGGGGTTACTTGCTCCGCTCACGCGTGCTGTGCAGTAGGTGACCGTCTCGATGACTGCGCCTTGCCAGCGGGAGCGCGTGGCGATCAGGTCCGAGGCGAGGGCCTTCAGGTCGAGCCAACGCCAGCCGGGCGTCGATCGGCCACACAAGCCGCGACCGCCGTAGTACAGGTTGTACCCGTCGATGTAGACGCCGACTCGCATGACTCAGATCGTAGGCGGAGGGTCCGACACTCGCCGAGACTCGACCGGCATGCAGCACACGGGAAGAATGGAGCGATGAACGACCGAGTGGTTGACGATCCCGCGCCGGCGGTCGATCGCGCAATGGTCAGGAAGCTGGTCGACGACCTCGCCCATCTCTCACCCGCCCAGGTATGGATGGTCGAGCTCTCGCGACGTGATCCGAAGTCCGAAGAACCCTTGGCCTCCGGAGAGAAGCCGGAGAGACATCGCGCTGCAGGGAGCCGGCAACGAGACGGCATCGAGGGACGCGCGGGGTCTCACCGGAGCGGTCGGCGAGGCGCGCTTCAGAGGCATTCACTTCCGCTCCCGGCAGGGACCACGCAGGCAATACTTCCGCTGCTTGTGGCCGACTACGCGGACGGTCTGACTCAGGTTCAGATCGCGGAGAAGCATGGGATCCATGTCCAGACGGTTCGGAAGCGGCTCATCGCCGCTGGCGTTGACACGCGCATCCGTCTCCGGGCATTGAACGACGACGAGATACGTGCGGCGCGGGTCGCGACAGGCGAGGGAGCAAGCGTCAGAGAGATCGCCCGCGGACTTGGCGTCGCGCATACGACACTTGCCCGATCATTGGCACATCGTCACGAGACACCGAAATCACCATCGCGCACCACGAATACGGGGTCGCGGACCTCGACGACATCGGTCCGGGCACGGCGATCACCATTGCGCACCACGTCGGAAACACCTTCTGACCTGGGCAAATGTGAAAGACAGTCCAGCCCCAGCATCGAGATGCTGGGGCTGGACGCTGGGTGAGTAACGGGACTTGAACCCGCGACCCCCTGGACCACAACCAGGTGCTCTACCAACTGAGCTATACCCACCATGCGCCCGCGAGCGGGCAACCGTCCCAGTCTATTACAGGCCGGAGGCGAACGACGACACCGCCGACGCCGCCGCGGCGCGCGCGGTGTCGCTCGTGGGACCCGGGTCGGCCACGAACACCGCCTCACGGTAGTAGGCGAGCTCGCGGATGGACTCGCGGATGTCGGCGAGCGCGCGGTGGCCGCCGTCCTTGGCCGGTGCGTTGAAGTACACGCGCGGGTACCAGCGGCGCGAGAGCTCCTTGATGCTCGACACGTCGACGTTGCGGTAGTGCAGCCAGCGGTCGACGCGCGGCATGTACTTCGCGAGGAACATGCGGTCGGTGCCGATCGTGTTGCCTGCCAGCGGCGCCTTGCCCTCCGGCACGAACCGCTGGATGTACTCGAGCACCTCGAACTCCGCCTCGGCGACGCTGACGCCGCGCGGGATCTCCTCGAGCAGGCCCGACACCGCGTGCATGTTGGTGACGAACGGGCTCATGTGCTCGAGCGCCGACGCGTCGGGCTTGATGACGATCTGGAACCCGGGGTCGAGCGCCTGCAGCTCGAAGTCCGTGACGACGACGGCGATCTCGACCAGCTCGTCGACCTCGAGGTCGAGACCGGTCATCTCGCAGTCGATCCAGACGAGACGGTCGTTGTCCGCGGCGCTCACCATGGCGCCTATCCTAACGAGCGGCTCCGACGCGCCGCCCGGCACGACGGCGTTACGCTGGACGGACGCCCCCGTAGCTCAGTGGATAGAGCGGCGGCCTTCTAATCCGCGGGTCACAGGTTCGAATCCTGTCGGGGGCGCTCTCGGACCGTCGGGACCGACGGGGAGCGCGATGCTCGCGGTGTCGGTCTGGTCCGGGCGTCAGCTCTGAACTCGGTGTCGCACGTCCGCGATCACGGCGCGCCCGACTGGCGCGGTGGGGATCCGTGGCCACGTCCAGGCGGAGCGCAGGATGAAGGCCATGATGAGCACCTCGACGCCGATGGTGAGGGCGTAGTAGATCGCGTAGTCCCAGGTGGCCCCTGCCGCGTTGAACACGCAGATGGGCATGTACAGCGTTGCGACGACGAGGTTCGTGGCGCGGTTCGCACCGCTGGGCAGCGTCACGGAGAGCAGGATCATCAGCGTCGGGATCGCGATGATCACGAAGAAGATCGACATCAGGGTTCCGCTGATGTCGAACGCGAAGATGCGACCGCTCCGGATGTCGTCGATCTCACCGGGTTGGTAGAGGTGGAAGTAGTCGATGTAGAGGATGAGGAACATGAGGCTCGTCCACGCGGCGGCGAGCCTGGCCTGCACGGGGATCGGCGCGTTGTCGAGCAGTGTCGGGGTCTTCGTTCGGATCGTCATGATCGCCTTCTTTCTCGGTGGGTGTGGATGACGCGGTGGGTGTGGACGACGCGCTGGGTGTGGATGCCGCGGTGGACGGGCGGAGCTCACGCGTGGGCGATGCGCAGCACGACGTTGCCGCGCTTGCGGCCGGTGTCGACGTAGCGGTGCGCCTCGACGACGTCGGCGAGGTCGTAGGCGCGGTCGACCACCGGCCGGTAGCGGCCGGACTCCGCGAGGCCGACGAGCTGGGCGAGCTCCGCAGCGCCGGGCCTGCCGACGTCCCAGGTGACGAGCTTTCCCGACCTGCGGGTCTGCCCGCGGCTGCGCAGCATCCCCCGCAGGTCGCAGATGACGAGCAGCAGTGCCCCGCCGGGGTTGATGGATGCCTCGACCTTCTCGAATGCCGCATTGCCCACGCCGTCGACGATCACGTCGTACCGGGCGCCGTTCGCGGTGAAGTCCTGCCGGGTGTAGTCGATGACGCGGTCGGCCCCGAGCGACGTCACGAGCTCCGCGTTCGGCCCGCTCGTGACAGCGGTCACCTGGGCACCGAGCCGCCTCGCGAGCTGGATGACGGCGGTGCCGACCGCCCCGGACGCGCCGTTGACCAGCACGGTCGTGCCCGGCCCGATCGACACCTGCGACAGGAAGCCCTGGGCGGTGATGCCGCCGAACACGAGGGTGACGGCCTCCTCGTGCGTCAGATCAGCGGGTGCGCGTGTGATCGCGCCGTCCGCGGGCACGCACACGTACTCGGCATGACCGCCGAAACCGGCGCCCATCATCGCGATCACGCGGTCGCCGGCGGTGAAGCCGGTCACTCCGGCGCCGACCGCCTCGACGACGCCCGCGGCATCCATGCCCAGCACGTGATGCTTGGGCCGGAACAGGCCGATGCCGGCGGCGGCGATCAGGTCGAGCCCGCGCGGAACATCACGGGTTCGCGCCCGGTGATCGGCGACGCTCACGGTGCTCGCGTGCACGCGGACGAGCACCTCGCCGGGTTGCGGCACCGGCACGGGGCGCTGCTCGAGGCGCACGACCTCGGGCGGACCGAAGCGGCGGTACACGGCCGCGGTCATTGTCGTGTTCGTTGTCATGGCTCGATGCTCGCGGCCGGCTCCCCTCGCGGCATCGGGAGAACGGCCCCGAACGTCTCGGCCGAAAGTACGGTCCTGCGCTCGTGCTCCGTGCCGATGTGGGACCGCCGGCGACCCAGGAGCATCGAGGCATGGCTTCGACGCCCACCCCCGCAGCGGCCCCGGCCCGCACCCGGCCGAAGGCGCGCCCTCGCAGCGGCTGGCTCGCCATCACCGGGCTCTTGCTGCTCAGCGCACTCCCGGTGCTCGGAGGCGCCTTCCGACTGGGTGAGCTGGCCGGCCAGAACGCGTTGCTCGACCGCTCCCCCGTGCCACTGATCGCACACGTCGTGGCGATGAGTGCGTTCTGCCTGATCGGCGCGTTCCAGTTCTCGCCCGCGCTGCGCACGCGGCGCGCGTGGCATCGCACGGCGGGTCGCGCGCTCCTCCCGGCCGGATTCGTCGCGGCACTGTCGGGCATCTGGCTGGCGGTCTTCTTCGGCGGCACCGCCGAGGAGTTCGCGATGGCGATGGTCCGCCTCGTCTTCGGAGTCGCGATGGCAGGCTTCCTCGTGCTCGGGGCGTCGGCGACACGGCGTCGCGACTTCGCTTCGCACGGCGCGTGGCTCACGCGGGCGTACGCGATCGCGGTCTCGGGCGGAACCCAAGCGCTCGTCGTCGCACTGTGGACCATCCCCGTCGGCGAGGTCGACGCCTCCGGTGAGACCCTGCTGGTCTCCGCAGGCTTTCTGATCAACAGCGTCGTGGCCGAGGTGATCATCGCGAGGCGCGCCCGTGCATCCCGTGCGCTCGTATCCTGAGGTCGTGACCGGGATCCTGCGTTCGGCGTGGCGTGCGCCGAGCGCGGTGCCCCCACCGCCGCAGCGGGTGTGGCGCGACTGGGCGCTGCTGGCCGCGATCGTCGCGCTCGCGGCGATCGAGGGCATCCTGAGAACCGAGCTGAGCCTGCCGGCGGTCTCGGTCGTCACGGTGCTGGCGATCGCGCCGACGGTGCTGTGGCGGCGCACCCGGCCCCTCGCCATGCTCGTGATCGCGGTCGCCGTGGCCACGCCCGTGCAGTTGCTGCTGCCCGACTCGGTGCTCAACGTGAACGTGTTCGTGCTGGTGCTCGTGTACGCGCTGTTCCGCTGGGGATCGGGTCGGGAGCTGCTGCTCGGCTCGGCGCTGCTGCTCGCGGTGCTCGGGGCGTCGTTCGCGCGCACCCCGGGATTCGACGTCCTCGTGGGCGGGTTCGCGGTGCTGCTGTCGGCGTCGGCGCTCGGCGCGGTGCTCCGCGCGCGGGCCGGTGCGAGGCAGCGGCAGATCGACCGCATCCGCACGCTCGAGCGCGAGCACCTCGCCCGCGACCTGCACGACACGGTCGCCCACCACGTCTCGGCGATCACGATCCGCGCCCAGGCGGGTCTCGCGATGGCCCCGCACGATCCGGAGGCCGCCCGCGACGCGTTGCGGGTGATCGAGGCGGAGGCCGCGCGCACCCTGGCCGAGCTGCGTTCCATGGTGGGTGTGCTGCGGCAGGGCGATGACGCCGAGCTCGCACCCAGCCCGCGCCTGCGCGACATCGAGGCGCTCGCGGGAACACGCCCGGGCGGCGCCGCGGTCACGGTGCGGGTCGAGGGCGACGACGGCAGCATCCCGCCGCCGGTCGCGGCGGCCGTCTTCCGCCTCGCCCAGGAGTCGGTGACCAACGCGTTGCGCCATGCGAGGCAGGTGACCCGCGTCGACCTGGTCGTCGACGTGGATGCCGGCGGGGTCCGGCTGAGTGTGACCAACGACGGCGACGTCGCCGCCTCGCCGACCCCGGGCTTCGGCATCATCGGGATGAGGGAGCGCGCGGCCCTGCTCGGCGGCACCTGCCACGTCGGGCCTGCGCCCGGCGGCTGGGCGGTCACTGCGGTGCTGCCTCGTGTTGGATGGTCAGCGTGACCATTCGCGTACTCGTCGCCGACGACCAGGAGCTGGTGCGCACCGGGCTCAGCATGATCCTCGGTGCCGAGCCCGACATCGAGGTGGTCGGGCAGGCCGTCGACGGCCGCGAGGCGGTCGCCCTGGCACGTCGCCTCCGTCCCGACGTGTGCCTGTTCGACATCCGGATGCCCGGTCTCGACGGCATCGAGGCGACCCGTGCCCTCGCCGGCCCCGGTGTCGAGGATCCGATCGCCGTCGTCGTCATCACCACGTTCGACCTCGACGAGTACGTGTTCGCCGCGCTGCGGGCGGGAGCGAAGGGCTTTCTGCTCAAAGACGCCGGGGCGGGACTGCTCGCCCAGGCGATCCGAGCCGCCGCCGGCGGCGACGCGCTCATCGCCCCCAACGTCACGGTGCGCCTGCTCGAGGCGTTCGCCGGGTCAGCGCCCGCGGCATCCCCCGCGCAACCGATCGAACCGCTCACCGAACGCGAAGAGCAGGTGCTCGTCCAGGTCGCGAGAGGCATGAGCAACAGCGAGATCGCGGGCGAGCTCTACATCACCCTCAGCACGGTGAAGACCCACGTGGCGAGCCTCATGACCAAGCTCGGCGCGCGCAACCGCGTCGAGATCGCGATCTGGGCGCACGAGACGCGGCGCGCACGTCAGCAGTGAATCGGACTCGCACTCGTCCTCGACTCCGTGGCGCGGCACCTGGACGCGCGCACGACGTCTGCCCGAAGGCGCGGCTCGGCGTCAAGCCCCTCGACGCCGTGACCCCGCCGGCGTAGCGTCGAGGTGTCGGAAGGAGTTCGAGATGCAGACATCCGAGAGCACGACGACACTGTGGGTGGCTTACGGGACGGGCGGCGTGGTCGGCACGATCCGCAAGGGCGACGACGGGTACGTCGTGACCATGGCGGGGGCCTCGGAATCGGTCGGGACCTACCCGACGATGGAGGCCGCCAAGGGCGCGCTGAACTCGCACCAGCGTCCGGGGTCGGGCTGGCCCCAGTTCCGCGAGCACTGACGCGCTCGCCCGCCTACGGCACGTCGCACACGCGCGTGGCGTGCCGGGCGGGTTCGTCGCGCGCGACGTGCCGCTGCTCCTGGTCGGCCCATCTCGTCCAGTGCGGCCGGTAGGCGTCGCCGTCGCGCGTGAGCGCCCGCTCGCGCCGTGACTCCTCGGGCGACTCGAGCCAGACCCGCAGGTCGCCCAGTCCCGCCGTCGCGGGGGTCAGGATCCCCGAGCCCTCGACGACGAGGGGAAGGGATGCCGTGACGGCATGCGCCTCGGCGCGCACATCGTCCTCCCAGTCCCAGCGCCGCCAGACGCCGACCCGGCCGGCCGCGTGGGGGGCGAGGACGTGTTCGCGGGCGTACTCGACGCCGGCGTCCAGGCCGTCCCATCCGGGATACAGGGAGTCGAGCGCGACGAGCTGCACCGGGCCGCCGCCCGGCCAGCGCGCGACGAGCTCCCGCGCGAGCGAGCTCTTGCCGGCGCCGCTGCGCCCGTCGATCAGCACCACTGGGGCGGGCGCGCGCAGGGCGCGGACGTCCGCGAGGATCAGCTCGGCGGCCGCGTGCAGGGCCGCGGCGACGCCGTCGACGCGACTAGCGCTTGAGGGCACGGATGATGCGGCTGAGCGTGCGCCCGGCGACCCACACGAACGGGATCGCGACCGCGACGAGCGACACCAGGTTCGGCTCGAACCGCAGGTCGTCGCCGCGGCGGATGTAGGCGCCGACCGGGATCGCCATGCCGCCGCCGCCCCCGCCGGCGTTGCCCGACGTGTCTTCGCCGGCGCCGAAGCCCGACCATGAGAGGGCGACGGGCACGAAGCGGACGCCGTCGACGTCCTGCTGCTCACCGTAGGCGCTGGTGACGCCGAGCGAGGCGGACTGCTTGCCGAGTTCGAGTGCGAGGTTGGGCATGCCTCCACGCTAGTGGTCTCGGCGGCATCCGTCAGCGGGGTTGCGGGAAGGTCACTGGAAAGGTAGGCGCGGGCTGCCCGGCAGCGCGCCCAGGCCGCGCCGCACTCCGAGCGCGCTGGCGCGCGTCACCGCGCCGCGACCGAAGCGGGCGTGCGCGTCGTCGAGCGCCTCGTCGATGCGGCGCCATTCGGCGTCGTCGTCCCACAGGGCGAGCACCGAGCCGTCGGAGGCGCGCAGGTTCTCGCCGCGCACGCCGACGAGCCGGATCGGCTGGTCGAGGTCGAGCCGACCGAACAGCTCGACGGCGACCTCGCCGATCCGCTGGCCGACCTGCGTCGGCTCGGCGAGCGTCTGCGACCTCGACAGCGTCGTGAAGTCGGCCTTGCGCACCTTGATCGCGATCGTCGCGGCCGAAAGGCCGGCTTCGCGGAGCCTCGCCGCGACGCGGTCGGCGAGCCGCCGCAGCTCGGCGCGGAGCACCGTCGGATCGGCGATGTCCTCGAGGAAGGTCTCCTCGTGGCCGACGCTCTTCTCGACGCGGTGCGTCTCGACCTCGCGGGGATCGACGCCCCGCGCCAGCTGCGAGATCCGCTCGCCCGTCGCCGCACCGAGAGCGCGGTCGAGCACGGCGCGGGGCGTGGCGAGCACGTCGGCGACGGAGCGGATGCCGCGGGCCTCCAGCGCCTCGGCGGCCTTGGGACCGACGCCCCACAGCGCCCGCACCGGCCGCGCCGCGAGGAAGGCGGCGTTGTCGGGGCCGCTCACGATGAGAAGTCCGTCGGGCTTGGCGAGCGTGGAGGCCATCTTGGCGACGTGCTTCGTCGACGCGACGCCGATGCTGCAGACGAGCCCCGTCCGCTCGCGCACGCGGGCCCGCAGATCGCGGGCGATCCGTCCCGGACTCCCCCACAGGCGGCGCGCGCCGCTGACGTCGAGGAAGGCCTCGTCGATCGACAGCGGCTCGACGAGCGGCGTGACCTCGTGGAAGAGCGCCATGACCTGGCGCGAGAGCGTCACGTAGCGGTCGAAGTGCGGGGTCACGACCACGGCGTTCGGACACAGGCGCAGCGCCTGACCGACCGACATGGCCGAGCGCACGCCGAAGCGGCGGGCCTCGTACGAGGCGCTCGAGACGACGCCGCGCCCCTCCATCCCGCCGACGATCAGCGGCTTGCCCTTCAGCGAGGGATCGTCGAGCACCTCCACGGCGGCGTAGAAGGCGTCCATGTCGACGTGCAGGATGCGGGTGCCGGTGTCGTCGGCATCGTCGGCCGAGACGATGCGGTCTCTGCCGTCACCGCGTCCCATGCCTTCCATTGTCGGCGATGCCGCCGACATCGGCCCGGGGTGCCGCGGATCTCGCGCACGGCGCGACCCGCGGCACGCCGCGGGTCGCGCCGGGACGACTCAGCGTCCGACGAGCGAGGCGAGCGCGACGCGGGGACCCGTGAAGAACGGGGTCTCCTCGATCACGTGCCGGCGGGCGCCGGTGGCGCGCAGCTCGCGCATGAGGTCGACGATGCGCACGAGCTCGTCGGCCTCGAACGCGAGCAGCCACTCGTAGTCGCCGAGCCCGAACGCGGCGACCGTGTTGGCGAGCACGTCGCGATAGTCGCGCGCGGCCGCACCGTGCTCGCGCAGCAGCTCGCGGCGCTCGGCGTCGGGCAGCAGGTACCACTCGCGACCGCGCACGAACGGATACACGCACAGGTAGGCGCGCGGGTCGTCGCCGGCGAGGAAGGCGGGGACGTGCGAGCGGTTGAACTCCGCGGGACGGTGCACGCCGATGTTCGACCACACCGGCAGCAGCCCCGGGTCGGCGGCGAGCACGCGATACGCGGTCTGCAGGGTCTCGGTGTCGTCGGCCCACCACCACGCCATGAGGTCGGCGTCGGCGCGGAAGCCGGCGACGTCGTACCAGCCGCGCACCCGCAGGCCCGGCAGCTCGGCGAGGGCGGACTCGATGGCCGCGGCATCCGTCGGCGCGCCCTGGAAGACCGCATACATCGTGAACGCGGTGGCGTCGTTGACGGCGCCGGCGACCGCGGAGTGGTCGACCGGAGGGATCGTGTCGGTCATGCGTTGCCCTTCTCTCGTTGTGCGCTCGTGTCCATGGATCAGTCCGCCGTGCCGGCGAGCACCGGGATGCCGGTGACCTCGCCGTCGCGCATGCGGCAGCTGCCCGCCGGCGCCTCGTCGGGGAACGCGCCGAGACCGCCCACGACCGGCGCGGCGACGTCCTCGCCGCGTTCGCGTGCCGCGCGCTCGAGCACGAGGTCGACGAGGCCGCAGACGAAGGCGGGCCGGATGCCGGCGGTGCCGGCGCGCGCGGCCGACAGGCCGAGCTCGGTCGCGGTCTCCATCGCCTCGACGTCGAGGTCGAACGCGACCTCCATGTGGTCGGAGATGAAGCCGATCGGCGCGATGACCACGCGACGCACGCCCTCGGCATGCAGCCGCTCGAGCTCGTCGGAGACGTCGGGCTCGAGCCACGGCGTGCGCGGGTCTCCGGAGCGGGAGCAGTACGCGAGGCTCGAGGTGATCCCGGGGCCGAAGGCGTCGTGCAGGCGCTCGTCGATCGTGGCGCGGACGTCCTCGTGCTGCTCGCGGTAGCCGGGGCCCGTCGCCGCCGACGCGCGCTGCATCGTGTCGGGGATCGAGTGGGTCACGTAGACGACGTGCACCGGGCCGTCGCCGTCGAGGCCGCCGACCGCCTCGACGATCGCCTCGGTGTTCGCGTCGACGAACCCGGGATCGTTGAAGAACGGCCGCAGGATGTCGATGCCCACGTCGGGAACGCCCAGGTCGGCGACCGCCTGTGCGAGGTGCTCGCGGTACTGGCGGCTCCCGGAGTACGAGGCGTACGCGCTCGTGACGAGCACGAGGAAGCGGCGGGCGCCGAAGGCGACGGCATCCCGCAGCACGTCGACGGTGTACGGATGCCAGTTGCGGTTGGACCACAGCACCGGCAGCCGCACGTCGCGCGCGGACAGCTCCGCCTCGATCGCGGAGCGCAGCGCGAGGTTCTGGCCGTTGATCGGGCTGCGGCCGCCGAAGCCGTAGTAGTGCTCCCCCACCGTGACCAGGCGGTCCTCGGGGATGTTCTTGCCGCGCGTGACGTTGCGCAGGAACGGCAGCACGTCGTCGGCGCCGTTGGGGCCCCCGAACGAGCAGATCAGCAGGGCGTCGTAGGGTGTCGCGTCCATCATGTCGACCCGCGCTACTGCGCGGCACGCTCCAGGATCAGCTCGCGGACGCGCGCCGCGTCGGCCTGCCCGCGCATGGCCTTCATGACGGCGCCGATCACGGCGCCGGCGGCCTGCACCTTGCCGTCGCGGATCTTCGCCAGCACGTCCGGCTGGGCGGCGAGCGCCTCGTCGATCGCGGCGATGAGCGCGCCGTCGTCCGAGACGACCGCGAGTCCGCGCGCGTCCACGACCTCCTGCGGCGATCCCTCGCCGGCGATGACGCCCTCCAGCACCTGCCGCGCGAGCTTGTCGGTGAGCGTGCCGGCGTCGACGAGCGCCTGCAGCGCGGCGACGGATGCCGGCTCGATCAGCGAGCCGGCCTCGACGCCCTGGGCGTTCGCGATGCGGCTGATCTCGCTCATCCACCACTTGCGCGCCGCGGCGGGCGTGGCGCCGGCGGCGACGGTGGCCTCCACCTCGGCGAGCAGGCCCGCGTTGACCACGCCCTGGAAGTCGATGTCGGCGAAGCCCCAGTCGGCCTTCAGCCGGCGACGGCGGACCGCGGGCGGCTCGGGGAGCTCGGCGCGCAGCCGCTCGACGAGCTCGTCGCTGGGGGCGACCGGCAGCAGGTCGGGCTCGGGGAAGTAGCGGTAGTCGTCGGCGTCCGACTTCGGACGCCCCGGCGAGGTCGTGCCGGTGTCCTCGTGCCAGTGCCGGGTCTCCTGCGTGATCGTGCCGCCGGCGGCGAGGATCGCGGCCTGTCGCTGGATCTCGTAGCGCACCGCGCGCTCGACCGACCGCATGGAGTTCACGTTCTTGGTCTCGGTGCGCGTCCCGAGCCTCTCCTGGCCGCGGGGGCGGAGCGACACGTTCGCGTCGCAGCGGAGGTTGCCGCGCTCCATGCGCGCCTCCGAGATCCCGAGCGCGAGCACGATGTCGCGGACGGCGGCGACGTACGCCTTCGCGATCTCGGGCGCGCGGTGCTCGGCACCGAAGATCGGCTTCGTCACGATCTCGACGAGGGGCACGCCGGCGCGGTTGTAGTCGACGAGCGAGTACTCGGCGCCCTGGATGCGGCCGGTCGAGCCGCCCATATGGGTGAGCTTGCCGGCATCCTCCTCCATGTGCGCGCGCTCGATCGGGACGGTCACGATCGTGCCGTCGGCGAGCTCCACGTCGACCTGGCCCTCGAAGGCGATCGGCTCGTCGTACTGCGAGATCTGGTAGTTCTTGCCGAGGTCGGGGTAGAAGTAGTTCTTGCGCGCGAAGCGGCTCGACGGCGCGATCGAGCAGCCGAGGGCGAGCCCCAGGCTGATCGAGAAGCGCACGGCCTGCTCGTTGACGACCGGGAGCGCGCCCGGCAGGCCCATGTCGACGGGCGCGACGAGCGTGTTCGGAGCCGCGTCGTGGTTCGCGGCGTGCGCGGGGTTCGCGGCCGGCGAGAACATCTTCGTCGCGGTGTTCAGCTCGACGTGCACCTCGAAGCCGAGCACGGGCTCGTACCGCTCCAGCGCCTCGTCGAAGTCCATCAGGCGGTCCTTGGCCATCAGCGGGTCCCTCCCTGCGTGGTCTCGCCGGGCAGTCGCGGCGCGCGATCGAGCAGCGGTCCGCCCCACCGGTCGACGAGCAGCGCCTCGAGCGCCGCGCCGACGCGGTACAGCCGCGCGTCCTGACGCGCGGGCGCGATGAACTGGATGCCGACCGGAAGCCCGTCCTCGTCGGCCAGGCCGCTCGGGATCGAGATGCCCGGAACGCCCGCGAGGTTCACCGGGATGGTCGTGACGTCGTTGAGGTACATCTGCAGCGGGTCGTCGAGCTGCTCGCCCAGGCGGAACGCGGTCGTCGGCGCCGTCGGCGTCGCGATGACGTCGACGCCCGCGAACGCGGCGTCGAGGTCGCGCTGGATGAGCGTGCGGACCTTCTGCGCGCTGCCGTAGTACGCGTCGTAGTAGCCGGCCGACAGGGCGTAGGTGCCGAGGATGATGCGCCGCTTGACCTCGTCGCCGAAGCCGGCGTCGCGCGTGGCAGCCATGACGTCCTCGACGGTGCCGCCCGGGACGTCGACCCGCATGCCGAAGCGCACCGAGTCGAACTTCGCGAGGTTGCTCGACGCCTCGGCCGGGAGGATCAGGTAGTACGCGGCCACGCCGTACTCGAAGTGCGGGGCGCTCACCTCGACGATCTCGGCGCCCTGCGCCTCCATCGTCTTCAGCGCCGCGCGGAACGATGCCGAGACGCCGGACTGGAAGCCGCTGTCGGGCAGCTCGCGGATGACGCCGACCTTGAGGCCCTTCAGCACGTCGCCGCGGGCACCCTCTCGTGCGGCCTCCGCGAACGACGGCCACGCGTCCTCGAGGGAGGTGGCGTCGTGCGGGTCGTGGCCGCCGATGACGTCGTGCAGGAGCGCCGAGTCGAGCACGGTGCGCGAGACCGGCCCGACCTGGTCGAGGCTCGACGCGAGCGCGATGGCGCCGTAGCGGCTCACGCCGCCGTAGGTGGGCTTGACGCCGACGGTGCCGGTGACGTGCGCGGGCTGGCGGATCGAGCCGCCGGTGTCGGAGCCGAGCGCGAACGGGGCCTCGAAGGCGGCCACCGCGGCCGCCGAGCCGCCGCCCGAGCCGCCCGGGATGCGCGTGAGGTCCCACGGGTTGTGCGTCGGGCCGTACGCGGAGTGCTCCGTCGACGAGCCCATGGCGAACTCGTCCATGTTGGTCTTGCCGAGCGGCACGAGGCCGGCGGCGCGCGAGCGTGCGACGACCGTCGCGTCGTACGGCGAGAGGAACCCCTCGAGGATCTTCGAGCCGCTCGTGGAGGGCATGTCGGTCGTGACGAGGACGTCCTTGATCGCGAGCGGCACGCCGGCGAGGGCGCCGAGGGTCTCGCCGGCGGCGCGACGGCGGTCGAGGTCGGCGGCCACGTCGAGGGCGTGGTCGCTGACGTGCAGGTAGGCGTGCACGTCCGGCTCCACGGCGGCGATGCGGTCGAGGTGCGCGCGCGTCGCCTCGACGCTGGACACCTTGCCGGCCGTGAGCGCGGCGGCGAGGTCGGCGGCGGTGAGGCGGGTGAGGTCCGTCATTGCTCTTCTCCGAGGATCGCGGTGACGCGGAAGCGGTCGTCCGCGGCATCCGGCGCGTTCTGCAGCACCTGCTCGACCGTCAGCATGTCGCCGACGGAATCGGGGCGGAACACGTTCTGCAGGGCGATGGGGTGGCTCGTCGCCGGGACGTCGGGCGTCGCGACCTCGGACACCTTCGCGATGTTGTCGACGATCGCGTCGAGCTGGCCGGTGAGCCGCTCGACCTCCTCGTCGCTCAGCTGGATCCGGGCGAGCACGCCGAGATGGCGCACGAGATCGGGCGTGATTTCAGACACCAGACAAGCCTAGCCGCGCGCTCGGACCCTCCCGTCCGGCGCGCGCCGCCTCCGCACCGTCGCGGAGGTCGGCGCGTAGGGTGGGGCGCGTGACGACGTACGAGCCTCCCCGTCCGTGGACCGCCAGCTACGCGGACGGCGTCCCCGAGGATCTGGAGCCGGTGAGCGGAAGCCTCCTCGACATCGTGGA
>NZ_JBDIAB010000039.1:0-18207 GCF_039812165.1 Microbacterium sp.
TGACCGTCGCGCCGCACGTGACGGCGTACCCGGACGACGTGGCCGAGGCCCGCGGCGTCGCGGCCGCGGTCGCGGCCCAGCTCGCGGCGGGTGCCGAGCCGTCGCGCGTCGCCGTGCTCTACCGGGTGAACGCCCAGTCCGCGCCGCTCCTGGCGGCCCTCGCGCAGCAGGGCATCGCGGGATCCGTCCTCGGCGGCAAGCGGTTCTTCGACCTCCCCGAGGTGCGCCGCGCGATCATGGAGCTGCGGGCGGCCTCGATCGCGCCGCTGGAGACCTCGTTCCTGGCGACCGTGCGCGACATCCTGCGCAACGCCGGGCACACCGACGAACCGCCCGCCGCGGGCGGCGCCCTGCGCGACGCGTGGGAGGCGCGCGCGGCGGTGCTGCGCCTGGCCGAGGACGCGCCGGCCGACACGACCCTGCGCGCCTTCACCGACGAGCTGCTCGCCCGCGCGAAGGACCAGCACGAGCCGGCCCTGCGCACCGTGACGCTCTCGACGCTGCACGCGGCGAAGGGCCTGGAGTGGGACCACGTCCACCTCGTGGGGCTCGCGGAGGGGCTGCTGCCGATCTCGTACGCGACCACGTTCGAGCAGGTCGACGAGGAGCGGCGCCTCGCGTACGTCGGCGTCACGCGGGCCGCGCGGACGCTCTCGGCGTCGTGGGCGCGCGCCTCCGGGGCGCGGGAGCGTCAGCCGTCGCGGTTCCTGCGGGAGATCGGCACAGGCACTCTGCGTGCGGTCGATGCTCGTGCCAGGTCCGGTGCGCGCTCCGCGCGCTGACCGACACCGATCTGGTCACCTCGGCGGGCCCCGCCTGCAGCAGACGCGCGGCGAGGACGGCACCCTCCATGAGGAGCGCGCGCTCGCCCGACACCGCCGAGCGGCCGAGCAGCTGCGCCGCCACGAGCGGCCAGGACGGATCGGCGTCGCGCCGGTGGGCGTGCAGACACGACAGGCACGCGGTGACGCCGGGCACCACGAGGGGACCCGCCGACACGCGATCGCCGCACAGCTCGAGCGGCACGTGCGGGGTGTCGCGGGCGACGAACCGCGCCGCGCGCCGCGGGTCGAGCAGGCGGTGGGCGACGGCGACGACGGGGAGCCGCGTGCTGTCGTCGGTCCATGCCGTGACGGACTCCACCTCCACGCCCGCACCGATGAGCGCCGCGACGATCGCGTCCGCGTCGGTGGCGCCGAGGTCGGCGGGAAGCTCCACCCGCACGCCGGTCGGCGTCGCGCTCGGGGCGGCGAGAGCGGCGCCGATGCGGGTGCGGAAGGCCTCGGCATCCGCCGCAGAGGCGCCGTGCGCCCGCGCGAGCGGCACGAGCATCGCGTCGGGGATGCCGTCGACCAGCGCGTCGAGCACCCGCTCCTGCCACGGTGCGACGTCGTCGAGCCGGGCGACGGCGTCGGGCCCGAACTGGAGGCTCGTGGGGGTCCGCCACAGCGGCGGATGGGAGGGGGCGAGGCGCAGCATCCCCCGATTGTGCGACGTGCGACCGACACGCAGTGGGGCTGTCCACAGGGCGCAGCGGGATCCGCACGCATCGCCGGGCTGTGGAGGAGTCCTCGAGCCCGTCCCGCGCGGGGCGCCGCGGGATCAGACGGGTCGCGGGTCGTCGGGCCGGTCGGCGTCGCGGTCGTCCGCGGGCTCGCCTGCGGCCGCGTCGGCCGGGCCGGTCTCGCCGGCGTCCTCCGCGGCAGCCTCGTTGAGCAGCGCCTCGAGGGCGTCGTCCATCTCGTCGCGCGCGGGCGCCTCGCCGCGGGCGCGCGCCTGCAGGCGATCGATGAGTCCCGCCGGGTCGTCGATGTCGGATGCCGTGGGCATGAGGTCGGGGTAGTCCCACAGGCTGTCGCGTGCGGCGGTGCCGACGGCATCCGTCACCGCCCGCCACATCGCGGCGGCCTCGCGCAGCCGGCGCGGACGCAGCTCCAGGCCGACGAGGGAGCCCATCGCCTGCTCGGCCGGGCCGCCGACCGCGCGGCGGCGTCGCACGGCCTCGCCGATCTTGTCGGCGGACGGCAGGCGCGTGGTGGCGTCGGCGGTGACGACGTCGACCCAGCCCTCGATCGTCGCGAGCAGGTTCTCGAGCCGCGTGAGCGCGGCGGTCTGCGCGTCGGAGCGCTGCGGGATGAGCGCTCCGCTCTCGAGCGCCTTGCGCAGCTCCTCGGGCTCGGACGGGTCGAACCGCGATGCGAGCTCCTCGAGCGCGTCGGTGTCGACGTGCAGGCCCCGCGCGAAGTCGGTGACCTGCGAGATGACGTGCAGGCGCAGCCAGCGCGCGTGCCGGAACAGGCGCGCGTGCGCGAGCTCACGGGCCGCGAGGTAGAGCGCGAGCTGGTCGGCATCGACGTCGAGGTCGCGGCCGAAGTCGGCGAAGTTCTGCGGCAGGATCGCGGCCTCGCCCGCGGGCATGACCGGGATGCCGACATCGCCGCCGGAGACGACCTCGAGCGACAGGCGGCCGACCACGGCGCCCAGCTGGGCGGCGAACAGCGACCCGCCGACGGTGCGCATGAGACGTCCGGCGCCGGCGACCACGTTCTGCATCTCCTCGGGGGTCTGCGAGGCGATCGCCTCGGTGAGGGCGTCGGCGATCGAGGTGGCGACGGGCTCGGCGAGCTCCTGCCACACCGGCAGGGTCGCCTCGACCCATCCGCCGCGCGTGATCAGCCGCGGCGCCGACGCGAGCTCGGAGATCGCGGTGGCCTCGCTCAGCCAGAGGCCGGCGAGCGTGAACGCCTGGTCGATGTCCTGCCGGTCGCCGGCGGTGACACCGTGATCGTCCTTGTTGGCGATGTGCATCGCCTGCGTCTTGGCCGCGTTCCAGTCGATCGAGCCGTCGCCGCTCATCGCCCCCTGCAGATGCCGCATGACGGTCTGCATCATCGCCGGGTCGATGCCGAGACCCGACAGCTGCCGCAGCTGCTCCGGGTCGAGGCCTGCCTGACCGCCCAGGAGGCTTCGCAGCAGCTCCTGGAACTCGTCCTCGGGGGAGCGCTCGTCGTCGGCCATGTCAGGTGCCTTTCAGCAGGGAGGGGACGTCGCGTTCTACGCTAGTCGCACGTGTTCGCCGCACGGTGCGAGCGGGTCCATCCCGCTTACGCCGCCCGCGAACGGCCGGCCGAGAGAGGTTCCCGTGGCACTGTTCGACGAGCACGCCCCGGTGCTCCCTGCGCCGCGGCGCCGCCGTCCGCGGGTCTCGGTCACGGGTCTGTGGGCCCTCAGCACCGCGCTCGTCGCGCTCCTGGTGCTGACGATGCTGCCCACGTCCTTCGTCATCCAGCGGCCCGGCCCCGTCCACAACACGCTCGGCACGGCCACGGACGCGGACGGCGAGGAGGTGCCGCTGATCTCCATCGACGGCGCCGACACCTATCCCACCGCCGGCTCGCTCGACCTCCTGACCGTCGAGGTGGTCGGCAACCGCGACCACACCCCCTCGTGGTTCGAGCTCGCGAGCGCATGGTTCGACCCGTCGCGCGCGGTGGTGCCGATCGACGACATCTTCCCGCAGGGGCAGACCACCGACGAGCGCAACCAGCAGAGCGCGGCGATGATGGTCGACTCGCAGAAAGAGGCCACCGCGGCCGCCCTCGGCGAGCTCGGCTACGACGTGGCGCAGCTCGTGCGCGTGTACGCGTTGACCGACGACTCGCCCGCCACCGGCATCCTGGAGCAGGGCGACGTCATCGTCTCGGCCAATGGCACGCCGGTGAGCGACACGCCGCAGCTGCGCGAGCTCATCGGCGCCGGCGACGGCGCGCCGGTCGAGCTCGGCATCGAGCGCGACGGCGTGCCGCAGACGGTCGCCGTGACGCCGGCCCGGGCCGAGGTCGAGGGCACGGCGCGCTGGGTCATCGGCGTCACCACGATGCACGACTACGTCTTTCCGATCCAGGTGACGATCCAGCTCGACAACGTCGGCGGGCCGAGCGCGGGCATGATGTTCGCGCTCGGCATCATCGACATGCTCACGCCCGGCGAGCTCAACGGCGGGCGCGACGTCGCCGGCACCGGCACGATCGACGCGGCCGGCACGGTGGGGCCGATCGGCGGCATCCGGCAGAAGCTGTTCGGGGCGCGGGATGCCGGCGCGTCGGTGTTCCTCGCCCCCGAGAAGAACTGCGGCGAGGTCGTCGGCCACGTGCCGTCGGGGCTGCGCGTGGTCGCGGTGGAGACGCTCGACGACGCGCTCACGGCGCTCGAGACGATCCGCGACGACGGCGACCTCGACGCACTCCCGACCTGCACCGCGGGCTAGCGCGAGTCGCCGCCGACGGCGACCGGGCGAGACCCTCCGCTTAGGATGGGAACGTGACCACGACCTCCGTGCCGAATCAGGCCACGCCCCCCAGCTCCTCCCGCCGCGCGATCGGCATCACGCTCGCCGTGATCGCCGTCCTCGTCGCGGCCTTCTTCGTCTTCGCCACGCTGTTCGCGGACTGGCTGTGGTACGAGCAGCTCGGCTTCGACAGCGTGCTGCTGACCCAGTGGACCGCGCGCGTCGTGATGTTCGCGATCGGCTTCGCGGCCATGGCCGTGCCGGTCTTCGTCACGATCCAGCTCGCGTACCGGCTCCGGCCGGTCTACGCGCGACTGAGCTCTCAGCTCGACCGCTATCAGGAGGTCGTCGAGCCGCTCCGCCGGCTCGCGATGTGGGGCATCCCGATCTTCTTCGGCTTCTTCGCCGGCTTCACCACCTCGGCGCAGTGGGAGACCGTCTGGCTGTGGATGAACCGCGTCTCCACCGGCGTGAAGGACCCCGAGTTCGCGCTCGACACCGGCTTCTACCTGTTCGACCTGCCCTTCCTCGGCGCTCTGGTCGGCTTCGTGTCGGCGGTGGTCCTGGTGTGCCTCGCCGTCACGGCCCTCGTGTCGTACCTCTACGGGGCCGTGCGCGTCGGCCAGCGGGAGCTCCGGATCTCCAAGGCCGCCCGCATCCAGCTCGCCGTCCTCGCGGGCCTCTACCTGCTCGTGCAGGCGGGGAGCCTGTGGCTCGACCGCTACCGCACGCTGCTCGAGACCGGCGACCGCATCACCGGCGCCAGCTACGTCGACGTCCACGCGATCATCCCCGGCCAGACGATCCTCTCGATCGCCGCCATCATCGTCGCGCTGCTGTTCTTCGTCACGGCCGTCATCGGCCGGTGGCGCTTCCCGCTCATCGCGACGGCCCTGCTGATCGTCTCGTCGCTCGTGGTGGGCGTCGCCTACCCGTGGTTCGTGAACCAGTTCCAGGTGCGCCCCAACCAGCTGACCCTCGAGTCCGAGTACTTCCAGCGCAACATCGACGCCACGAAGGACGCCTACGGCCTCGACGGCCTGGAGAAGAGCGACTTCAAGGCCGTGACCGACGCCGAGCCCGGCCAGCTGCGCGCCGACGCCGAGACCACGGCATCCATCCGCATCATGGACCCGGCGATCATCAGCCCGACGGTGCGCCAGCTCGAGCAGTACCGCTCGTACTACCGCTTCACCGACCCGCTCGACGTCGACCGCTACCAGATCGACGGCGAGTCGCAGGATGCCGTCGTGTCGGTGCGCGAGCTCAACCTCGCCCAGCTGGGCGCCGCCGCGTCGTGGTACAACACGACGCTCGTCTACACGCACGGCTACGGCATGGTCGCCGCGGAGGGCAACGCCCGCACGACCGACGGCAACCCGGTGTTCTTCGAGCGCGGCATCCCGGCGGCGGGCGCGCTCACGAGCGCCGAGGGCGGCTTCGAGCCGCGCGTGTACTTCGGCGAGTACTCGCCGACGTACTCGATCGTCGGCGCCGACGAGGATGCGCGCGACATCGAGCTCGACTACCCGCGCGGCACCGACGGCGCGAGCGAGACCAAGACGACGTTCACCGGCGACGGCGGGCCGAGCGTCGGCAACGTCTTCAACCGGCTCATCTACTCGCTGAAGTTCCAGTCGACCGACATCCTGTTCTCCGACGCGCTGAACGACAAGTCGCAGATCCTCTACGACCGCGACCCGCTCACGCGCGTGCGCAAGGCCGCCCCGTACCTCGAGCTCGACAACGACCCGTACCCGTCCGTCGTGGACGGCCGGATCGTCTGGATCGTCGACGGCTACACGCTCAGCGCCAACTACCCGTACTCGTCGATCGTGAGCCTGCGCGAGGCGATCTCCGACACGACGAACACGGCGCCGCGCGTCGCGCTCGACGACGTCAACTACATCCGCAACTCGGTGAAGGCGACCGTCGACGCCTACGACGGCTCGGTCACCCTCTACGCGTGGGACGAGAGCGATCCGCTGCTGAAGGCGTGGCAGAAGGTCTATCCGTCGACGCTCAAGCCCATCTCCGACATGTCGGCCGAGCTGATGAGCCACGTGCGGTACCCGACCGACCTGTTCAAGGTGCAGCGGGCCATGCTCGGCACGTACCACGTCGACGACGCGCAGTCGTTCTACCAGCGCGACAACGCCTGGAAGACGCCGAACGACCCGGTCGCCTCGCAGGCCCAGCTGCAGCCGCCGTACTACCTGACGATGCAGATGCCCGGCCAGGAGGCGCCGACGTACTCGATGTTCACGACGTTCATCCCGGGCGGCGACGACACGCGGAACGTCCTCATGGGCTATCTGGCGGTCGACTCGAACGCGGGCGCCGAGGCGGGCAAGAAGAGTCCCGACTACGGCAAGCTGCGCATGCTCGTGATCGACGCCGAGACCCCGGTTCCGGGCCCCGGTCAGGTGCAGAACACCTTCGACGCGGACCCGAGCGTGTCGGCGTTCCTCAACATCCTGAAGCAGGGCCAGTCCGAGGTGCTCAACGGCAACCTGCTGACCTTGCCGGTCGGCGGAGGCCTGCTGTACGTGCAGCCGGTGTTCGTGCAGTCGTCGGGCGCCACGAAGCTCCCGACGCTGCAGAAGGTGCTGGTCGCCTTCGGCGACGACGTCGCCTTCGAGGACACGCTGCAGGCGGCGCTCGACAAGCTGTTCGGCGGCTACTCCGGCGTGGAGACGCCCGACAGCGGCGTGGACGGCACTCCGACTCCGACCGAGCCGACCCCGCCGACGACGCCCGCCGAGCCGGGCGGCGCCTACGAGATCGCCCTGCAGGAGGCGCAGCAGGCGATGCTCGACCGCGCCGCCGCGATGCAGGCGGGCGACTGGGCGGCGTTCGGCGCGGCCGACGCGCGCCTGACCGCCGCGGTGCAGAAGCTCCTCGACCTCGGCGCCCCGGCGCAGCAGTAGTCCCGCGTCACAGCCCGATCGAGCCGCCCCCTCACGAGAAGAGAGGGGGCGGCTCGTCCGTCCCGTGACGTCAGGGCGCGGTGAAGCCGGGGCGCTCCTGTCGCGCCTCGGGTGTCTCGAGCTCTTGGAACAGGGTGACCTCGAGCCCTGCGGGCGCGTGCAGCCTGGCGTTGAGCGAGCGCCACGGCGTCTCTCGCGGTGCGGCCACGAGCTCCGCGCCCGCCTCGACGAGAGCGGCGGTCGTCCCGGCGCTGTCGTCGACCTCGAACGCGACGCGGATGCGGGCGCTCGGCGTCCCGTCGGCTTCGACGCGATCGATCATCCGCTTCTGCGCCGGATTGGCGATCTCGAGCGTCGCGACGCCCGCGTCGAGGATCGCGACGCGCGCGTCTCCGTCGCCCTCGAAGGCGGCGCGCTCCGGCAGGCCGACAGCGTCGCGATAGAACCGGAGCGCCTCGTCGTAGTCCTCGGCCTCGACGACGAGTCGCAGCTGTCTGACGGGCCCGCTCGGGCGGCCCGGGAGGTTGTCGTGTGTCATGCCGACCACGTTAAGACCCTGCACCGACGCGAGGCGGGCAGCCTCCGCGCAGACGAAGAAGGCGCCCCCTGATCGGGGACGCCTTCTTCATGTCGTTGCGGGGACAGGATTTGGCCACGCCGTCACTCCACCCGCCGCTGCGCGGCGCGCGGAGCCTCCGACGGTGCGGGACCCCCTGAAGCAGGCTCGCGGCACCGGTCTCGGAACGGAAATGAAGAAGGCGCCCCCTGATCGGGGACGCCTTCTTCATTTCGTTGCGGGGACAGGATTTGAACCTGCGACCTCTGGGTTATGAGCCCAGCGAGCTACCGAACTGCTCCACCCCGCGGCACGAGAATTAAGCCTAGCACGCCTTTCGAGTGCTCGACGCCGGGTTGCCACTCCTCGTCGAGATGGAAGGATGAACGCATGCCCGATGACCGCGATCGCGAACTGTCGGACGTGGCCGACGACGGCCGGGACGAGACCGCCGACGAGCGCGCCGACCGCAACTGGAACGAGGTCCTGCAGGAGCTGCGGGTCCTCCAGACCGGCACGCAGATCCTCACCGGCTTCCTCCTCGCGCTGGCCTTCCAGCCGGCGTTCGGCGATCTCGACGACGGTCAGCGCACCCTCTACCTCGCGCTCATCGTCCTGTCCGCGATCAGCGCGATCGTGGCGCTCGCCCCCGTCGCCCTGCACCGCATCCTCTTCCGCCACCGCGCGAAGCCGACCGTGGTCGCCTACGGCCACGTGGCGCTGGTCACGGCCCTCACGACGGTCTCGCTGCTCCTGGTGGGCGTCGTCGCGTTCGTCTTCGACGTCGTCGTCGGCTACGGTTCATCGTGGATCGCGGCGGCCGCCCTCGGCGTCCTCATCCTGCTCCTGTGGGGAGCGATCCCCATCGTCGTGAGAATGCGGAGGAGGCGCGGATGACGTCAACGGATGCCGTGGGGATCGCGGTCGCCCAGTTCGCGCCGACCGCCGACACCGCCGCCAACCTGCACGTCATCGAGACGTTCGTCGGCACCGCCGCCGCCCGCGGCGCGCGCGTCGTGCTGTTCCCGGAGTACTCGAGCTACTTCGTCGACCCGTTCGACGAGACCCTCGCCGCCGCCGCGCAGGATGTCGACGGGCCGTTCGTGCGGGAGCTGATCCGCATCGCCGGCGACCACGGCGTGCACGTCGTCGCGGGGCTCCTCGAGCGCGCGGGAGACGGCAAGCGCGTCCGCAACACGGTCGTGGCAGTCGACGGCGACGGCGTGTGTGCGCGCTACCGCAAGCAGCATCTCTACGACGCGTTCGGGCAGCGCGAGTCCGACTGGGTCGAGCCGGGCGAGCTCGGCCACCCCGAGACCTTCGAGGCCGGCAGCCTGCGTTTCGCGCTCATGACCTGCTACGACCTGCGGTTCCCCGAGTCGGCGCGCGTCCTCGCCGACGCGGGCGTGCACGTGATCCTGGTGCCCGCGGAGTGGGTGCGGGGGCCGCTCAAGGAGGACCACTGGCAGACGCTCCTGCGCGCCCGGGCGATCGAGAACACGCTGTTCGTCGCGGCATCCGACCACCCGCCGCCCGTCGGCGTCGGCCGCTCGGTGGTCGTCGACCCGCAGGGGGTGGAGATCGCCGCCGTCGGCACCGCGACCGACCTGGCTGTCGCCTTCGTCGACGCGACAGCGGTCGAGCGCGTGCGCCGGGTCAACCCGGCGCTGCGGCTGCGCCGCTACCAGGTCGTCCCGCGCGACTGAGGCGGCCGCCTGCTGTCGACGGGCGGCGCGCGTCGACGGGCGGCGCGTGGGCGCACCGCGCGCTCTGAGATCAGGAGATCTGGCGAGAACAGGATGATCGGCGCCACATCGTCCTGTGTTCGCCAGATCTCCTGATCTCGCGTCGTGACGGCGGGTGCGGCGGGTGCGGCGGTCAGGCGGAGAGGCCGGCGAGACGGGATGCCGCCTCCTCGAGCACCTCGGTCCGCTTGCAGGCCGCGAAGCGCACGAGCGTCGCATAGCGGTCGCGGTGCTCCGGTGTCACGAACGCCGTGAGCGGTATCGCCACGACGCCGGCCCGGCCGGGCAGCGTCCGGCAGAACTCCGCGGCATCCGTCGCCCCGAGCGGTCCCGCGTCGACGACCGTGAAATAGCCGCCCGCAGCGACCGACACGTCGAAGCCCGCGGCGCGCAGGCCGGCGCCGAGCAGATCGCGCTTGGCGCGCAGGGTCGCGGCGATGCCGGAGAAGTACTCGTCCGGCAGTCGCAGCCCGGTCGCGATCGCGGACTGGAAGGGCGATCCGTTGACGTACGTGAGGAACTGCTTCACGGCGAGCACGGCCTGCACGAGCGGCTCGGGGCCGCTGACCCAGCCGATCTTCCAGCCGGTGGTGAAGAACGTCTTGCCGGCCGACGAGATCGTGAGGGTCCGCTCCCACGCGCCCGGGAGCGTCGCGATCGGCACGTGCGCGCCGTCGAAGACGAGGTGCTCATAGACCTCGTCGGTCACGATGATCGCGTCGTGCCGGTCGGCGAGGCGCACGATCTCGTCGCGCACCTCGGCGGAGAACACGGCACCGGTCGGGTTGTGGGGGTCGTTCACGAGGATGAGCCGCGTGCGGTCGGTCACCGCGGCGCGGAGCTCGTCGAGGTCGGGCTGGAAGTCGGGCCAGCGCAGCGGCACGGTCACCAGCCGCGCCCCGGCCAGTGCGACGCACGCGGCGTAGGAGTCGTAGTACGGCTCGAACACGACGACCTCGTCGTCGGGGCCGTCGACGAGCGCGAGCAGGGTGGCCGCGATCGCCTCGGTCGCCCCGGCGGTGACGAGCACGTCGCGGTGCGGATCGGGTGCGAGGCCGTAGAAGCGCAGCTGGTGCTCGGCGATCGCCTCGAGCAGGTCGGGAACGCCGCGCCCGGGCGGGTACTGGTTCACGCCGTTCGCGATCGCCGCGCGCGCGGCCTCGAGGATCACGGCCGGACCGTCCTCGTCGGGGAAGCCCTGGCCCAGGTTGATCGCCCCGGTGGCGGCGGCGAGGCCGCTCATCTCGGCGAAGATGGTCGGGACGGCGGTGCCGTCTGCGGCGAGCAGACCGGCTCCGCGCGCAGCGCGCCGCCAGGCGCCGGAGATCTCATGCATCGCGCTCAGGCTACACGCATAGGCGCATCCGGGTCGGGCCATAAGAAACGCACAGCATCCGGCGCGATCCTGAAGGGGCTTTGTCAGAAGGAGCATCATGAGCGACAACACCTCGTCCGTCCCCGAGCAGCCGCGCCGTCCCGACGGCGTTCCCGGCACCCCTGCGGGAGGCGACGTGCACGGGCAGATCCCGCCGCGCCCGCCGATGCCGGATGCCGTGACCGAGCCCGTCCCGCCGAGCGCCCTGCCGGACGCCGTGACCGAGCCCGTCCCGCCGTACGGTCAGCCGACCGGCTCCGTCCCGACGCCGTCGCCGTCGGCGGCGCCCGATCCCTCCAGTCCTGCGGCGTCGCCGGCCGGGTACCCGAACCGGCAGCCGTACCAGGCCACGGCACCCGGCTCGTACGCGCCCTACGGCGCGACGGCCATGGTGGCGGCGCCGCAGCCCGCCGAGCCCGAGGCGCCGTCCGCGCGCGTCGGCGCCGGGAAGATCCTCGGCATCATGGTCGCCGCGGCGATCGTCGGCGGCGCCGCCGGCCTCGGCATGTCGGCCGCGGGCGCGTCGTTCTTCTCGTCGAGCGCGTCGGCGCCGGCCAGCGGCCCGCAGTCGATCACGGTCAACAATCCCGACTCGGTGACCGCGACGACGGCGATCGCCGCGAAGGTGGTGCCGAGCGTCGTGACCATCTCTGCGTCCAGCGGCAACTCGGGCGGCACCGGCTCGGGGGTCGTGCTCACCTCGGACGGCTACGTCGTGACCAACACCCACGTCGTGACGCTCGACGGCGCGACCGCGAATCCCACGCTGCGCGTGACCACGTCGGACGGCAAGGTGTACGACGCCGAGGTCGTCGGCACCGACCCCATCTACGACCTCGCGGTCATCAAGCTGAAGGACGCCGACGGCCTCACCCCCATCGAGTTCGCCGACTCCGCGAAGCTCAACGTGGGCGACCAGACCGTCGCCGTCGGCGCCCCGCTCGGCCTGTCGAACAGCGTGACGACCGGCATCGTGAGCGCGCTGAACCGCTCGATCCAGATCGCGTCGTCGGCGGCGCCCGAGAGCGGCGAGGGCCAGGACCAGTCGCAGGAGGACTCGCCGTTCCAGTTCGACTTCGGTCAGGGCGGGCCGCAGGGCCGGAGCGCGGCGAGCTCGATCTCGATCGCGGTGATCCAGACCGACGCGGCGATCAACCCCGGCAACTCCGGCGGCGCGCTGGTGGACGGCAAGGGCCGCCTCATCGGCGTGAACGTCGCGATCGCGACGGCGGGCGGCACGTCGACGGATGCCGGTTCGATCGGCGTCGGCTTCTCGATCCCGTCGAGCATCGTGCAGCGCATCACCGACGAGATCATCAAGGACGGCGCGGCGACGCACGGCCTCCTGGGCGCGACCGTGGGCGACGCGTCCGCCGCGCAGGACGCCACGATCGCCGGAGCCCTCATCAACGAGGTGACTGTCGGCGGGGCGGCCGAGGCCGCGGGCCTGCGCAGCGGCGACGTCGTGACGGCGTTCGACGGCGTCCCGATCGGCGCGGCCGTCGACCTGACGGCGCTGGTGCGCGCCCACGCCGCGGGCAGCAGCGCCTCGCTCACCTATGTGCGCGATGGGGAGTCGCACACGGTGGACGTCACGCTCGGCGAGCTGACCCAGTAGGGCCGGGTCCAGGACGCCGCCCCGCGATAGGCTCGCGGGGTGGCGTCCTTCTCGTTCGGCGCGGGCAACGCGGCCAAGCTCCTGCGGGTGCCGCTGTATGCCGCGGGGCGCATACTCACCGCGGCCGTGCCGCGGTCGCGCGACGAGTGGGTGTTCGGCTGCGGCGCGGGCATCGGCGACGGCGCGCTCGCGCTGTGGGAACGGGCGGCCGAGGCGGGGGAGCGTGCGGTGTGGCTGACCGGCGGCGAGCGCGAGCGCGCCGATGCCGCGGCCCTCGGCATCCCGACCGTGCCCAAGCATTCGCTGCGCGGTCTGTGGCGCACCGCGCGGGCGCGCGTGATCGTGATCACGCACGGCTTCGGCGACGTGAACCGCTACGCCACGAACGGCGCGTACATCGTGCAGCTGTGGCACGGCATCCCGCTCAAGCGGCTCGGACTCGACTCGCCGGCCACGACCCGCAGCGACCTGCTGCCCGGCTCGCGCCTCGTCGCCGAGCTCATCGGCAGGCTGTACCGCGGTACGCAGCGGCGCATCTCGCTGCTGCCCGCGGCCTCGCATCTCGTGCGCGGCCGGCTGGAGTCGGCGTTCGGCCTGCCCGACGACCGCGTGCGCGTCACCGGCGAGCCGCGCGTCGACGTGCTCTCGCGCGGGTCGGCGTCGGAGCGGCGCGCCCGCGCTCGCGCCCGCATCGCCGAGCTCGCAGGGCCCCTCGACGACGCCACGCGCCTCGTGCTGTACGCGCCCACATGGCGCGACGGCGCACTCGACCCGGCGGTGCCGCGACCGGACGAGTGGGACGCGATCCTGCGCGTGCTCGAGGATCGGGATGCCGTGCTGCTCGTGCGCTCGCATCCGCTCGGCGCGGGGGACTACACGCCACCGGCAGAGACCGATCGGGTCCGCGCCCTCGGCAGCGGGCTCGTGGCCGACGTGACGCCGCTCCTGCCCGGCCTCGACGTGCTGGTGACCGACTACTCGTCGCTGCTCTACGACGTCGCGCTCGTGCCGCTGCCGGTCGTGCTGCTGGCGCCCGACGCGGAGGACTACGCGACCGAGCGCGGCTTCTACGGCACCTACGCCGAAGTCGCCGGCGCCGACCACGCGACCGACTGGCGGGATGCCGTCGCGCAGCTCGACGCGGTCCTCGGCGACGTGGACGGCGAGCACGCGCGGCGCGTCGAGCGTTCGCGGGCGCTCGACGCGCGCGTGCACGCGTACGCGGACGGACGCAGCACCGACCGCGTCTACCGGGCGATCCGGGCGGCGCTCGGTGCGCCCGGGACGGAATCGACAGGATGAGGAGCGACAGCATGGACGCGCGATTCGAGGACGACGGCGAGACCGTGCTGGTCCTGAGCGGCACCGGCTCGGCGTCGGACGCACCGGCATCCGTCGAGGTGATCGGGCCGCGGGCCCGCGCTGCCGGCACGGTCGCCGCGAGCGACGACGGCTGGCGCGCGGTCGTGCCGCTCAGCGCGTCGCGCTGGGGCGGCCCGGTGCTGCCGCTGCCGTCTGGCGAGTACGTCGTGCGGGCGACCCGCGGCGACGGCGCGCGCGTCGAGGTCGACGCATCCGCGCCCCTCACCATGCTCGGCACGCTGCGCGCGTCGCTCGACGGCGCGGCGCTGCGCATCGGACCGCCCATCGACCCGGCGTACGACTCGGGCGAGGGGCAGGACGCGCTCGAGCGCCGCTACGCCACGAGGCCCGGGGGGCTGGAGAACGCGGTGTTCTTCGAGAGCTTCTACGGCCGCAACGCCAGCTGCAACCCGCTCGCGATCGACCGTGAGCTGGCGCGCGTCGCCCCCGGCGTCACGCGCTACTGGAGCGTCGTCGACCTCTCGGTGCAGACGCCCGAGGGCGCGGTGCCGGTGGTGGAGGGCGGCCCGGAGTGGTGGCGCGCGCGCGGCGCCTCGCGCCTGCTCGTCGTCAACGACTGGCTGCGCCGGCGGTTCGTGCGGCGACCGGGGCAGGTCGTGCTGCAGACGTGGCACGGCACCGCGCTCAAGCGTCTCGCGCTGCACCGCCCGGGCTTCGATCCCCGGCGCATGGCCGCGGTGGTGAAGGAGAGCCGGCGCTGGGACGTGCTGCTGGCGCAGAACCCGTACGGCGAGCGCATCCTGCGCAAGGCCTACGCGTTCCTCCGTCGCCCGGTGTGGGTCGAGGGCTATCCGCGCAACGACGTCCTCCGCACCGACGACGGCGTCGCCACGCGCGCGGCGCTCGGCATCGGCGCCGACGAGCGGGTGGTGCTGTACGCCCCGACGTGGCGCGACGACCGCGAGCAGATGGTCGACTTCCTCGACCCGGCGGCCCTCGCCGAGCAGGCGGACGCCGTCGTGCTCGTGCGCGGGCACTCCCGCACGCTCCTGCCCGGGTCGGATGCCGCCGGCCCCCGGGTCATCGACGTCACCGCCTACCCCGACATCTCGCGCCTGCTCGTCGTGGCCGACGCGCTCGTCACCGACTACTCGTCGGTCATGTTCGACTTCAGCGCCACCGGCAAGCCGATGTACTTCCTCGCGCCCGACCTCGAACACTACCGCGGCGAGCTCCGCGGCTTCTACTTCGACCTGCCGGCGCGCGCGCCCGGACCGTTCGTGCAGACGCAGGACGAGCTCGCCGAGGCCCTCGCCGACCCGGGGACGGTCGAGCGGTACGCGGAGCGCTATGCCGCGTGGCAGGCGCGGTTCAACGCGCGCGACGACGGCCACGCCGCCGAGCGCGTGGTCGCCCGCATCCTCGACCAGGGGTTCGTCGCCCGCGAGTGAGCCGCCCGCGCGTGAGCCGAGGCTAGGGGAGCGGCGTGTTGCGGTCGAGCCGCGACGTGTCCACGGTCTCGTGCGCGCCGCGCAGGGCGCCCCCGACGAAGCCGACGCCCCACGCGAGGTGCATCGACGGCAGCACCGCGAAGGTCCACAGCCGGTCGCGCCAGCCGCGGCCTCCGGCGGGTCCGAGCGCGACCCCGGCGATGAGCAGCACGTACGCGATCACGGGCAGGTAGACGACGGATGCCACGGCCGACGGCCACCCCGACAGCACGCCGGTCAGCTGCAGCACGCCCACGACGAGCGCGAGCGCGACGTCGACGACCAGGAGCGGCGGCGCGAAGAAGCGCAGCGAGTTGCGCCGTCCGTACCGGCGGACGAGCTCGCCGCGCCAGGCGCCGGTGGAGCGGAACTGGCGCACGAGCCGCGTCCAGCTCTCGCGCGGCCAGTACGTGACCGCGAGCGCCGGGTCGAACCACACCCGGTAGCCGGCCGCGCGGATGCGGAGGTTCAGCTCCCAGTCCTCGCCGCGGCGGACGGACTCGTCGAACAGGCCCACCTCGTCGAGCACCGCGCGGCGGAAGACGCCGAGGTACGCCGACTCGGCCGGGCCCTCGTGCGTGCCGCCGTGGTAGGCGCCGCCGCCGAGCCCGATGGGGGAGTTGTAGGCGCGCGCGACCGCCCGTTGGAACGGCGTGCGCCCGTCGGCGCGCATGACGCCGCCGACGTTCGCGGCCCGCACCCGGGCGAGGGTCTCGAGCGCGCGCTGCGCGTAGCCGGGCGTCAGCTCGGAGTGCGCGTCGACGCGGATGACCGTGGGGTACGAGCTCGCCCGGATCGCGGCGTTCAGGCCCACCGGGATGTGCGCCTCCGGGTTGTCGACGAGGCGCAGACGGGGCTCGGATGCCGCGAGGCGCCGCGCGAGCGCGGTCGTGCCGTCCGAGGAGGGCCCGAGCGCGAGGATCAGCTCGCTGGGACCGTCGACCTCCTGGGCGAGCACGGTCTGCACGGCGCGCTCGAGGTACGCGTGCTCGTTGAGCACGGGCATGACGAAGCTCACTCCCGACGCCGGCGGCGGGGTCGCGGCATCCCGCGTCGCGGGGTCGTGAACGTGCATCCGTCGATCATCCCACGCGCATGATGGGCGCACCCTGATCGCTAGGGTGGATGCCGTGATGACGATCATCTCGGACGGCGGCCGCGTGTTCTCCCTCATGAGCAGGGCGGTCAAGGGCCGCTTCGCCGTCCGCACGCTGCAACGGCGTCTCGCCGAGCGCGGCCCGCTGCCGCACGACCGGTTCCGCATCGCGGTGTACTTCGCCGACGGCGCGGTGAACATGTACCAGATGCGCCAGTGGTACGCGCCGCTGCAGGAGCTGTCGAAGACGTGGCCGGTCGTCGTGCTCGCCCGCAATGCCCGCGGCGCTCTGGCCCTGCTCGCGGACGGTGCGCTGCCGGTGGCCTTCGTCCCCACGGTCGCCGAGCTCGAGGCCTACGTCGCGGAGGAGGATCTGCGCGTCGTCCTCTACGTCAACCAGAACACCCGCAACTTCCAGATGTTCCGATACGGGCGCCGCTGGCACGTGTTCATCAACCACGGCGAGTCCGACAAGATGTACATGACCACGAACCAGTTCAAGGCCTACGACTACGCGCTGATCGCCGGCTCCGCCGCGCGCGAGCGCCTGTCGCGGGCGCTGTGGGACTACGACCTCGACCGCCGCACGATCGAGATCGGGCGCCCCCAGGCCGACCACTTCTCCGGCGCGCTTCCCTACCCGCGCGACGACCGCACGGTCGTGCTGTACGCGCCCACGTGGGAGGGCGACCGGCCGACCGCCGCCTACGGCTCGATCCTCAGCCACGGCGAGGCGCTCGCCGCCGCCGTGCTGGCCTCGCCCCGCCACCGGCTCGTGTACCGCCCGCACCCGCGCTCCGGCGTCGTGGACGCCGCCTACGGCGCCGCGAACAAGCGGATCGTCGCGGCGATCGCCGCCGCGAACACCGCGGACCCGGGCGCCCACCACGTGTACGACGACGCGCCGGAGCTCGGCTGGCAGCTGAGCGCGCCCGACGTCGCCGTGGTCGACATCTCGGCGATGGTCTACGACCGTCTCGCCGCGAACAAGCCGCTCCTGGTCACGAGACCCGTGAGCACCGAGGCCGAGATCGACGCCGGCGGATACCTCTCCGACGCGGAATGGCTCGACGCGGCATCGGCCGGAGCGATCGTCGTCGAGACCGATCGCGTGCTCTCCGACCCGAACGCGGTCGACAAGCTCGCCGGCTGGGTGCGCCACTACTTCGGCGACACGACGCCGGGCGCGGCCACGGCCCGCTTCCACGCGGCGATCGAGCGCCTCATGCGGGAGTGGGACCGCGCGGCCGCCGAGCACGCCGACGCGTGAGGCTCAGCCCGCCGTGAGGCGAGCGATGGCGCCGAGCGGGATCGGCAGCCACGTGGGACGGTTGCGCGCCTCGTAGAGCGCCTCGTACACCGCCTTGTCGAGCTCGAGCGCGTCGAGGAGGGCGCCCGAGACCGGGATGCCGGCCGCCTCCTCGTACCCGGCGAGGAACGCGTCGCGCGACGCCCGCGCCCACGCGAGCGGTCCGGTCGCCGCACGGTGCGGATCGTCGAGCTGCAGCGAGCCGGCGACGTAGTCGAACGAGCGCATCATGCCGGCGACGTCGCGGACGGCGAGGTCGGGCTCGAGCCGCTCCGACATGGGTCGCAGCGGCTCGCCCTCGAAGTCGAGCAGCACCCAGCCCCGACCGGGCACGAGGATGACCTGGCCCAGGTGGTAGTCGCCGTGCACGCGCTGCAGCGCGGGCCACGCGTCGTCGGCCGCACGCGCGTAGACCGCCTCGATCGCCGGCGCCCGCTCGGCGAGCTGCGGCACCTCGGCGACCGCGGCGGCGAGCCG
>NZ_JBDIAB010000040.1:0-17926 GCF_039812165.1 Microbacterium sp.
GCTCAGTACCCGACGGTGAACCGGTCGCGGTGACGGCGCGGCTCGTCGATCTCGTCGACCAGCGCGATCGCGAAGTCGGCGCCGGAGATGAAGGACTCGCCGTCGGCATCCTCGACCACGACGTCGCCGCCCTCGCGGTACGAGCCGGTCCGCTCGCCGGGCACCCACGCGCCGAACACCTTCGGCGGGTGCACCAGGAACCAGTCCAGGCCGGGGTCGGACGCCTGCAGCAGGTCGAGGGTCTCGACGCCGACGCCCGCCTCGTGACGGTACTCCTCGGGCACGCCCAGATCCCACAGGCGCGGTCCGCCCGGTGCGCTGAGGCTGCCCATCGCGCCGCCGACGACGCCCAGTCGCGTCCGGGTGCCGGTGAGCCGATCGGCGAGGTCGCGCAGCACGTCGAGCACGCGGTCGGACATGTCGCCGCGCGGCGAGAGCGCCGAGACCACGACGTCGGCGCCGGCGAGCACGTCGCCGAGGGCGTCGAGGTCGAGCACCGAGCCCTCCACGTAGGTCACCCCGGGGACGGGGTCGGCCGGCGCCTTGCGCGCGACCGAGACCACGTCGTGGCCGCGTGCGGCTGCTTCGGCGACGATGTGTGCTCCGGCGTAGCCGGTTCCTCCGAGGACGACGACACGGGCCATGGGCGTTCCTTTCGGTCGATGCTCACCCAGAACAAGCCGCGCGATCGGCCGGCTATTCCCGGGCGTCCACGATCGCTTCGACGACGGGCGGCGTGCGGCTTCGGGGCCGCGAGCGATCACGTCGCCGCCCACGGTCGGCCGCCGTGGCGTGACGCCTCACACGCCGTCATCGCCCGCCGTGACGACCCCGGGCTCCAGACCGTTCTTCCTCAGATAGGTGAGTGCGCGATCGACGAGCTCGATCTTCCGCTTCAGATCCTTGAGGCCCGGGGCGGAGTCGTCGGAGAACTCGTCGAGCTGCTCGTGCTGACGACGCACCTCGATCTCGGTCTCGACGAGGCTCGCCCACACCGCGGGGTCCTGCTCGAGGCTCTGCCTCTTCCGCAGGATCGCCACCGTCAGCTGGGTCGCCACCACCGCCTCGACCGTCTCCGCCGAGGTCGCGGGGCTGGCAAGGCCGACCCCGATGCCGCCGGCGCTCACGCTGACCAGGGCGCCCGCCGTGAGGAGTCCGCCGATCATCCCGCCGGGCCCGAAGGCGGCCAGCGCGCTGGTGATCGCCGCCGCTCCCGCGAGTCCCACCGGCGCCGCGGCGAGGGCGAGCCCGCTGGTCGCCACGACCGCCGCGGCACCCACGCCGAGGGCGATCCACTTGACCCAGTTGATCCCGCCGCCCGCCAACGCCTTACGGGCCTCGTCGACGGCCGCGAACGCGTCGACTGCGATCTGCTTGCCCAGGCCCGACTCGAGGACCAGCTCCTCCAGCGCCTCGCGCTGCACGTTCTTCGGCACCGTGATCTCGAACGGTCGGAGAATGTTCGTCGCCATGATGCTCACCAGCGGGACCACCGCCTCCTCCTTGAACAGGTGGCTGATGCGATCCGGTGCGGGCGCGACGGCGTTCACGTCGGAGAGGTCGAAGGCGAGTCGGGCGATCGAGGTCGGCAGCGGCCGGCCATACCGCATGTTGCGCTCGTGAACTCCATCGAAGGCCGTCGCCTGCACCTGTCGCAGCGCGCCGATGTAACGATCCCGCTGATCGCCGGCGAGCTTCGTGCTGACGAGGTACGCGTAGCGCAGCGCCATGAGCGCGATCGTCTCCGCGTAGTCCAGCGGGATCTCCACCGCCTGCTCCACGATCGCGAGCTCCCTCGACGTCGAGCCGAAGAGCGCGAAGCCGATCGCGGCGGCCACGGCGTCGTTCGCGAGGTACTGGGACGCGTCGTGTGCAGGGACGCCGAGCCCGGCGTTGATGCGGACGTCGATCATCCAGGGGAACACCGACGACACGCCGCGGTTGGCGACGATCGGATCCTGAGCATTCCAGACGTTCACCCACCACGAGAGGTTCGTCGGCGGATCCTTGAGCGTCTCGCGGAACTTGTCGACGTCGAAGTTGGCGCTGGCCAGCGGGCTCCCGATGGTGACCATGCCGACGACCTCCAGCCCCTTCGGGAGGCGACGGAGGAGGTCGGCGGCGATCACCGAGCCGAGACTGTGGCCGACCACCACGACCCGACCCGACGCCGGCAGCTTGCCGAGGATCCGTCGCAGCACGTGCGCACGGATCCCCTCGTTCCTCGCATAGTTCCTCGCCTGCTTCATCACCGGGACCGGGGACTGGACCGCGCCATCGACGACCTGGTCCATCGCCCACGCGCCCGGGCCGCCGTCGTGATGTCCCAGCCGGAGCTCGAGCGCCGCGGTCCGGCGTTCGAAGGCGCGCCGGTTGCGTCTCGCCGCGTCGCCGGAGGGCTGCCTGATCGTCACGCCCGGCAGCGGCTCCTTCTCGTCGACGCCCTTCAGCGCGTGGGCGTACTTGGGCGCGATCACCCGCACGCCGTCCAGATCGGGATAGCCGAGCCGAGCGAGACCCGCCGTCAGCGCGGCCTTCCAGGCATCGTTCTGGTCGCCGTCGCCGACCCCGTGCAGGAACAGCAGAATCGTCTCGTCCGTCATGAAATCCCCCTCCGTGCGGGCCTCGGCCCCAGCCGACGCGCACTCATACATGCGCATATCCACATCAGGGTAGCGGGGACGCCGGACATCGCGCGCACGCACGGAGCGCCCGATCGACGGGAGGATTCCGCGGTCGGCTATTCGCCGGACGCGGAGCGCAGGGTGGCGACCTGATACAGGGCGACGGATGCCGCGATCCCGGCGTTCAGCGACTCGGTCGCCGACGAGATCGGGATCGAGACGATCTGGTCGCACGTCTCGGTCACCAGGCGGGACAGGCCCTTGCCCTCGGAGCCGACGACGATCACGACCGGCCGGTCGGCCAACTGCAGAGCGGGCAGCGCGACGTCGCCGTCGCCGTCGAGGCCGAGGACGAACACGCCCTGCTTCTTGAGCTCCTTGAGCGTCGTCGTCAGGTTCGGCGCGATCGCAACAGGGATGCGGGCCGCCGCGCCCGCGCTCGTCTTCCACGCCGCCGAGGTGACGCCCGCGGAGCGACGCTGCGGCACGATCACGCCGTGCCCGCCGAACGCCGCCGTGGAGCGGATGATCGCGCCGAGGTTGCGCGGGTCGGTGACGCCGTCGAGGGCGATCAGGAGCGGGAGGTCGCCGCGGTCGACGATCTCTTCGAGCAGGTCCTGCGGGTGCGCGTACTCGTACGGCGGCACCTTCAGCGCGACGCCCTGGTGCACGCCGTCGAAGCCGGCCATGCGGTCGAGCTCGGGGCGCATGACCTCGAGCACCGGGATGCCGCGGTGCGTGGCGATCGAGAGCATCTCCTTGACGCGGTCGTCCATCTCGACGCGCTGCGCGATGTAGAGCGCCGTGGCGGGGATGCGGGCGCGGAGGGCCTCGAGCACGCTGTTGCGCCCGGTGACGGTCTCGGTGTCGTCGCCGGCCTTGGGCTTGCGGCTCGCGCCGCCCCCGGCCGGCTTGCCGCCCGGCCGCCCCTTGCCGCCGGCCGCGACGTAGCGCTCCTGCGCGGCCTTGCGCTTGCCGGCGACGTGCCAGCTGCGGTCCTCCGCCTTGGGCGTCGGCCCCTTGCCCTCGAGGGACTTGCGGCCGTGACCGCCGGTGCCCTTCATGGGGCCCTTCTTCTTGCTGTTGCCCGCTCCGGGCCGGCCTGGCCTAGCCATCGTCAAGACTCCAATGCGTCGCGTCGGGGGTGTCTTCGAGGACGATGCCGGCCGCAGCGAGCGCGTCGCGAACGCGGTCGGCCGCGGCCCAGTCGCGTTCGGCGCGCGCCTGCGCGCGCTGGGCGATCATCGTCTGCACGAGCGCGTCCAGGGCGGCGGTCTCGGCGCCCGCACCGTCGGTGCGCCAGAACGGGTCCTCCGGGTTCAGGCCGAGGATGCCGGTCATGCGCCCCACGCCGACGGCCGCGCGCGCCGCGGCGCCGCGGTCACCGGCATCCAGTGCCGCGTTGCCCGCGCGCACCTGCTCGTGGATGAGGGCCAGCGCCTGCGGCACGCCCAGGTCGTCGTCCATCGCCGCGGCGAAGCCGTCGGGCAGGTCGGCGACGGTGAGCCAGGCGTCCTGGCCGAGGGTGCGCGCCGCGCGCACCTGGAACGTACGGATGCGGTCGAGGGCCGCCTCGGCCTCGTCGAAGCTCGACGGGGCGAGGTCGAGGCTCGACCGATAATGGGCGGCGGCGAGCGCGTACCGCACCACGAGCGGGTCGCGCTCTGCGAGCACGTCGCGGGCGAGCACGAAGTTGCCGAGCGACTTCGACATCTTCTGGTCGCCGACGGTCACGAGGCCGTTGTGCACCCAGTAGCGCGCGAAGCCGTCGCCGGCGGCGGTGGACTGGGCGAGCTCGTTCTCGTGGTGGGGGAAGCGCAGGTCGAGACCGCCGCCGTGCAGGTCGAACTGCGCGCCGAGGTAGCGTCGCGCCATCGCCGAGCACTCGATGTGCCAGCCGGGGCGCCCCGGACCCCACGGGGAGCTCCACACGGCATCCGCCGGCTCGCCCTCCTTGGCGCCCTTCCACAGCGCGAAGTCGCGCGGATCGCGCTTGCCACGCGGATCGGCGTCGCCGGCGGGCTCCATCGCGTCGATCGACTGGTGCGTGAGCGCGCCGTACTCGGACCACGAGCGCACGTCGAAGTACACGTCGCCGGCGGCGGCGTACGCGTGGCCGCCCTCGATGAGCCGGGCGATGAGCTCCTGCATCTGCGGGATCGAGGCGGTCGCACGCGGCTCGTACGTGGGGGGAAGGATGCCGATGGCGGAATACGCCTGCGTGAACTCGCGCTCCATGCGGTACGCGAGCGCCCACCACGGCTCGCGCTCGGTCGAGTTCGCGAGCACCTTGTCGTCGATGTCGGTGACGTTGCGCACGAACGTGACACGCTCGAACCGGTGCTCGAGCCAGCGGCGCAGCAGGTCGAACGCGAGCGCCGCGCGCAGGTGGTGGATGCCGGGTCCGGACTGCACCGTCGGACCGCACACGTACATCGTGACGTTCTGCGGATCGAGCGGCACGAAGTCGCGCAGCGCCTGCGCCTTGGTGTCGTAGAGCCGGACCGTCACCGCAACAGCCTACCGGCCGGGGGTGCCCGCCGAGACGTCGCATGACGGCGCCGCGACTATGCGCGCCGCGTCTCGGCGATCTGCTGCCACCGCTCGCCGCGCAGGTTCGACACGTCGAACCACGTGTCGCTGAGGGCGAAGCCGTGCGGGTACGGGTCGGTCGGATGGGTCACGGTGCGGGTGCGGCCGTAGATCCAGGCCTGACCGGCGATCGCGGGGACGACCGCGTCGTAGCCGCCGACGGTCGTGAGTCCCTCGATCTCGCACGTGAAGGCGCTGCCGGTGATCGAGCGGTGCACGAACGGCTCGCCGACGCGGAGGTCGCCGCGCGCGTGCATGAGGGCGAGCCGCGCCGACGACCCGGTGCCGCAGGGCGAGCGGTCGCAGCGACCCGGCGACACCACGACCGTGTTGCGCGCGGTGAGCACGCCGTCCACGCGCTCCAGCGGGCCCATGAACTGCAGGTTCGTGATGCCCGGCATGTCGGGGTTTCCCGGATACGACACCGGGAGCTGCTCGATCGCGGCGCGCTTGATGCGCTCCCCCAGCTCGCACAGCTCGCGCGCCTCGCCCGGCTCGATCGCGACGCCGAGGTCCACGGCATCCACCATGACGAAGGTCATGCCGCCGAAGCTCACGTCGACGCGCAGGCTCCCCAGCCCCGGCACCTCGATCACGGCGTCGCGGTGGTAGACGAACGCGGGCTGGTTCACGAAGCGGACGCTCGTGACCTTTCCGTCCGCGCACTCGCACCGCACGCGGATGAGGCCGGCAGGAGACTCCAGCGTGAGCTCGGTGACCGGCTCGACCATGGGGAGGATGCCCTCCTCCAGCAGCACGGTCGCCACGCACATCGTGTTCGAGCCCGACATCGCCGGGTACTCCGTCGACTCCATGACGATGTAGCCCATCGACGCCTCCGGATGGTTCGATGGCACGATGAGGTTCGCGTTGTGCCACACCGCACCGCGCGGCTCGAAGAGCACGGCCCGCCGGATCTCGTCACGGTGGCGCTCGATCCACAGCTTCTTGTCGAACACCGTCTCGCCGGGCACCTCGCCGAGGCCTCCGACGACGACGCGGCCGACCTCGCCCGCCGCATGGCAGTCGACGATCTCCAGCTCACCGATGGCGCTCACAGTCGGCAGTGTATCTTACAATCAGACAATCCTGTCGACCTGTTCGGCCAGAGGAGGCCCATCGTGACCGAGACTCCCCCGCCCGACGAGCGCATCCGGTTCGACGACCTCGTCGCCGCGATCGAGTCCTACCTCATCGGCGCCGGCCTCGCGCCGGACGGCGCCGCGGTCATCGCCCGCCACCACGCCGCGTGCGAGCGCGACGGCGCGCTCAGCCACGGCGTCTTCCGCGTGCCGCAGTACGTCGACACGCTCCGCACCGGCTACCTCGACGGGGCCGCCGCCCCGCGGGTCGAGCAGGTCACGTCGAGCTACCTCCGCGTCGACGCCGCCGGCGGCCTCGCCCCGCTCGCACTCGAGACGGCGCGCGAGGCGATCATGGCGGCGGTGGCACGCGAGGGCGTCGCGGTCGTCGCGATCCGCGACTCGCACCACCACAGCGCGCTCTGGCCCGACCTCGAGCCTTTCGCCGAGGCCGGCTGCTTCGCACTGACCACCGTCACGGGCGGAGTGCCCAAGGTCGCCCCCGCCGGCGCCCGTGAGCCCGTGCTCAGCACCAACCCGCTCGCGTTCGCGGTTCCCGTCGCGGGCTCCCACCCGCTGATCGCCGACCTCGCGACCTCGTCGATGTCGTTCGGCGACCTCACCCTCGCGGCACGCGCCGGGCGCCCGGTGCCGCTCGGGACGGGCGTCGACGCCGAGGGCGACGAGACGACGGATGCCGCCGCCATCGCCCGCGGCGGCACGCTGCTGCCGTTCGGCGGCCACAAGGGCGCGGCCCTGTCGATGATGGTCGAGCTCCTCGCCTCGGCGCTCACCGGCGGGGAGTTCTCGTTCGAGGCCGTCGTCGGCAAGCCGAGCGGCGCGTACTCGTCGCGGACCGGCCAGTTCCTCCTGGTCGTCGACCCCGACCGCGGCGGCACGGGCGGCTTCGCCGATCGCGCCGCCGCGCTCGTCCGGGCGCTGCGGGATGCCGGTGCCGAGAGGCTGCCCGCCGACCACCGCTACGCGCGACGCGCCGAGGCCGAGCGCGACGGCATCCCGGTCACGCCCGCGATCCGCGAGCTGCTCGCGGCGATCGCGCCGTAGCGCGGCCGCTCACCGCACGTAGTCGGCGCCGGTGATGTCGAGGGTCGCGCCGGTCATGTGGCGGGCGCGGCCCGACGCGAGGAAGGCGACGGTCTCGGCGACGTCCTCGGGCGGCACGACCTCGCGCATCGGCAGCGCCGCGAGCCTCTCGGGCGGCATGTGCCCCGCGATCATGGGCGTGGCCACCATCGCCGGGGCGATCGAGTACGCGACGACCCCGAGGTGCGCGTAGGCGCGCGCGACGCCCTTCATGAGGTTCTGCAGGCCCGCCTTCGCGACGCCGTACGCGAGGTGCTCCGCGTCGTCGCCGCGCAGCGACGACCTGCTCGCCATGGAGATGATCGCGCCGCCGCCGCGCTCAGCGAAGTCGAGCACGGCGCGCCGCGTCAGCCACGCGGCCGAGCGCAGGTTGAGCGTCAGGTTCGCGTCCCAGCCGACGGCCCACTCGTCCGCGGGCTCGAGCGGCGAGCGCAGCCACAGGCCCGCGTTGTTCACGAGCACGTCGATGCCGCCGAGCGCCGCGGATGCCGCATCCCACAGCTCGTCGGGACCGGTCGGCGACATGAGGTCGGCCTGCAGCGCGACCGAGCCCGACGGCTCCTCGGCCGCGAGCGCGGCGGCCTGGTCGCCGCTGGAGCCGTAGTGGATCGCGAGGCGGGCGCCGTCGCGGTGCAGCGCGCGGCAGATCGCGGTGCCGATGCCGCCCGCGCCGCCGGTGACGAGGATCCGGCGCCCGTCGAGCACGCCCGCGCTCACGAGAACAGCCCGCCGGTGATCTCGACCGTCCCGCCGGTCACGTAGGTGGACTCGGGGCCGACGAGGTACGACATGAGCGCGGCGACGTCCTTCGGACGTCCCACCCTCCCGATCGGGATGGGCGCCGCGAGCTCCGCCTCGGTGAGGTTGTTGTCGCGCAGCCGCTTCTCGACCATGGGCGTCAGGATCTCACCGGGACACACCGCGGTCACGCGGACGCCGAGACGGCCGAAGTCGAGGGCCAGGCTCTTGCTCAGCGACACGACGGCCGCCTTCGAGGCGTTGTACGCGATGTGGCCCGGCGCGGGGATCAGCCCCCAGTTCGAGGCGATGTTCGCGATCGAGCTCGTGCCGGCCTTCGCGAGGAGGGGAAGGGCCTCGCGGCACGTGAAGAACACGCCCGTGGTGTTGATGCGGATGGTGTCGAGCCAGTCCTCGTCGCTGATCGTGAGGGCGTCGCCGCGGCGCATGATCCCGACGCAGTTGACGAGGGCGTCGAGGCTCTCCACGCGCTCGGCGAGGCTCGCGAACGCGGCCTTGATCGCGACGTGGTCGCCGAGGTCGACGACGACGGGCTCGATGCGGTCGCGGTGCGGGTCGTCGCTCCACGCGTCGTCGGCGAAGCGCACGTCGAACGCGAACACGTGCATGCCGTCCGCGGCCAGGCGCGACGCGACCGCGCTCCCGATCCCTCCGCCGGCACCCGTGACGACGGCGGTCCTGCTTGCGCTCATGTGCGGTTCCCTTCGTGTGCGCACATCCGGCCGGATGACCAGATTGCCTGACAATATGTGTTCACTCTATCGCCGTGCACCCGCTCGCGACAGACCCGGATCGACCGCTCGCCGGCGACGTCAGTCGGGGAAGTTCCGCGTGATCACGCGGTCGAACGACTCGACGGTCAGGCGCACGATCTCCGCCAGCGGCAGCCGCCAGATCTCGTCGTTGAAGACCTCGTTCTCGACCGGGCCGGAGTACCCGGCACTCCGCATCGTGCGCGTCATGCCCACGAGGTCGATGACCCCGTCGCCGGGCATCAGGCGGCCGTTCATGTTGTTCGGGAAGGGCAGCGGGAGCGCGTAGTCGTTGATCTGGTAGCCGGCGAGGCGCCCATCGGCGCCCGCCCGCGCGACCGAGTCCTCGAACTCCGGGTCCCAGAACGTCGCCCACGAGTCCACGAGCACCCCGTACTGCTCGGCCGGCAGGCCGTCGACGATCCGCAGCGCCTGACCGACCGTCGTGACCATCGAGCGGTCGTTCACGAAGAGCGGATGGATCGGCTCGAGCTGCAGGCGCACGCCGCTGGCCGCGACGTCGGGCTGGAGCCGCTCGAGCGCGTCGCGGACGCGGGCCTCGGCGCTGCGGATCGAACGGTCGTGCGCCGGCAGGCCGCCCGCGACGAACGAGAGGGTCGGCACCGACAGCTCGGCGCACGCCGCCAGCGCCCGGCGCACCGCGTCGTACGCCTGGTCGAGCTCGCGCCCGCTCTTGTCCGCGAGGAAGCCGACCCGGCTCATCGACGTCGCGGTGACGCCCGTGTCGGCCAGGAGGCGGCGCGTGGCCGCGACGCCGGTCGCCTCGACCGGCTCGACCCACAGCCCGATGTGCGGGATGCCGGCCCTCGCGGCCGCGTCGATCGTCTCCGACAGCCCGTAGGGCATGGTGGTGGCCTGGTTCAGGCAGAGCTTCATTTTTCCTCCTGCGTCGTGCGCGCGTGCGGCCGGTGGAACGAGACGCGGGGCGCCCGAGGCGGACCGATGCGGATCCGGCTCGGACGCCCCGCGGCATCCGCTTGCCTCAGAAGCGGACGGCGTCGACGAACTTCTTGAGATCCGGATTGTCGTTGTGGTTGAACGCGTCATCCGGAGTCGTGTTCACCGCGATCTCGCCCTCGTGGAAGAAGACCAGCCGGTCGGCGGCCTTCGACGCGAACGCCATGTCGTGCGTCACGAGCGCGACGGCGATCCCCTCGTCCTGCTTGAGGCGGCGCAGGACGTCGAGGACCTCGGCCGCGACGGGCGGGTCGAGCGCGCTCGTGATCTCGTCGCACAGCAGCAGCTTCGGCTGCATCATGAGCGCTCGGGCGATCGCGACGCGCTGCCGCTCGCCGCCGGAGAGCTGGCTCGGCTTGCTGCGCAGGTGCTGCGACATGCCGACCTCGGCGAGCGAGCGCTTGGCGCGCTCGAGCGCCTCGGCCTGGCTCATGCCGAGCCGCTTGCGCGGCGCCAGCGTGAGGTTGGCGAGGACGTCCATGTGCGGCCACAGCGTGTAGGACTGGAAGATCATGCCGACGTGGGAGTCGACCTCGTCCCACGCGTCGGTGCGCTCTCCCTCCTCGAACACGACCTCGCCGTCGAAGGTGATCTTGCCGTCGTCGGGGTCGGTCAGGCCGGCCAGAGCCCGCAGCAGCGTGCTCTTGCCCGACCCGGACTTGCCGATGATGACGGTGATGTCGCCCACGAGCATGTCGAAGTCGACGTTCTTGAGGATCTGCCGGTCGCCGAAGCTCTTCTGCAGTCCGCGCGCCGTCACCAGGACCTCGCCGATGGATGCCGTGATCGTCTTGACGGTCCCGGTGCGGATCGACCCGGTGGGTGTGCGGTTCGAGCCCGTCGGGGTGCTTCCCGTGTCGGCCATCAGTTCACCTCTCCTTTCGAGGCGGCCACGAGCGCCCTGATCGGCTTGCGCCGGCCGGGGACCCGCTGTCCGCTCTGCTGCATGCGGCGCTCCAGGTGGTTCGTGATGAGCGAGGCCGGGAACGCCACGACGAAGTAGATCGCCGCCGCCACCGTGAACACCTCGAGGGCGCGGTAGCTCTGCGCCGAGATGGTGTTCGCGACGAACATGAGGTCGGCCACGGCGATCGTCGAGACCAGCGCCGTGTCCTTGAACATCGAGATGTTCAGCGACAGGATCACCGGCACCTGCTGGCGCAGCGCCTGGGGCAGGATGATGTAGCGCAGCCGCTGGAAGCTCGTGAGCCGCAGCATCTGGCCCGCCTCGATCTGCTCCACCGGCACGGCCTGGAAGCCGGAGCGGTACGCCTCCGCCATGAAGGCGGTGAGGTTCGCGGTCAGGGCGATGACCGCCGAGGTGAACCCCGGCAGCGTCACGCCCGTGAGCGCGGGCAGAGCGTAGAAGATCCAGAACAGCTGCACGAGCATCGGCGTGCACCGGAAGATCTCGATGTAGATCTGCGCGAGCCAGCGCAGCACCGTGATCGGCGACATCCGGGCGACGGCCACCGGCACCGCGAGGATCATGCTGAGCACGATCGTGATCAGCGAGATCTCGACGGTGACCAGCAGGCCGCCCATCAATCGGTCGAAGTTGCTGGTGACGACCGCCCAGTCGAAGTTGTAGTTCATGGCGATGCCGTTCGACTACTGCTTCAGCAGCCCGGCGTCGGCGAGCTGGTCCTCGGTCACGTAGCCGACCTCTGCGTAGGCCGCCTCCATGACGCCCTCGTTGAGCGCACGCTCGATCGCGACGTTCACGGTCTGGATCGACCGGGCGTCGGCCGACGCCGGCACGCCGTACGCGACCAGGCCGCGGTAGATGTCGGGGTCGGGGAGGATGATCTTCAGGGTCGGGTCCTCCTGCGCCTGGCTGATCGCGGTCGGCAGGTCGGCGAGCTCGGCGATGATGCGGTCGGCGCGCAGCGACTGGATGAGGTTCGCGAACGAGTCCGTCGACGCGGTCTTCGCGTCGGGGTACGCCCGGAGGAACGCGGCCTCGTGCGCGGTCCCCTGCGCGGTGCCGATCGTGCCGCCCGACTCGAGCAGGTCCTGCACGGTGGCGTACGGCGAGTCCGCCTCGACGAGGAACACGGCGGGGTAGTCCCACACCGGCTCGGTGAACTGGATCGCGACCGCCCGCTCGAGCGTGCGGTCGAGGTTCGCCGCGAAGTCGTAGCGGCCGGCCTGGAGGCCCGCCACGATGTTCTTCCATTCCGCGGGCACGGTCTCGACCTTGACACCGAGCGCCTTCGCGAGGTTCTCCAGCGGGATGATGTTCGGGCCGCCGAACGTGCCGTCCTCGAGCTCGACGGTGTGCGGCGGCGAGATGGCGACGCCCACGCGCAGCACGCCGCGCTTCTTGATCTCGTCGAGGAAGGCGCCCTGGGCCGACGCGTTGCTCGCGCCGCCGCCTCCCCCACCGCCTCGGAGCATCGCTCCGAGATACCCGCCGCCGAGGGCGAGCACGATCACGACGATGATGGCGGTAATGGTGCGGTTGACGCTCTGAGCTTTTACCTTAGCCACATCCTTCTCCTTGACCTGTTTGATTGTCTGGCAATCTGCCTTTCTGGATCATAAAGGCTGGTCAAGATCGCGTCAACAGTGCGAGGGGCACGATTCGAGCACTCTCATCGTGCGGCGCAGACGCCCGGGCCCGGTCAGCGTCCGCCGCGGAAACGGGCCGGCGAGAACGGCGCGAGGATCGGGTTCTCGCGGCCCTGGAGGATGAGCTCGGAGAGCACGCGCGCCGTCCCCGGGGCGAGCGTGACGCCCATCATGCCGTGGCCGCTCGCGACGAACGCGTTGTCGAGGCGCGGCAGGCGGCCGATGACCGCGAGCCCGTCGGGCGCCATCGGCCGCATGCCGGCCCGAGGGACGATCTCGGCCTCGGCCGGCGGCTCCCAGTCGCGGAAGTACGCTCCGGGAGCGCGCAGGATGGCGTCGACGCGCACGCGGTTGATCGTCTCGTCCAGCCCGCCGAACTCCATCGTGCCCGCCAGACGCAGGCGGTCGTTCAGCGGCGTGACCGCGACCTTCGCCTCGTCGAGGTTCGTGGCGCCGCGCAGGCCCAACGGCTTCACCTCGATGCAGTAGCCCTTGCCCGGCCGGATCGGCAGGTTCGCGCCGAAGATCCGCGACACGGCACCCGTCCACGCGCCCGCGGCGAGGAGGAAGCGGTCGCCGGCGAAGGTCCGCGTGCCCGACGAGACGCTCACGACCCGATCGGCGGCCAGCTGCACGCCGTCGATCGGCGCGTTCTCGACGATCTCGGCGCCCGACGCGACGAGCCGAGTCCGCAGCGCCCGTGTGAACGAGCCCGGGTCGAGGTGCATCTCCTTCGGGTAGAACAGACCGCCGCGCACGTCGTCGTTGAGCAGCGGCTCGTGCACGCGCACCTCGTCGTCGCGCAGCACCGTCGGATCGGCGCCGAACCTCCTCGTGAGGTCGACGTAGCCGAGATGGTGCGCCATGAGCGCGGGATCCTTGAACACCATGAGCATGCCGGCGTGGTGGAGCTCGAAGTCGAGGCCGTCGGCGCGGTACTCGTCGAAGAGGGCGACCGTGTCGGCGGCGAGCCGCAGGTCCGCCTCGAAGCCGGCCCGCTGCGCCCGCGCGTTGGACGCGCGGTACATCCCGAGCATGAAGGAGAGGAACGCCGGCTGCAGCGACGGCTTGATGTAGAGCGGGCTGTCCGGCCGCGTCATCCACTTCAGCGCCGCGAGGACCATTCCCGGCCCGGGCACCGGCAGCGAGTCCCCCGGGACGACCCAGCCGGCGTTGACGTCGCTCGCGCCGAGCCCGGTCGCACGCGCGTCGACGAGCGTGACCGTCCCGCCCTCGCGGACGAGATGGTACGCCGTGGCGAGGCCGATGACGCCTCCACCGATGACGACTGTGTGCATCAGATTCCTTTCCGGAGCGGACGATGCACCCGGATGCGCGATCGCATCCGGGCGGGAAGGGAGAGACCGGTCAGGCGCCCGGCCCCCAGATGTCGCCGACGCGGAACCCCACGGGGAAGGGGTCGTCGTCCTCGACGACGAAGTCGTGGAAGGCGGTGATCCACGCGCGTCCCGCGATCGTGGGCAGCACGGCCGGCATCCCGGCCACCGTCGTGGTGCCGCGGATGCCGCAGCGGAAGAGCGACCCGATCATGCTCTCGTGGACGAACATCTCGCCGACGGCGAGCTCGCCGCGGGCGAACTTCGCCGCCAGACGCGCCGAGGTGCCCGTGCCGCAGGGCGAGCGGTCGAGCGTGCTCGACCACGTGTGGGGGTCGTCCGGATCGACCGGGCCGTTGGGCACGATCACCGCGTTGCGGGCGTCCGCCCCCGGGGTGTCGGTCGGGCCGTGGATCATCGCGAGCGAGATGCCGCGGATGTCGGGGTGCTCCGGATGCGCGACCGGGAAGGTGCGCTGGGCCACCTCGCGCAGGATGCTGCCGGCGCGCAGCACCGCGCGCGCCTGCTCGGGGACCAGTCGCACGCCCAGATCCTCGGCGCGGGCCTGGACGTAGAACTGCCCTCCGAAGGCGACGTCGGCGCGCACCGTGCCGTACTCGGGCAGCTCGAACTCGTGGTCGAGCGCCACGACGAACGAGGGCACGTTGTCGATCCTGACCTCGGTCGCCCGGCCGTCCCGCACCGTCACGACGACCTCGACCACGCCGGTCGCCGTGTCGACGCGCAGGCGCGTCTCGGGCTCCTGCACGCGCACCGCGCCGGTCTCGACCATGGCCGTCACCGCGCACATGCAGTTGCTGCCCGACATGGGCCGGAAGCCGCCCTGCTCGAACACGACGATGCCGAAGTCGCTGCCCGGGTTCACCGGCGAGGTGACGATGACCCCGCACAGGGCCGGGTATCCGCGCGGCTCCTGCAGCAGGAGCGTCCGGAGCTCGTGGAGATGCTCCTGGGCGTAGGCGAGCCGCTCGTTCATCGTCGCGCCCCGGACGAGCAGGTCGCCACCGGGGACCACGCGGCCGGGCTCGCCGGCCGCGTGGACGTCGATGGCGTGGATCACCCTGCGTGGTGCCATCGTTGGCCTTCCTCTCGCTCCGAGAAGCTCTCGAGGGGTGATTCAGCTTACTTCGCGACGACCTCGACGCCGGCGGCGCGCAGGAGGACCGCCAGCTCGTCGCGGTGCTCCTGCGCGAGCGGCTGGAGGGGGCGACGGGTGCTGCCGGCGTCCACGCCGACCAGCGACACGCCGGCCTTGATCGCCGCCGCGTAGTTGTGCTGCTCGAGGAAGACGCAGATCGGGTTGATGGCCTTCCACAGCTCGCGCCCGCGGGCGAGGTCGAGGTCGACGGCCAGCGCCTGGTAGAGCTCGGCGGCGAGGGCGGGGATGAAGCTCGCGGCACCCCACACGCCGGCCTTGGCGCCCAGCGCGAGTCCCTGGAACGTGAGCGTGTCCCAGCCGTTGAGCGCGGTGATGTCGTCGCTGTGCTCGAACAGCACGGTGGCCATCTTGGTGTTGTCGCCGCCGGTGTCCTTGAAGCACGTGACGGTCGTCTCGCGACCGAGCTCGCCGAACTGCGCCGGGGTCAGCTCGACGCCGGTCACGCTCGGCAGGTTGTAGTACATGATCGGGATGTCGACGGCGGCCGAGATCGCCTTGTAGTGCGCGAGCAGCTCGTCGAAGTTCAGCGTGTCGTAGTACGGCGGGACGATCATGACGGCATCCGCGCCCGCCTCGGCGGCCGACTCGGTCAGTTCGATCGCGGCGTCCGTCGTGAGCGCGCCGGCCCCCGCGATCGCATAGCCGCGCCCGTCGGCGGCCTTCGCGTAGGCGGCGTTGACGGCCTTCTGCTCGTCGATCGAGAGCGACGTGAACTCGCCCGTGCTGCCCGTGGACACGACGCCGTGCGCTCCCCCGCCGAGGATGTGGTCCACCTGACGCTCGATGCCGGGCAGATCGAGCGCGCCGTTCGCGTCGAAGGGGGTGACGACGGCGGCGAGGATACCCTTGAGCTCGAGGTTTGTCATTGAACGGTCCTTTCGGTGGTGATGAGGACGCAGATCCGACACGTCGTCGCCGATCCAAGTCTTGCAAACAGATTGTCAGACATCGTCTGAGAAGACGCTACTCCGATCCGCGCGAGATCGTCAACCGGACGCGGCACCCCGCTTCCCGCGCCGGAATCACGCGTGATAGAGTGCGAATATCGTAAGATTGTCTGGCAAAGAGGAGCTTCCTATGCGCATCCTGGTCATCGGCGGCTCCGGCACGATCGGTCGTGCGGTCGTCAGCGCCTTCGAAGAGCTCGGCGACGAGGTCGTCTCGGCGGGACGCAGCACCTCCCCCGCCGTCGACATCACCGATCCCGCGTCGATCCGTGCGCTGTACGACGCCGTCGGGACGGTCGACGCGATCGTCTCCGTGACCGGCAAGGTGCCCTACGTCGACACCGCGAGCGCCACGCCGGAGGACTTCGCCGCCGGCTACGCGAACAAGCTCGGCGGACAGGTCAACCTCGTCCTCCTCGGCATCGCGCACCTCGCGCAGGGCGGCTCCTTCACCCTGACGACCGGCATCCTCGCCCAGCACTCCGTGCCCGGCAGCGTCATCGCCGGCACCGTCAACGGCGGCCTCGAGGCGTTCCTGCGCACGGCCGCGCTGGATCTCCCCCACGGCATCCGCATCAACGCGGTCAGCCCCACGATCATCAGCCGGCCCAACGGCCACAGCGACCTGTTCCGCGGATTCCACGCCGTCACCGCCGAGGAGGCCGCGCAGGCCTACGTGCGCTCGGTCTACGGCGTCGAGACGGGCCAGGTCTTCCGCGTCTGGTGACCGCCGCCGCCACGACCCCCCATCCCCACGGACGACAAAGGAGCACAATGTCTCGCTACCGGGTTCAGAACCCCGCGACCGGCGAGGTCCTCGAGACCTTCGACGCGGCCACCGACGAGCAGATCGAGCAGGCCCTCGCCGACGCGGATGCCGCGTACCGCGAGTGGCGCGAACGCGGTATCCAGGACCGCGCGGCCGTCGTCCACCGCGTCGCCGAGCTCTTCGAGGAGCGCAAGGAGGAGCTCGCCCGCATCATCGCCACCGAGATGGGCAAGCCGCTGCAGGAGGGCATCGAGGAGGTCGAGTTCGCCGCGTCGATCATCGACTACTACGCCGTGCACGGCCCGAGCCTGGCCACCGACTACGAGATCCCGAGCACCATCCCGGGAAAGGCCGTCATCGAGCGCCGACCCGTCGGACCGCTCCTGGGCGTCATGCCGTGGAACTTCCCGTACTACCAGGTCGCCCGGTTCGCGGCTCCCAACCTCGTGCTCGGCAACACGATCCTCCTCAAGCACGCCGACATCTGTCCCCGTTCGGCCCTCGCGATCCAGCAGATCATGACGGATGCCGGTGTGCCCGCGGGCGGCTACACCGCCCTGTTCGCCTCGCACGACCAGATCGCGACGATCGTCGCCGACAGCCGCGTGCACGGCGTCTCGCTCACCGGCTCGGAGCGCGCGGGCTCCATCATCGGCGAGCAGGCCGGACGCCACCTGAAGAAGGCGGTCCTCGAGCTCGGCGGCAACGACCCCATGATCGTGCTCGACTCCGACGACGTCGCCGCCGTCGCCGCCGACGGCTGGAACTTCCGCGTCTACAACGGCGGCCAGGTCTGCAACGGCAACAAGCGCATGATCGTCATGGCCGACGTCTACGACGAGTTCGTCGCCGAGCTCGTCGCGCTCGCCGACGGTCTCGTGGCGGGCGACCCGCTCGACATGCCGGAGCGCGGCTACGGTCCGCTGTCGACGCGCGGCGCCGCCGAGCAGGTCGACGAGCAGGTGCGGCGCGCCGTCGCCGGCGGGGCGACCCTCGTGGCGGGCGGCGTGCTCTCCGACGGCCCCGGCGCGTACTACTCGCCGGCCGTGCTCACCGGCATCGACCCGGCCTCGGCCTCGGCCCGCGAGGAGATCTTCGGCCCGGTGGCGACCGTGTACAAGGTGTCGAGCGACGAGGAGGCGCTGGCGCTGGCCAACGACTGCGACTTCGGTCTCGGCGGCTCGGTGTTCTCGACCGACCCGGCGCGCGCCGCGAAGATCGCCGCGCG
>NZ_JBDIAB010000041.1:0-17764 GCF_039812165.1 Microbacterium sp.
GAGAACATCCTCTGGGACATCTTCACGGTCGCGAGCACCGACCCGTCGCCGGGCTCGCTCCAGCCCAAGGGCACCACGATCAGCCTGCGCGTCACCGGCTGACGCCGGCAGCCCGCCCGCCCCTGCGCGAGACCTCCGCTATGTACGCCTTTTGCGCGTTTTTGCGGGCTTTTCGTGACATACGCGAGGTTTCGCGCGGGGGGCGGGCGGGGGCTTAGACGCGGAGGAGGGCACGGCGCACGCGCTGCGCGAGGGCGTGGCATCCGTCGTCGAAGACGTCCGCGGCGACTTCGATCACGCGGTGTCCGGCGTCTTCGAACAGCTGTCGCCGGACGAGGTCCTCGCGCCACTGCCGGCGGTCGGTGCGATGGTGATCGCCCTGATACTCGATCAGCACACGCGCTTCGAGGTAGCCGAGATCCGGATGCCGGATGCCCGCCGCAGTGAGCACGGCGGGCTGCACGGCCGGCTCGGGCAGCCCGCACGCGACCAGGGCGAGCCGGAGCAGGCTCTCGCGCGGCGACTGGGGGCCGCGGCGCACCTGGGCGAGCGCGCAGGTCAGCGCCTTCGCTCCGCGCTTTCCCCGGTGAGCCCACACCGCATCCACCAGGTCGTCGAGCGTGCACAGCGGGGTTCGCCGGCCGGCCGTTCGCGGTCCCGTCAGCAGGAAGTCCCCGGCGACCACCAGCCACTCCTGCGACAGCGCGAGGCGGCGACCCGTCGTGCGGTCCTGTCCCGTCGCGCCCGGCACGCACAGCTGCGCCCATACCGCCGCGGGTGCGATGATCGGTAGTCCCGCGTGGATGACGCGCTCCGGCGGCGCGGCGGTCTCCCACCCGACGAACCCGGGGCGTCGGATGGGCTCCGCTCCGGGCAGCGCGAGGACGTGCAGCGGGTCATCGCCCGCCGCGTCGAACGGCAGCGGGATGCCCCACAGCCGCGCGGCCGTCACGTGGCTGAACCAGCGCCGATCCCCGAGGAGCGGCACGGCGGCGAGGCACCGTTCGTACCCCTGCTCCGGCATCGCCGCCACGTAGACCCCGCGGTGTGGATGCGTGACGTCGCCGTGAGCGAGCCGACGCCTGTTCACGCCTCTGTCGACGGCCTCGCGGTAGGTGAAGGGCCGATCGCGCAGCGGGTGCGGAAGTGGTGACGTCGGTCGTGGCATCCCCCGATCTTGGCCCGCGCGCCGGTCTCCGTGTGTGATCCATCCACACCCCCGCCGCGAGACCTCGCCTGTGTCACGAAAAGCACCGCGAAACGCCGGAAGAAGCGTACACAAGCGCGGTCTCGCGCCGGGGCGCGGGGGGCGGCGACTAGCGCTTCTCGAGCTCCTCGGCCACGAGGAAGGCCAGCTCCAGGCTCTGCCGGTGGTTCAGGCGCGGGTCGCACAGCGACTCGTAGCGCGTCGCGAGCGAGTCCTCGTCGATCATCTCCGAGCCGCCCAGGCACTCCGTGACGTCGTCGCCGGTGAGCTCGACGTGGATGCCGCCGGGGAACGTCCCCACCGCGCGGTGCGCGTCGAAGAAGCCGCGCACCTCGTCGACGACGTCGTCGAAGCGGCGGGTCTTGTAGCCGGTCGCCGACGTGATGCCGTTGCCGTGCATGGGGTCGGTGACCCACAGCGGGGTGGCCCCGGCGTCGCGCACCGCCTGCAGCAGCGGCGGCAGCGCGTCGCGGATCTTGCCCGCGCCCATGCGCGTGATGAACGTGAGGCGGCCGGGCTCGCGGTCGGGGTCGAGCCGGTCGATGAGCTCCAGCACCGTCTCGGGCGCCGTGGTGGGCCCGAGCTTGACGCCGATGGGGTTGCGGATGCGCGAGAAGTAGTCGACGTGCGCGCCGTCGAGCTCGCGCGTGCGCTCGCCGATCCACAGGAAGTGCGCCGACGTGTTGTAGGGCGTGCCGGTGCGCGAGTCGATGCGCGTCATGGGCCGCTCGTAGTCCATCAGCAGGCCCTCGTGGCCGGTGTAGAACTCGACGCGGCGCAGCTCCTCGAAGTCGGCGCCGGCGGCCTCCATGAACTTGATGGCGCGGTCGATCTCGCCCGCCAGGCGCTCGTAGCGCTGGTTGGCGGGGTTCTGCGCGAAGCCCTTGTTCCACGAGTGCACCTCGCGGAGGTCGGCGAAGCCGCCCTGCGTGAACGCGCGGATGAGGTTCAGGGTCGATGCCGCCGTGTGGTAGCCCTTCAGCAGCCGCTGCGGGTCGGCGTGGCGCGACCCCTCGGTGAAGTCGTAGCCGTTGACGATGTCGCCGCGGTAGGCGGGCAGGGTCACGTCGCCGCGCGTCTCGGTGTCGCTGGAGCGCGGCTTGGCGAACTGCCCCGCCATGCGGCCCATCTTGACGACGGGCATCGACGCGCCGTAGGTCAGCACGACCGCCATCTGCAGCACGGTCTTGATGCGGTTGCGGATCTGCTCGGCCGTCGCGCCCGCGAAGGTCTCGGCGCAGTCGCCGCCCTGCAGCAGGAACGCCCGGCCGGAGGCGGCGCGGGCGAGGCGCTCGCGCAGCAGGTCGACCTCGCCGGCGAACACGAGCGGCGGGAGTCCCGCGATCTCGGCGGATGCCGCGGCGACGGCGTCCGGGTCGGTCCAGGTCGGCTGCTGCTTGATGGGCAGCGTGCGCCAGTGATCGAGGCTGTCGTGCAGGGCGGGCATCCGTTCAGTCTAGCGTGAGGTCGCCTCACCACCGGGCCTCTGCGGCCGGTCACCCCATCACGCCTCGGTCACCTCGGCATCGCCGCGCGGCCCGCCGCGAGCGCGGTCAGCGCGAGCCCTTGGGCAGACGGTCCTTCACCGTGGAGGCGTAGACGTCTCGGTACTCCTGCTCGCCCAGCCGCTGCAGGGCGACCATGATCTCGTCGGTGACCGAGCGGAGGATGTAGCGGTCGCCCTCCATCCCCTGGAAGCGCGAGAAGTCCAGCGGCTCGCCGATGATCATGCCGACGCGGCCGATGCGCGGCACCCTCCGGCCGATGGGCATGACGGCGCCGGTGTCGACCATCGCGACCGGGATCACCGGGACGCGCGCCTCGAGGGCCATGCGGGCCAGGCCCGTGCGCCCGCGGTAGAGCCGGCCGTCCGGGCTGCGCGTGCCCTCCGGGTAGATGCCGAGGAGGTCGCCGCGACCGAGCACCTGCAGACCCGTGTTGAGGGATGCCTCGGACGCCTTCCCCCCGGTGCGGTCGATCGGCAGCTGGCCGGTCGCCTTCATGAAGACGCGCGTCGCCCACCCCTTGACGCCCTTGCCGGTGAAGTAGTCGCTCTTGGCGAGGAAGGTCACGGGCCGGTCGATCATGAGCGGCAGGAAGATCGAGTCGCTCACCGAGAGGTGATTGCTGGCGAGGATCGCCGCCCCCGTGACCGGGACGTTGGTGCGACCGACGATCCACGGGCGGAAGATCGCCTTCACGATCGGCCCGATGACCACGTACTTCATGAACCAGTAGAACATCGTGGCAACACAATGCCACCAAGATGGCGCGCACACCAACGGTTAGACTCTAGCCACGCCCCCGGAGAACCCGACCGGTACCGAAGGAGTTGCCGTGGCACAGTTCGAAGTTCCCGCCGTCGTCCCTGCCGACCCGCAGGCCAACGTCACCGACCTGCTCGTGGAGCGGGTGAAGGCGACTCCGTCGCTCGCGCTGTTCGCCGTCCCCGACGGCGCCGGCTGGCGCGACGTGACCGCCGCCGCGTTCCTGCGCGAGGTCGTCGCCCTCGCGAAGGGCTTCGTCGCGGGCGGCATCGAGCCCGGCGACAAGGTCGGCTTCATCGCGCGCACGACCTACGAGTGGACCCTCGTCGACTTCGGGCTGTTCTTCGCCGGGGCCGTCATGGTCCCGATCTACGAGACGAGCTCGCCCGCCCAGATCCAGTGGATCCTGGAGGACTCCGGCGCCGTCGCCGTCATCGCCGAGTCGGCCGAGCACGCCGAGCGCATCGCGCAGGTGCGCTCCGACGTGCCGCTCGTGCGCGAGGTGTGGACGATGGCCGCGAAGGACCTCGACGCGCTGCGCGCGAAGGGCGAGTCGGTGCCCGACGACGAGATCGAGCGCCGCCGCGGCATCGCGGTCGGCGGCGACATCGCGACGCTCATCTACACGTCGGGCTCGACCGGCCGTCCCAAGGGCTGCGTGCTGACGCACAGCAACTTCGTCGAGCTCACCCGCAACTCCGCGAAGGCGCTGCACGAGGTGGTCTCCACGCCCGGCGCGTCGACGCTGCTGTTCATCACGACCGCGCACGTGTTCGCGCGCTTCATCTCGATCCTCGACATCCACGCCGGCGTGAAGACCGGGCACCAGCCCGACACGAAGCAGCTCCTGCCCGCGCTCGGCTCCTTCCAGCCCACGTTCCTGCTCGCGGTGCCGCGCGTGTTCGAGAAGGTCTACAACTCTGCCGAGCAGAAGGCCGAGGCGGGCGGCAAGGGCAAGATCTTCCGCACCGCGGCGCGCGCGGCGGTCGAGCACTCGCAGCTGCTCGAGGAGGGCAAGAAGGTCCCGCTCGGCCTGCGGCTGAAGTTCGCGCTCTTCGACCGCCTCGTGTACAGCAAGCTCCGCGCCGCCATGGGCGGCAAGGTCGTGTACGCGGTGTCGGGCTCCGCCCCGCTCGGGCCGCGTCTCGGGCACTTCTTCCACAGCCTGGGCGTCGTGATCCTGGAGGGCTACGGCCTCACCGAGACCACCGCGCCGGCCACGGTGAACCTGGCGCGCAAGTCGAAGATCGGCACGGTCGGCCCGGCGCTGCCGGGCGTCGGCATCCGGCTCGCCGACGACGGCGAGATCGAGGTGCGCGGCATCAACGTGTTCAAGGAGTACTGGCGCAACCCCGAGGCGACCGCCGCGGCGTTCGACGGCGACTGGTTCCGCACCGGCGACCTGGGCTCGTTCGACGGCGAGGGCTTCCTCACGATCACCGGCCGCAAGAAGGAGATCATCGTCACCGCCGGCGGCAAGAACGTCTCCCCCGCCGCACTGGAGGATCCCATCCGGGCGAACCCGATCGTCGGCCAGGTGGTGGTCGTGGGCGATCAGAAGCCGTTCATCGCGGCGCTCGTCACGCTCGACCCCGAGATGCTGCCCACGTGGCTGTCGAACAACGACCTGCCGGCCGATCTGTCGCTCGCGGATGCCGCGAAGAACGACAAGGTGCGCGCCGAGGTGCAGCGGGCGATCGACGAGGCGAACAAGAACGTCTCGCGCGCCGAGTCGATCCGCAAGTTCACGATCCTCGGCACGGAGTGGACCGAGGCGAGCGGGCACCTGACGCCGAAGATGAGCATCAAGCGCAACGTCATCCTCGACGACTTCGCCGGCGAGATCGACGAGATCTACAACATCCCGACGAGCACGACGACGACGCCGCTGGGCTGAGCCCGGTTCGCGTCCGCGCCGACGGTCAGCGGGTCAGAACCAGTCGCTCTCGCGGATCTGTCGCATCGCGAGGCGCCTGCTCTCGGTGGGCAGGCGGTCGAGGTAGAGCCTGCCGTCGAGGTGGTCGGTCTCGTGCTGCAGCGCCTGGGCGAGCAGGCCCTCGCCCTCGAGCACGACCTCCTGGCCGTCGAGGTCGATGCCGACGACCTTCGCGCGCGGGTGTCGCAGCGCCTCGTGCCAGAGGCCGGGCACCGACAGGCAGCCCTCGCCGACGAGCTCGGGCTCGCCCGAGACCTCGACCAGCACGGGGTTGAGCACGTACCCGATGTCGCCGTCGATGTTGTAGCTGAACGCGCGCAGGCCCACGCCGATCTGCGGCGCGGCCACCCCCGCCCGCCCGGGCGGCTCCACCGAGTCGACGAGGTCGCGCACGAGGGCGCGGATGCCGTCGTCGATCTCCTCGATCGACGCGCACGGCGTGCGCAGGACGGGGTCGCCGAACAGGCGGATCGGGCGGACGGTCATCGTCAGGTGTGCAGCCCTTCGTCGATGGCCACGGCCGCCTCGCGGGCGGACGCCGGGGCGAGCGGCTGCTCGTCGAGGTGGATGTCGTCGTCGCGCACCACGTCGGCGTCGTCGACGGGCTCGGCGTCCTCCAGGAAGGCGGACAGGGCGACGTCGATCTGCTGCGTGGTGCCGCCGACGATGTCGATGGCGGCGGTGTCGATGCGGACGAGCTCGGGCAGGACGGCGAGCTCGACGAGCCCGTCGTCCTCCGGCGCGGCATCCGGAATCAGGTCATAGCGTTCGAGGGTCATGGCGTTCACTCCAGGGTTCGGGTTCCCGGGTGTTGGCGGAGCCAACGCCCCAGGTTACTTCGCCGGACGCACGACCAGCAAAAGATCTCCCGCCTCCACCGGCGCCGTGCCCGGGATCGCGAGCCGCTCGACGACCCCGTCGACGGGCGCGGCGATCGCCGCCTCCATCTTCATCGCCTCGATCGACGCCACCGGCTGGCCCGCCGTCACGGTCTCGCCCACGGCGGCCTTGAGTGTCACGACGCCCGAGAAGGGCGCCGCCACCTGGCCGGGCTTGGACGTGTCGGCCTTCTCCACCGTGCGGGCGTCGACGGCGACGCTCCGGTCGCGCACGAACACCGGGCGGAGCTGCCCGTTGAGGGTCGCCATGACGGTGCGCATGCCCTTGTCGTCGGCCTCGCCGATCGCCTCGAGCCCCACGTACAGCTGCACGCCGCGGTCGATCTCGACGACGTGCTCGGCGCCCGGCACCAGTCCGTAGAGGTAGTCGGCGGTGTCGAGCGCGCTGAGATCGCCGTAGGCCTCGCGCACCTCGCGGAAGATCTTCGTCGGCGCGGGGAACAGCAGGGTGTTGAGCGTGTGCCGGCGCGTCGCCGAGTCGGCCTCGAGCGCCGCGGACTCGTCGTCGGTGATCTCGGCCGAGGCGACCTTCGCCGTGCGGCCCGCGAGCACCTTCGTCCGGAACGGCTCGGGCCAGCCGCCCGGCAGGTCGCCCAGCTCGCCGGCCATGAAGCCGACCACCGAGTCGGGCACGTCGTACTTCTCCGGGTGCGCCTCGAAGTCGGCGGGGTCGGCGTGCACCGCGGTGAGGTGCAGCGCGAGGTCGCCGACGACCTTCGACGACGGCGTCACCTTCGGCACTCGGCCGAGGATCGCGTCGGCCGCGGCGTACATGTCCTCGATGAGCTCGAAGTCGTCGGCCAGGCCCAGCGCGATCGCCTGCTGCCGCAGGTTCGACAGCTGCCCGCCCGGGATCTCGTGCCGGTAGACGCGGCCCGTGGGTCCGGGAAGGCCCGACTCGAACGGCCGGTACAGGTGGCGCACGGCCTCCCAGTACGGCTCCAGGTCGCTCACCGCGGCGAGGCTCAGGCCGGTGTCGCGGTCGGTGTGCGCGAGGGCCGCGACGAGGGCCGACAGCGACGGCTGGCTGGTCGTGCCCGCCATGGGGGCGGATGCCGCGTCCACCGCGTCGGCGCCGGCCGCGCTCGCGGCCAGCAGCGTCGCCAGCTGACCGCCCGCGGTGTCGTGCGTGTGGACGTGCACCGGCAGGTCGAAGCGCTCGCGCAGCGCGGTCACCAGGCGCGACGCCGCGGCCGGGCGGAGCAGTCCCGCCATGTCCTTGACGGCGAGCACGTGCGCGCCGGCATCCACGATCTGCTCCGCGAGGCGCAGGTAGTAGTCGAGCGTGTACAGCGACTCGCCCGGGTCGGACAGGTCGCCGGTGTAGCAGACGGCGACCTCGGCGACGGCGGTGCCGGTCTCGAGCACGGCGTCGATCGCGGGGCGCATCTGCGAGACGTCGTTGAGGGCGTCGAAGATGCGGAAGACGTCGACGCCGCTCGCGGCGGCCTCGGCGACGAACGCGTCGGTCACGCGCGTCGGGTACGGCGTGTAGCCGACCGTGTTGCGGCCGCGCAGCAGCATCTGGATGGCGATGTTCGGCAGCGCCCGGTTGAGGGCGTCGAGGCGCTCCCACGGGTCCTCGCCGAGGAAGCGCAGCGCGACGTCGTAGGTCGCGCCGCCCCACGCCTCGACCGACAGCAGCTGCGGGGTCAGTCGCGCCACGTACGGGGCGGCGGTGACGAGGTCCTTCGTGCGCACGCGCGTCGCCAGCAGCGACTGGTGCGCGTCGCGGAACGTCGTCTCGGTGACCGCGAGCGCGGTCTGCTCGCGCAGGGCTCGGGCGAAGCCGGCGGGCCCGAGCTCGCGCAGGCGCTGCCGCGAGCCCGCGGGCGCGGGCGCCGTGAGGTCGGCGGTGGGCAGCTTGTCGCGGGGGTTGACGCCGATCGGGTTGCCCCCGTTCGGCCGGTTGACGGTCGTGTCGGCGAGCCAGCCGAGGATCTTCGAGCCGCGGTCCTTCGAGACGCGCCCGGTGACCAGGTGCGGGCGCTCCTCGATGAACGCGGTGCTGAGGTCGCCGGCCGAGAAGGCCGGGTCGTCGAGCACGGCCTGCAGGAACGGGATGTTCGTGCTCACGCCGCGGATGCGGAACTCGGCGAGCGCCCGCCGCGAGCGGCGCACCGCGGCGGGGAAGTCGCGGCCGCGGCAGGTGAGCTTGCTGAGCATCGAGTCGAAGTGCGGGCTCACCTGGGAGCCGGCGGCGGTCGTGCCGCCGTCGAGGCGGATGCCGGCGCCTCCGGGCGAGCGGTAGGTCGTGATCTTGCCGGTGTCGGGGCGGAAGCCCTGCGCCGGGTCCTCGGTCGTGATGCGGCACTGCAGCGCCGCGCCGCGCAGGTGGATGTCGTCCTGGTCGAGGCCCAGATCGTGCAGGGTCTCCCCCGCCGCGATCCGCATCTGCGACTGCACGAGGTCGACGTCGGTGACCTCCTCGGTCACGGTGTGCTCGACCTGGATGCGCGGGTTCATCTCGATGAAGACGATCTCGCCCGTGCGCGGACCGGCCGTCTCGAGCAGGAACTCGACGGTGCCGGCGTTCTCGTAGCCGATCGACTCGGCGAACGCGACCGCGTGCCGGTGCAGCGCGTCGCGGATGCCGTCGTCGAGGTTCGGCGCCGGCGCGATCTCGATGACCTTCTGGTGGCGGCGCTGCACGGAGCAGTCCCGCTCGTAGAGGTGCACCGTGTGGCCGGTCTTGTCCGCGAGGATCTGCACCTCGATGTGGCGCGGGCGCTGCACGGCCTGCTCGAGGAACACGCGCGCGTCGCCGAAGGCGCTGCCCGCCTCGCGCATCGCCTCGGCCAGCGCGGGCGCCAGCTCGGCGGGGTGGGCGACGCGGCGCATGCCGCGTCCACCGCCGCCGGCGACGGCCTTCACGAACACCGGGAACCCGATGCCGTCGGCCTGCGCGAGCAGCTCGTCGACGTCGTCCGAGGCGTTCGTGGAGGCGAGCACCGGCACGCCGGCCGCGATCGCGTGCTCCTTCGCGGTGACCTTGTTGCCGGCCATCTCGAGCACGCGCGCGGGCGGACCGATGAACGCGATGCCGTGGCGCTCGGCCTCGGCGGCGAGCTCCGGGTTCTCGGAGAGGAACCCGTAGCCGGGGTAGATGGCATCCGCCCCGCTCTCGACGGCGACGCGGACGATCTCGGCGACGTCGAGGTACGCCCGCACGGGGTGCCCCTTCGTGCCGATCTCGTAGGCCTCGTCGGCCTTCAGCCGGTGCAGTGAGAAGCGGTCCTCGTAGGGGTACACCGCGACGGTGCGGGCCCCCAGCTCGAACGCCGCGCGGAAGGCGCGGATCGCGATCTCACCGCGGTTGGCGACCAGGATCTTGCGGAACATGAGCACCTCGCGGGTCTTCGGCGACATCCCTCGGTCGGGGCGGATCGACCGGGGCTGAGTACTCTCTCAGCCTAAGGGACGGTAACGTTAGGCTTCGTGCACGTACTCTCGGTCAGCTCCCTGAAGGGCGGCGTCGGAAAGACGACGGTGACGCTCGGTCTCGCGTCCGCCGCGTTCTCTCGCGGCATCCGCACGCTCGTCGTCGATCTGGACCCCCAGTCCGACGTGTCGACGGGCATGGACATCCAGGTCGCCGGACGGCTCAACGTCGCCGACGTGCTGGCCAACCCGAAGGAGAAGATCGTCCGTCAGGCGATCACCTCGAGCGGTTGGGCGAAGGTGCATCCGGGCACGATCGACGTCATGATCGGCAGCCCCTCGGCCATCAACTTCGACGGTCCGCACCCGAGCGTGCGCGACGTGTGGAAGCTCGAGGAGGCCCTCGCCACGATCGAGGCCGACTACGACCTCGTCGTGATCGACTGCGCGCCGTCGCTGAACGCCCTCACGCGCACCGCGTGGGCTGCGAGCGACCGCGTGATCGTCGTGACCGAGCCGGGGCTGTTCTCGGTCGCCGCCGCCGACCGGGCCCTCCGCGCGATCGAGGAGATCCGTCGCGGCCTCTCCCCGCGCCTGCAGCCGCTGGGCATCGTGGTCAACCGCGTGCGCCCGCAGTCGATCGAGCACCAGTTCCGCATCAAGGAGCTGCGCGACATGTTCGGCCCGCTCGTGCTGTCGCCGCAGCTGCCCGAGCGCACGTCGCTGCAGCAGGCGCAGGGGGCCGCGAAGCCGCTGCACATCTGGCCGGGCGACTCTGCTCAGGAGCTCGCGGCCGACTTCGACGCGCTCCTGGACCGCGTCATGCGCACGGGGCGCATCCCCGAGCCGGGCGAGACGCGCGCGTAGCGCTCAGGCCGAGCGCGCGGCGCGACGGGCGGCGAGCTCGTCGACGGTGTCGGGCGCCTGCGGGTCGAACTCGACGAGCGTCGACTCCACCTCGCGCAGCACCTTGCCGACCGCGATGCCGAAGACGCCCTGGCCGCGGCTGACGAGGTCGATGACCTCGTCGTTCGACGTGCACAGGTACACCGACGCGCCGTCGCTCATGAGCGTCGTGCCGGCGAGATCGCGGATGCCCGCGGCGCGCAGCTGGTCGACCGCGGTGCGGATCTGCTGCAGCGAGATGCCGGTGTCGAGCAGGCGCTTGACGAGCTTGAGCACGAGGATGTCGCGGAAGCCGTACAGGCGCTGCGAGCCGGAGCCGCTCGCACCGCGGACGGTGGGCTCGACCAGCTCGGTGCGCGCCCAGTAGTCGAGCTGACGGTACGTGATGCCGGCCGCGCGGGCGGCGACCGCGCCGCGATAGCCGACCTCGTCGTCCATCTGCGGCAGCCCGTCGGTGAACAGCAGGTCGGTGACGAAGGGCCGTTCGCCCGGCGCGTCGTGCGCGGTCATCTTCGCCTCCTGCAAGTCCTCGGGTCCCTCCACGCTAGATCAGGGACCGCGGCGCGGCAACGACATCCGCTCGGAGCCCCCGGCGTGTCGTGCTCAGCTGGTCAGTCGTTCCAGCGCCGCGCGCACGAACGCGGCCCGCAGCTCGTCCAGGCGCCGGGCCAGCTCGGGGGCCAGCTCGTTCGCGCGGCCGCGCGACGCGGCATCGGTCCGGCGCATGAGCGGCGCGAGCGCCGACTCGATGAGAGCCACGTCGCGCTCGGCGCTCTGCCGCACCGCGCGCACGTGCCGGGGCTGGATGCCGTGGGCCTCCAGCGCCACGAGGGCGCGGAGGAGCCCCACGGTGCGCTCGTCGAACGTCTCGGCCGCGGGGACGAGCCCCGCGCTCACGGCGTCGCTGAGCAGCTGCGGGGCGGCGCCGGCGGCGGACAGCACCTCGGTGCGGCGGTAGCGGCGCGCCGTGGCGACGATCGAAGGGGGCACCGCGGCGGCGGCCGTCTCGTCGGTGCCGTGCTCGTCGAGGTACTCGCGGATGCGGGCGAGCGGCATGTAGTGGTCGCGCTGCAGCGAGAGCGCGACCCGCAGCCGTTCGACGTCGGCCGACGAGAACTTGCGGTAGCCCGACTCGGTGCGGGTCGGGGTCACGATCCCCTGCACCTCGAGGAAGCGCAGCTTGCTCGCGGTCAGCGCGGGGAACTCGGGCGTCAGGCGGGCCAGGACCTGCCCGATGCTGAGATGGGCCGGTGCCGTGGCGCGCCCTCGGGAGGATGCGGCCGGGGTCACGCGCCCTCCGCCTGCCGTCGGTCGAGGGGCGACACGAAGAAGTTCAGGCGGAACTTGCCGATGCGCAGCTCGGCGCCGTCGGTGAGCACGGCACGGTCGGCGCGCTCGCCGTTGAGGTACGTGCCGTTGAGCGAGCGCTGGTCGACGATCTCGAAGACCGTGCCGGTGCGGGTGATCTCGGCGTGACGGCGCGACACGGTCACGTCGTCGAAGAAGATGTCGGCCTCGGGGTGGCGGCCCACCGTCGTGACGTCGGCGTCGAGCAGGTAGCGCGCGCCGGCCGTCGGTCCCGAGCGGACCAGCAGCAGCGCGGAGCGCGACGGCAGCGCGCCGATCGCGTCCCATTCGACCTCGCTCAGTTCGCTCCCGAAGGGAACGAAGGAGAGGTCGGAGTCGTGTCCGAACGTCTGCGTCGTGTCGGCGGCGCCCTCCACGGCACCGGCGTCGCGCCGGATGTCGTCGGCGGGCTGGGCGTTGTCCTGCACGGCGTCCTCCTTCCCTCTCACCCTAACGGATCGGGCTCCCCCGGCAGCGCCCGGATCCGGATCCGGAGGCCCTCGCGGAGCGCATTTTGTTTCCTCGTGTGTCGCACGGCGGGACGACGCTCCCGCCCGCCGCCTAACCTGGCGGCATGTCCACGCAACGCGACCGCCTCACGCCCGTCTCGGCGCGACAGGCCGCGGTGTGCATGTGCTCGCAGGGCGCACCCTGCTCGTCGTTCGCCCCCGGTCACGCCGTGCACCTGATCCAGGCGCGCCTCGTCTCGGCGACGCCGCGCGAGTGGGTCGACGCGATCGTCGAGCACAGCGACGCGCAGGACGGCGTCGTCGTCGTGCGCACGCTCGACGACGGCTCGGCGCTCACGCTGTGGAACGCGACCGGAGCCGCGGCGTCGGTCTCGGCCGGCGCGCCCGTGGCGCTGCACGCGCGCTACCACGTGCTCGCGGTGGGTCAGGGCGAGCGGTTCAACGTCGCACTGACCTCGTAGGCCCGGGCGGGTCAGCTCGCCATCATCGAGTCGCGCATGGCCATGCAGGCGTCCATGCACGCCTGGCAGGCGTCCGCGCACATCTTGCAGACCGGGCTCATGTCGGCGTTCGCCATGCACATGTCCATGCACAGCTGGCACATCGCCATGCACGCGTCGAGCATCGACATCATGACGGCGGGCGTCATGCCCTGCATCCGCATCATGGCGCGCATCATCGTGTTGCACATGTCGGCGCAGTTCATGCACGCGGCCGCGCAGTCCATGCCCTGCGTCGAACAGACCGTGCACGCCTGCTCGCACGCCGAACACGCGTCCATGCACGCCTGCATCATGCCCATGTCCATCTCGGCCATGCCCGGCATCATCATGTCCTTGGACATCATGTCCATCATCATCGAGTCCATCTCGGTTCCCTTCCTGCGTGGCGGCCCGCGCCGCTGATCGGGACGCTACTCCGCGGACGGCCTCACGTCACCTGGTGGCGCACGCACTCGCCGACAATTCACACGCGCGTCATGCGCTCGCGACCGCCGCGACGCGCGGCGCCTCCCGGTAGCCTGAGAGCGATGTCCGAGAAGACGAGCCCCCCGCGTTCCCTCATCCGCCTCGCCGCCGCGGCGTTGGTCGCCGCGGCGCTCGCCCTCGCGGCGCCCGCGACCGCGGCGTCGGCGCACGACGAGCTGCTCGGCGCCGATCCCTCCCCCGACGCCACCGTGGCCGAGCTCCCCGCGTCGATCACGCTGACCTTCAGCGGCATCCTGCTCGACGAGCCGGGCGCGACCGAGATCGCCGTGACGGATGCCGGGGGTGCCTCGCTCGTCTCCGGCGACCCCGTGCTCGACGGCACGCGCGTGACGCAGGAGCTCGACGGCTCCGCCTCGGGCGCCGTGACGGTGCTGTGGAAGGTGGTCTCCAGCGACGGGCATCCCGTCTCCGGCGAGTACGCGTTCACCGTCGGATCCGGCGACGCGCCGGCCCCGGACGCGAGCGCGCAGCAGCCCGCCGAGAGCGACGACGCCGCGGCCGGCGACGCGGACGCCGCGGCGTCCGAGACGCAGCCGTCGACCACCGCGTGGGTCGTGCTGCTCGTGGTCGGCATGGCCGTGCTGCTGGCGATCCTGTATCTCGTGGTCTCGCGTGCCCGGCGCGAACGCGACCACTAGGCTGTCGCCATGGCCCACTACGACGTCGTCATCCTCGGTGCCGGTCCCGGCGGCTATGTCGCCGCAGTGCGCAGTGCGCAGCTCGGACTGTCCACCGCCATCATCGAGCAGAAGTACTGGGGAGGCGTCTGTCTCAACGTCGGCTGCATCCCCTCCAAGGCCCTGTTGAAGAACGCCGACCTGGCGCACACCTTCACGCACAAGGCCGACCTGTTCGGCATCTCGGGCGACGTGCACTTCGACTTCGGCGCGGCGTGGGATCGCAGCCGCAAGGTCGCGGACACCCACGTCAAGGGCATCCACTTCCTGATGAAGAAGAACAAGGTCACCGAGTACGAGGGCCGGGGCACGTTCCTCGACGCGAACACCATCTCGGTGCAGAAGGCCGACGGCACCACCGAGCAGGTCACGTTCGACAACGCGATCATCGCGACCGGCTCGAAGGTGCGCCTGCTCCCCGGCGTGCAGCTGAGCCCGAACGTCGTCACGTTCGAGGAGCAGATCCTCACGCGCGACCGCCCCGACTCGATCGTCATCGTCGGCGCCGGCGCGATCGGCATGGAGTTCGCGTTCGTGCTGTCGAACTACGGCACGAAGGTGACGATCATCGAGTTCCTCGACCGGGCCCTTCCCAACGAGGACGTCGAGGTCTCGAAGGAGATCGCCAAGCAGTACAAGAAGTACGGCATCGACATCCTCACCTCGACCAAGGTCGAGTCGATCACCGACAACGGCTCGTCGGTCACGGTGACCTACAGCGCGAATGCGACCGGTGCGCAGGGCTCGATCCAGGCCGACAAGGTGCTCATGTCGATCGGCTTCGCGCCGAACGTCGAGGGCTACGGCCTCGAGTCGACCGGGGTGAAGCTCACCGACCGCGGCGCGATCGAGATCGACGACTACATGCGCACGAACGTGCCGAACATCTTCGCGATCGGCGACGTGACCGCCAAGCTCCAGCTCGCCCACGTGGCCGAGGCGCAGGCCGTGGTGGCCGCCGAGACCATCGGCAAGGCCGAGACCATGACCCTCGGCGACTACCGCATGATGCCCCGCGCGACGTTCTGCTCGCCGCAGGTCGCCTCGTTCGGCCTCACCGAGCAGCAGGCGCGCGACGCCGGCTACGACGTCAAGGTCGCCAAGTTCCCGTTCAGCGCGAACGGCAAGGCCAACGGCCTGGGCGAGCCGATCGGCTTCGTGAAGCTGGTGGCCGACGCCGAGCACCTCGAGCTGCTCGGCGGCCACCTCATCGGCCCGGACGTCTCGGAGCTCCTCCCCGAGCTGACGCTCGCGCAGAAGTGGGACCTCACGGCGCTCGAGGCGGCGCGCAACGTGCACACGCACCCGACGCTGTCCGAGGCGCTGCAGGAGGCCTTCCACGGCCTGGCCGGCCACATGATCAACATGTGACGCGTTCTCGCTCGCGAACGGCCCCGGGTGCTGCACCCGGGGCCGTTCGCATTCCGAGGGCAGCCGGGGCTCAGAGGCCGAGGGCGCGGGCGAGCTTCGACGCGGATGCCGCCTCGCAGCCGCCCGCGGCGCGCACGGCATCCGTCGCCGCGGCGAAGAACGCGGCGTGATCGGTCGGCGCTGCGGGGCCGAGCTCGAGCTCCCACTCCCGCCACGTCGTCTCGACGGCGTGCACGACGTCGGTCGCGACCACGCGGTCGTCGACGAACTCGGCGACCAGGCCCCCCGCGGCGTCGCGCAGGGCGTACGCGGTGCGAGTGTTGCGCAGGCGCGCAATGGGGCGGAGCGGCTTGCGCGTCAGGTCGTCGACGGCCGCACGCACCGCGTCGGGGACGCCGTCGACCGGCCCCAGCGGCCACGCGAGCTCGACGCGCCCGCCGTCGGCGCCGCGCGGGCCCTTGATGTGCCAGCCCGCGTCGGGGCCGCCGGTGCGGCGACGCAGAGCGTAGCCGGCACGGCCGAGGTCGAACGCCTCGGTGTCGAGGTAGCGCGCATCGAGATCGCGCACCTCGCCCGGTGAGACCGACGCGACGCCCGGCAGCGACGACCAGTCCGGCAGCGGTGTGGCGTCGTCGACGTCGAACTTCAGCTCGATCTCGCGCGAGCGGGCCGGCTCCGCCGTCGGATCGACCGTCACGCGTCGCGGCCGTCGGGGTCGGGGTTGATGTCCTCGGTGGCCTCGACGTAGACGAACAGGCCTTCGGTGGGCCCGTCTCCCGACCCGGTGTGCCGGTCGTCGCCGTGCCGGTGGTAGACGAGCTGGCCCTCGCCGTAGGGGACGATGAGGGAGTCGTCCACGCCGGGCTGCAGGGGAAGGATCTGCCCGTCGAGCGGGCCTCCGCGAAGTCGTGCGATCGCCATGATGACCTCCTGCGGCCCATGCTAGTCCGGCTCGCGCGCCGGGAGCCGCCGCGGCGGGCGCGCCGTGCGACTCAGCCCCGGTCGCGCTCGGGGTCGTAGCCGCGGAGCGCGCCGTCGGGGGTCGCGAGCCTGGCGACGAGCGTGCAGTCCTTGCCCCCGAGGCCTTCGGCGACGAGCTCGTCGAGCTGCGAGAGCGCCAGCTCGGCGGCGGGGATCCGCACGCCGGTGCCGTGCGCGGCAGCCACCGCCAGCGAGCAGTCCTTGCGGGCGAGGTCGACCGAGAACGTGGCGTCGAAGTTGCGGTTCGCGGCCGCCGTCTCGACGACGCCGGGCACCGGGTACCACAGCCGCTGCGCCCACGACGACGCCGACGAGACGCTCGCGACCTCGTAGAAGACGTGGTGGTCCAGGCCCAGCTGCTCGGCGAGCTGCGACCCCTCCGACACCGCCATGACGTCGATCAGCAGCATCATGTTGTTGACGAGCTTGGCCGCGATGCCCGATCCCGCCGGCCCGCACGCGATCACGGCTCCCGCCATCGGGGCGACGAGCTCGCGCGCGCGCTCGACGTGGTCGGGGCGGCCGCCGAGCATGAACGTGAGCGTGTGCGCGGCGGCGCCGGCGGTGCCGCCCGAGATCGGCGCGTCGACGAACGAGAGCCCCCGCGCCGACGCCTCGGCATGGCACCAGCGCGAGGTCTCGACGTCGACGGTGGAGGTGTCGAGCAGCAGGGTCGCGGCATCCGCGTGGGGCAGGATGCCGTCGGCGTAGACGCTCCGCACGTGCTCGGGCTTCGGGAGCGACGTGAAGCACGCGTCGGCGCCCGCGAGCGCCTCGGCGACCGAGCCGACGATCCGCACGCCGTGCGACGCCGCGGCCGCCGCGGCGGCGGGGTTGAGGTCGACCCCGCGCACGGTGTGCCCCGCGGCGACGAGGTTGGCGGTCATCGGCTCGCCCATGTGGCCGAGCCCGATCCAGGCGATCGTGGACATGTGCGGTCCTCCTCGTGAGAGCCGGGACCGGCTTCAGACGGATGCCGTGCCCGTCCCTGCCGCCAGGATAGATCGGTCCGCCCGGGGCCTCAACGCCCCGGCATCCTCCCCCCGCGCCGGCCGACGCCCGCGGCCGCTCACGAACCTCGCAGAGTCGCACGTGCTTCGGAGGATCTCGGGCGATCTCTGCGAAGTTCGCGCGATACTGCGAACTTCGTGCGGCCGCGCCGGCGAGTGCGGGAGCGGGTGGGACAGCACGGCACGGGGGACGGCAGCCCGACCAATAGAATCCTCTGGTGAAGCCGTTCCTGCTGCTGGCCACGCGCGCCGAGGATGTCCCCGCCGACGAGGAGTACCAGCTCTTCCTGAAGTACTCCGGGCTCACCGAGGACCAGCTCGTG
>NZ_JBDIAB010000042.1:0-17593 GCF_039812165.1 Microbacterium sp.
GGCGGCGCTCGCGCTCACGCGGCACGTCGCCGCGCTCACGCGCCGGTCCGACCGGCCGGGTCCGCTCGCCGCGTGCGCGTGGCTCTCGTGGGCGCTGGGAAGGTCGACTCACGCCGAGCGCTACGCCGCCCAGGCGCTCGCGATCGATCCCGAGCACGGTCTGGGCGGGATCATGCGCTCGTTCGTCGCCGCGGGGCACCTGCCCGACTGGGCGTTCACGCGTCGCGCGGCATGAACGCGGCCGGGCAGGGCTCAGCCGGCCGAGGCGATCGCGAACTCCATCGTGCGCGCCTGCGCGTGCAGCATCGAGTCGGGCCACACGTCCGGTCCGCACGCGCGCGAGCCCAATCCGTGCTGAGCGGCATCCAGGTACAGGTAGTGGTGCCCGGAGTCGCGCACCTCGTGCGGATGGTCCGCCGCGGCGAGATCCTGCGCGGTGTGCCGCGTGAGCGTGAAGCCGGGGAGCCGGCCCTTCACGTCGGGGAACGCCGCGATGCGCAGCCAGTCCGCGCCCGCGCGGCGCAGCGTGAGCTCGCGCAGGTCGCTGCGATGACCGCTCTCCTGCGGACGCGCGTACGGCACCGTCAGCTCGTCGATCGGCGCCTCGAAGCGGCCGACGCGCACCGATCGGCGCGAGTCGGGGTACGAGTCGTGCGGACCGGTGCCGAACCACGCGGCACCGTCCACGTCGTCGGGAAGGTCGAGGCGGATGCCGATGCGGGGGATCACGAACTCCCAGCCGTGGCCGGGGGTGACGTCGACGCGCAGCAGCACCTCGCCGTCCCGCGCGGACCAGTGCTCGTCGACGACCATCGTGGCGGCGGAGTTGGCCGCCGAGTAGCGGCGCACGACGTGCAGCGAGTCGTCCGTGCCGGAGCGCTCGACGACGCGCGAGACGATCCGATCGAGCCCGTGCTGCCGCCAGATCTCCTCGTTCGACGGCGCGGGCGCCCCGCGGCCGAGATCGAGGGTCGGGTCGACGCCGTCGTAGGAGCCGAACTCGAAGCCCTGGTCGTTGTCGGTGGGCGCGCGCCACAACTCCAGTCGCGGGCCGCCCACCGCGGCGCCGGCGAGCTGCACGAGCCGTCCGCGCCGGAACCGTGCCGGACCCAGCGCTTCGGGCAGGTCGTCGCCCCGGCTCGCCGTCCGTGCGAGCCCCGGGCGGCTCGTCCGAAGGGGCGCGGCATCCGACCGGCTCTGCGCCGACACCACGACGTGGCCGGCACGCGCCCACGCGGTGTCGTCGCGCAGCACGACCTCGACCGTGAGCCACAGCTCGCCCGCGGCCCCCCGGTGTGCCTCGGGCACGGCCGGCGCCGCGATCCGGACGGCCTCGCCTGGCCGGAGCACGGGGATGTCCAGCCGGCCGTCGGCGACGGGCACGCCGTCGTGCTCGAGGCGCCAGCGGACGTCGAGGTCGGACGTGTCGGACGTGTGGCGCCGGTTGAGGACCGAGACCGACCGGTCGTCGACCTCGAGTCGGATCGGCGCGATCACGTGCGCGTACTCGGCGAGGCCCGGAGACGGCGTGCCGTCGGAGAGCAGCAGGCCGTCGGTGACGAAGTTGCCGTCGTGGACGACCTCGCCGAAGTCTCCGCCGTACGCGAAGAACTCGGTCGAGTCTCCGCTGCGCACGCGGATGCCGTGATCCCGCCACTCCCATACGAAGCCGCCGTGAAGCCGCGGGTAACGGTCGAAGACCTCCTGGTACTGATCGAGCGCGCCGGGGCCGTTGCCCATCGCGTGCGCGTACTCGCACAGCAGGAACGGACGGGTGCGCTGCGTCGCCGACTCGGCCGCCGAGCAGCCGAGCAGGATCGTCCGGGAGTCGTCCCGGCCGATCGACTCGGTCTCGGGGACGCTCGCGTACATGCGCGAGTAGACGTCGGTGTAGGCGCCGACATGGTCGCCCTCGTAGTGCACCGGCCGCTCGGGGTCGCGCTCGTGCACCCACGCCGCCATCGCGGCGAGGTTCTGACCGGTGCCCGACTCGTTGCCGAGCGACCACATCACCACGCACGGGTGGTTCTTGTCGCGCTCGACGGTGCGCTCGATGCGGTCCAGGTACGCGGCGCGCCAGCCGGTGTCGTCGCTGGGGCTCCCCTGCCAGCCCACCTGCTCGAAGCCGTGCGCCTCGAGATCGCACTCCAGGATCACCCAGAAGCCGAGCTCGTCCATCAGCTCGAGCACGCGCGGATGCGGCGGATAGTGGCTCGTGCGGATCGCGTTGACGTTCGCGCGCTTCATGAGCTTGAGGTCGGCCACGACCTCGGCCTCGTCGAAGACGCGGCCGAGATCCGGATGCCACTCGTGCCGGTTGACGCCGTGGAACATCACGCGGCGGCCGTTGACCAGGAACCGGTCGCCCTCGATGACGACGGTTCGAAAACCCAGTCGCAGCGACACCGTCTCGGCGGCGCCCGACACGGTGGCGTCGTAGAGGCGCGGCGCCTCGGCCGACCACGGCTCGACGCGCGGGATCTCCACCGGCGCGACGTCGCCCGGGGCGTCCCAGGTCACGGTCAGGTCGAGCTCCGGCATCCGGAACGTCAGCGGGTACGCGGCCTCGTCGGCGACGATCTCGGGGACGATCCGCCCCGTGCCGGCCGCGCCGGGCTCGTCGTCCGCGCCGTCGAACGCGGTGCGCAGCCACACGTCCTCGATGCCGCCGGCGGGCCGCGCCTCGAGGGTCACGTCGCGGAAGATGCCGGGGAGCCACCACTGGTCCTGGTCCTCGAGGTAGCTCGCGGCCGACCACTGGTGCACGCGCACGACGACGAGGTTGCGCCCCGGACGGACGGCCGCCGTGACGTCGAACTCCTGCACGAGCCGGCTTCCCGAGCCGATGCCGATCTCGGCGCCGTTGACCCACACGCGGTAGCGCGACTCGACCCCGTCGAAGCGCAGCAGCACGCGAGCGGCATCCGACCACGACTCCGGCAGCTCGAACGTGCGCCGATGATCGCCCGTCGGGTTCTCGTCGGGCACGAACGGCGGGTCGATCGGGAACGGATACTGCTTGTTCGTGTAGATCGGATGCCCGTACGCGCCGTCGCCCTCGAGCACCCAGTGCGACGGCACGCGGATGACGTCCCAGCCCGAGTCGTCGTAGTGCTCGCCGGCGACGTCGTCGGGCTCCTCGCCGTCGGGGAGGAAGCCGTCGTCGCCGGGTTCGCCGGGAGCGCCGGGCAGCAGGCGGAACCGCCAGTCGCCGTTCAACGAGAGCCGCGGCGCGTCGGTGCGGAGCCGGGAGCGCGCGGGCGTGCGGGCTCCCGCGCCGGGGGCGAGGTCCGTGAGGTAGGTCACGTTACTTGACGGAGCCTTCTGTCAGGCCGCCGCGCCAGAACCGCTGCAGGACGATCATGGCGATGGCGAGCGGGATGATCGACAGGAGCACCCCGCCGGTCGTGAGCTGGTAGAACTCCGGCAGCCGGTCGACCTGCCCGAGCCAGTTGTTCAGCCCCAGAGTAATCGGGTACAGGCTCGAGTCGGCGAGCATGACCAGCGGCAGGAAGTAGTTGTTCCAGATCCCTACCAGCTGGAACAGGAACACCGTCACGAGCGCCGGGGTGAGGATGCGCAGCACCACCGACTGGAAGATGCGCAGCTCGCCCGCCCCGTCCAGCCGTGCCGCCTCCAGGAGCGCGTCGTCGACGGTGGCCTGCGCGTAGATCCGGCACAGGAACAGGCCGAACGGCGAGACCAGCGACGGGATGAGCACGCTCCAGTACGTGTTCGCCAGCCCCATCTGGCTGAACAGCAGGAACAGCGGCAGCGCCGTCGCGGTCCCCGGAACGAGCACGCCGCCGAGGATCAGCCCGAAGATGAGGTTGTTGCCGCGGAACCGATACTTGCCGAGCGCGTAGCCGCCGGCGGCGGCGAAGTAGGTGGCCAGCACCGCGCCGACGCCGGCGTAGAACACCGAGTTGAGGAACCAGCGGACGAAGATCCCGTCGTCGTAGGTGAGCACCTGGCCGAGGTTGTCCCACAGCGCGAAGTTCGGCGCGAACCAGAACCCGAAGGTCGAGAAGAGGTCCTCCGAGGTCTTCGTCGCCGCGACGACGACCCAGTAGATCGGCACCAGGAAGTAGAGCGCGACGAGCACGAGCACGCCCGTGACGATGATCGTCGACGCCCTCGACCGCCCGGCGGAGCGGTCGTTCGACGCACCGGGCGCCTTCGCCGCGCGGGGAGCCGACGTCGCCGTGGTTGCGGTTGCAGTCGTCATCATGAGCCCTTCCGGTTGGTGAGGCGAAGGAACACGAACGAGAGGATGAACGCCACGACCGCGATGAGCACGGCCTGCGCGGCGGCGACGTTGTAGTCGTTGTACGCGAACGCGGTGGTGTAGGCCGACAGGTTCGGCGTGTACTGCGAGTCGATCGCGGGCGAGAACTTCGCGAGCACCTGGGGCTCCGCGAACAGCTGCAGCGTGCCGATGATGGAGAACACCGTCGTGAGCACGAGCGCCGGCGCGATGAGCGGCAGCTGGATGCTGCGCGCGATGCGCCATGGCCCCGCGCCGTCGACGCGGGCCGCCTCGTACAGCTCGCCGGGGATCGCCTTGAGCTGCGCGATGATGATCAGCATGTTGTAGCCCACGTAGGTCCAGGTCACGATGTTCGCGATCGACCACAGCACCGTGCCGGCGCCGAGGAAGTCGACCTCGATCCCCATCCAGGACGCGACGTCGACGATGGGGCTGAGTCCCGGCACGTAGAGGAACGACCACAGGATCGTGGCGATGACGCCCGGCACGCCGTAGGGCATGAAGTACGTCGCGCGGAAGAACCCGGGCCACTTCGCCGAGGCCGACTCCAGGAGGAGCGCGAGGACCGTGGCCGCGACGATCATGACCGGCACCTGCACGATGCCGAACAGCAGGACGCGGCCGATCGAGGCGACGAAGTTGCCGTCGGCGATCGCCTGCGCGTAGTTGTCGAACCAGGCGAACTCGCTCGTGACGCCCGCCTCGCCGAACAGACCGCTGCGGGTGACCCTCGTGAAGCTGGAGCCGATCGCCACGACGATCGGCAGCACGAAGGTCAGCAGGAACAGGAGCAGGAAGGGCGCGAGGAGGATCCAGGGCGCGCGCCGCACGGCTCCCGAGCGCTTCGACGATCGGGACTGCGCCGAGCCCGTCACGATGGTCGTGGTGGTCGTCATCACTCGCCTGCCTTCCGGATGCTGAGTCCCTTGTTGCGGAACGCGGTCATGATCTGCTGCTCGGCCGCCGCGACGGAGTCGACCAGCGTCGTGCCCGAGACCTTCTTGCGGAAGCCGTCGGAGAGGATGTTGAACGACTGCTGCGTGATCGGCCACCACGACCAGTCCGGGTTCTGCTCCCGGCTGGCAGGCACGAAGATCTCCTCGTTGTAGTTCTGCCCGCTGAAGAACTCCGACGGCTGCTCGCGCTTCGCGCCGATCACGTCGACGGCCGGCGACCAGCCGATGCCGCAGTGCTCGATCAGCGCGTTGACGCCCTCCTCCGACGAGCACATCCACGTGGCGAACCGCAGCGCCTCGGCGGGGTGCTTGCTGTTCGCGAGGACCGCCGCCGTCGAGCCGCCCAGGTAGCTCGACCCGAAGCCGCCGCTGCCCCACGTGGGCATGGGCGCCACGCGCCACTGACCGGAGCCGCCGGCGACGCCCTCCACGAGCGCGTCGCCCCAGCTGGCGACCGTCCACGACGCGATCTGCCCCTTGGATGCCGCGGCGAACCACCCCGGCGAGTACGGAGCGATCGAGGTCGAGACGACGTCCTCGTCGATCGCGGCGTCGAAGAAGCGGGCGACCTCGAGCGTGGCCTCGTCGGTCATGTCGATGACCCAGCCGTCCTCCTCAGGTGTGAGCCACTGGGCGCCGGCCTGCGTCGCGAACGAGCAGAAGAAGCTCGCGTCGTTGAGGCCGAAGACGTCGATGTAGATGCCGGCCTTGCGGAACTCGCGGCCGACCTGCGCCCATTCGTCCCAGGTCGCGGGCGGCTCGGCGCCGATCGCCTCGTAGGAGGGCGTGTGGTAGAACGAGCCCATCGGGCCCGAGTCCTGCGGCACCCCGAACACGCCCCCCGTGAAGCTCACCTGCGACCACAGGGTCGGGTCGAACTTCGCGGCGACGTCGTCGGCGCCGTAGCGCGACAGGTCGACGAGGCCGTTGACGAGCATGAACTCGGGGATCGAGCGCATCTCGATCTGCGCGAGGTCGGGACCGCCGCCCGCCGCCAACGCCGAGTACATCTTCTGGTAGCCGCCGGCGTTCCCGCCGGGGATCGGCACGGTCTGCACCTGGATGTCGGGGTTCGCCGCGTTCCAGATGTCGGCGACCTTCTGCAGGTCCTTCAGCCACGCCCAGTACGTGAGCGTGATCCCGCCGCCGGTGGCGGGCGGGATCGTGGGCTGCGCGTTGACCGAGGCGGTGCCCGGCGTCGCACAGCCGGCAAGCGCTCCCAGTGCGACCGTGCTCAGGCCGGCGGTCAGCAGCTGTCGTCGTGTGAGTGTCATCCGCTCTCCACTTCCTCGTGCGAGTGCGACCCACGCTAGCGCAAATTTCGAGTGAGTACTCGAAATCTTTGCGCGCGTACGATGGAGCCATGGCGGGGCCACGGGTCGAGCGCGTGCGACGCGTCCCCTACGCGAAGCACGCGGGCAGGCGTGCCGCGATCGTCGAGGCCGCCGCCGAGGTGTTCGCCGCCCGCGGCTACCACGCGGGGTCGTTCCAGCAGGTCGCCGACCGTGTGGGAATGAGCCAGTCGAGCCTGTTCCACTACTTCCCCACCAAGCGCGACCTGCTGCTGGCCGTGCTCGAGCGGCGTGATGCGGTCGGCGCCATGCGCCCCGACCGCGTCCATGCCTCGTCGTTCGTCGACGAGGTGCTCGCGGTCGCACGCGCCAACACCGAGATACCGGGCGTGATCGAGCTGTACGCGACCCTCTCCGGCGAGGCCGTGACGGAGGGGCATCCTGCCCGCGACTACTTCACGCGACGGTTCGCAGGACTGCGGGCCGACTTCGCCGCCGACTTCCGGATCCTCCGCGAGCTCGGCCTGCTGCGCGACGGCGTCGACCCGGACCGCGCCGCGACCTCGCTCGTCGGGCTCTGGGACGGGCTCCAGCTGCAGTCGCTGCTCGACCCGCGCGTCGATGTGGTCGGCTGCCTGCGCGACTATCTCGACGGCATCCTGCTGCCCGATCCCGAGCCGGCGTAGCGCGCGCGGCTCAGTGCACGAACAGCAGCAGCACCGCGACGCCGAGGAACAGGCCGCCGAACACGACGTCGAGCGTGCGCTGCCCTCGTGCGCTGCGGGTGAACCGGCGGAACCCGTGCGCCGCGAGGGCGAAGAAGCCCCACATCACGGCGATGTCGACCGCGACGACGGTCACCGCGACCGTCAGGTACTGCGGCGCGAGCGGCTCGGCCGGGCGGATGAACTGCGGCAGGAACGCGAGGAAGAACACGATCGCCTTCGGGTTGAGCAGGTTCACCCACAGGCCTCGCAGGAACATCGACCACCGGGACTCGGCCGCCGTGACGGGCGACCGATCCGAGGCGTCCGCCGTCTCGTCCGCGACGGGCCGGCGCAGGATCTGACGGATGCCGAGATAGGCGAGGTAGGCCGCACCCGCATAGCGGATGACGTCGAACAGCAGCGGCGACGACGCGACGAGCACGCCGACGCCGAGCGCCACGATCACGATCTGGACGACGAGCGCCGCCTGCTGGCCGAGGATGCCCCAGATCGCGCGTCGGAACCCGTGCGCGAGGGCGTTGCCCATCGTGTTGATCGCCCCCGCGCCCGGCGTGAAGCTGATCACGACGCAGGCGAGGAGCAGCGTCAGCCACAGCGAGAACGGCACCGCGCGCTGCCGCGGCTACTTGACGAGCGGGAAGAGGATCGTCTCGCGGATGCCGAGGCCCAGGATCGCCATCAGCAGCCGGTCGATGCCCATGCCCATGCCGCCCGTGGGCGGCATGCCGTGCTCGAGCGCGCGCAGGAACTCCTCGTCGACGCGCATGGCCTCGTCGTCGCCTCGCGCCGCGAGCTTCGCCTGCTCGACGAACCGCTCGCGCTGGATGACCGGGTCGACGAGCTCGGAGTAGCCGGTGGCCAGCTCGAAGCCGCGCACGTAGAGGTCCCACTTCTCCACGACGCCCGGGATCGAGCGGTGCTCGCGCACGAGCGGGCTCGTGTCGACCGGGAGGTCCATGACGAAGGTGGGGCGCACGAGATCGGCCTTGACGTGGTGCTCCCAGAGCTCCTCGACGAGCTTGCCGTGCGTGGCCGTCTTCGCCGGCACGTCGACGCCGGCCGCCGCGGCGAGAGCCGTGAGCTCCTCGAACGGCGTCTCGGGCGTGATCGTGCGACCCACGGCATCCGACAGCGACTCGTACATCGAGATGCGGTCCCACTCGCCGCCGAGGTCGTGCTCGGTGCCGTCGGCCCAGGTGACCGTCGTCGAGCCGGCGACGGCGCGCGCCGCGTTCTGGACGAGCTCCTGGGTGAGGTCGGCGATGCCGTGGTAGTCGGTGTAGGCCTGATAGGCCTCGAGCATCACGAACTCGGGGCTGTGCGTCGAGTCGGCACCCTCGTTGCGGAAGTTGCGGTTGATCTCGAAGACGCGGTCGATGCCGCCGACGACGGCGCGCTTGAGGAACAGCTCCGGCGCGATGCGCAGGTACAGGTCGGTGTCGAAGGCGTTCGAGTGGGTGACGAACGGGCGGGCCGCCGCTCCCCCGTGCTGCACCTGCAGCATGGGGGTCTCGACCTCGACGAAGCCGCGGGCGGCGAAGGTGTCGCGCAGGCTCGCGTTGACCTTCGCGCGCGCGAGCACCGTCTCGCGCGCCTGGTCGCGGGCGATGAGGTCGAGGAAGCGGGAGCGCACGCGGCTCTCCTCGCTGAGCTCGGTGTAGAGGTTCGGCAGGGGCAGCAGCGCCTTCGCGGCGATGACCCAGTCGGTGACCATGATCGACAGCTCGCCCCGGCGGCTGGAGATGACCTGGCCGGTGACCGACACGTGGTCGCCGAGGTCGACGAGCTCCTTCCACGCCTGCAGCGACTCGGCGCCCACCTCGGCGAGCGAGACCATCGCCTGGATGCGGCTGCCGTCGCCCGCCTGGAGGCTCGCGAAGCAGAGCTTGCCGGTGTTGCGGCTGAACACGACCCGGCCGGCGACGGACGCCACGACGCCGGTCTCGGCGCCCGCCTCGAGGTCGGCGAACCGCTCGCGCAGCTGCCGGATGGTGTCGGTCACCGGGACGGCGACCGGGTAGGCGCCGCCGGCGGCATCCGTCCGCTCGGCGAGGAGCCGGTCGCGCTTGGCGAGACGGACGGCCTTCTGCTCGGACACGTCCTCGAGCTCGGTGCGGGCGGCGTCCGCGTCGGGCGCGCTGGGCGGCGTCTCAGTCATGCTCGGGGGCTCCTCGGAAGTCGACCCCCAAGTCTATCCGCGGGCGCCTGGCGCTCCCACGGAATGAGGTCCGAACCAAGGCCAGACGGCGCCGGGGCCGCTCGAAAGCGCTCTCGGCGTCGTTCAGCCTTGGATCGGGCCGCTTTCGCGCGGAACCGTGCCGAGCGCGCGCTCGACCGTGGAGTGCACGAGCGCGGAGAGGAACCGGCCGGGCTCTTCGACGCCGGCCTGGACCAGCAGTCCGGCGGCCTGGGCCACGATCGCCGCGGAGAACTCCGTCGCGGTGCCGATGGCCTCCGCGTAGGCGGGGCGGTCGGCCTCGGCGACGACCACGGGCTCGCAGCCGAGCTCCACCGCGAGCGCCTGCGCGATCGGCAGGACCATCGCCGGCGCCGTCACGGCCGCGTACGACGCGCGCAGCTGCCGCAGGTCGATCGAGGTGCCGGTGAACGCCATCGCCGGATGCACCGCGAGCGGGATGGCCCCCCGCGCCGCGGCCGGCGCCAGCACGTCGACGCCGTACGCCGGATCGGTGTGCAGCACGAGCTGTCCGGTCTGCCAGGCGCCGAGCTCCGCGAGCCCGGCGACGAGCCCCGGCAGCTCGTCGTGCGGCACCGCGACGATCACGAGCTCGCTGCGCCGCACGACCTCCTCGGCGGTGAGCACGGGCACTCCCGGCAGCACCGCCTCGACCCGATCGGGATCGGACCCGCCGGTGATGCCGACGAGCGCGTGGTCGGCTCCGGCGAGCGCGGCCGCCAGCACCGGGCCGACGCGGCCCGCGCCGATGACGCCGACGCCGAGCCGTCCGCCACGGCTCACGCCGGCTCCTCGGGACGGGATGCCGCGGTGCCGAGCTGCCCGTCGGTCCGCTCCCGCCCGACGGGAGCGATGTCACCGCTCGGGGCCGACGCGAGGTCGGTCCGGGCATCGTCGCCGGTGCCCTGGGCGCGCTCGACCGGAACGGATTCGCCTTCCGGACGCCGCTCGACGACCGGGCCGTCGCCGCTCCCGGCATCCTGGCCTTCCGCATCGAGCCGATCCGCCTCCGGCTCGGACGCCCAGCGGTGCGAGCGGTCGCCGGCGGCGGCGGTGATGGCGCCGCGCGCGGCATCGGCCCACACGGCCAGGGCCGCGGTGCGGTCGATCGCGCCGAGCTCGCTCGACACCGGCCCGATCACGGTGTGCCCCTGCACGGAGGCGAGGTCGAGGGCGCGGGCCAGCGGCCCCTGGCCGATGCGCACGGACTGCAGGCGCGCGAGGGGCAGGATCACGAGCGACCGCCACAGGAACCCGCGGCGGAGGAACAGGGCATCCGGCGTCAGCAGGAACCCGTTGCGCCGCCACGACAGCGGGCGCAGCCACCGTGCCCGCCGGGGCGTGTTCGTGTACGGGTCGTCGGCGCCGGGGCCGCGGATGCCGTGACGGAACACCTCGGGCCACTCCTGCTCGGGCAGTCCGGGGAGGAGCAGCCGCAGCACGCGCTCGACGTCGGCCTGCGTGCCGACCGGCAGCACCGTCGAGAACGCCTGGGCCGAGGAGTCGGTCGCCGAGCGCCCGGACAGCCTGTTGACGCGGATCGACCACCAGTCGGCGGGCCGCCACAGGATCGACTGCTGCACCTCGACGGCGTGGACGCGCCCCGGCGGCAGCGTCTCGGTCACCGTCGTGAACAGGCCGGAGGTGATCCGCACGCCCGAGGGCGTGGGGGCGATCGAATAGCGCAGCGACCGCGTGATCGACCGCGCCCAGTACGCCCCGAAGCCGAGCAGGGCCGGGATCGCGCTGAACAGCACCCACGGCTGCCCGAACGAGCTGCCGACCGCGATCGCCACGATGATCGCGACGAGCGTCACGGTCGACGGCGACAGCAGGTGCGAGAGCATGACGCGCCCGGGAGGGATCTCGACGACCGAGGCGGGCTCGTCGGTGTCGGTGTCGACGCCGTCGATGAAGCCCGCGATGCCCGCGCCGACCGTCGCGATCGCCGCCGCCGAGCCGCGCTGTGCCGCGGCGGCCGCCGCCGCGCCACCGAGGCGTCGTCCGGAGGCGAGGCGCAGGATGTCGCCGCGCACGGTCTCGGCGTTGCTCGTCGACAGGTACTCGAGCTTGACGTTGGCATCGGTTCCGGCGCCGACGACCTCGAGCTTGGCCATGCCGAGCAGGCGCGCGATCATGGGCCGCGTCAGGTTCACACCCTGCACGCGGTCGAGCGGGGCGCGGCGCTGGGTGCGGAACAGGATGCCGCTGCGCACCTCGACGTCGTCGCCCGTGATGCGGAAGGTGTGGAAGCGCCACGACACGTACGCCCCCACCAGCACGGCGATCAGCACCGCGAGCACCACGAGGATCGCGACGATGATCAGGTTGTTCGCGACGATGAAGTCGACCGGGTCGCCCTCGTACTCGTCCCAGCTCTCGCCCTCGGGCAGATCGGGGAGCAGCCAGGGGAACACGAGCGTGAACAGGCGGTCGCGCAGGTTCGCGACCAGGATGCCGATGACCACCAGCAGGAACAGCCCCCCGCGCAGGAGCGGCGTGAGCGGGTGCAGCCGGTGCCACTCGCCGTCGCTGAGCGGCGAGCGCACGCTGCCGCGCGGCGGGCCGGGCGGTTGAGCGGGTGCCGCGGCGGCCGCGCCCGGTGCACCTGCGCCGGACGCCGGAGCGTCGGCCGCGGGCCGGCTCGACGGCAGCGGCGTGGGCCGCCGGGGCGGGCTGGGCGGGAACGGTCCGTCGGTCATAGCCCCGTCCGGCGCGTCTCGGCGACGTCGATGAGGGTGTCGCGCAGCTGCTCGGCGGCGGCCTGGGTGAGGCCCGGGATCGTGACGCCGGTCACCGCGGCGGCCGTGACGAGCTTGAGCTGCGCGATGCCGAAGCCGCGGTCGAGCGGCCCGTGCGTGATGTCGACGAGCTGCATGCGCCCGTAGGGCACCGCGACCATGCGCTGCCACAGGATGCCGCGGCGGAACACGAGGTCGTCGTCGCGCAGCTGATAGCCGTAGGCGCGCGCCTGACGCGGGAGGATCGCGAGCGTCCACACGAGGATCACGGTGAGGATGCCGGCGGGGATCCACACCCACACCTGGTGCAGCACGAGCGCGAGGATCAGGGCGACGGCGAGGATGCCGACGAGGAACGCCCCGTTCGCGATGAACTGCACGCGCACGTACTTCGGCGAGATCTGGTGCCACGTGCCGTCGCCCAGTGGCAGCCGGTTCGCGCTCCGGGGCTCGCGGACGGCGTCGTACGTGCCGGCATCCAGGACGCCGTCCTGCCCGTGCGTCTCGTCCACCAGCTGCGGTGCCTGCGGCGCCGCCCCGACGAGGTCGGCGGGGTCGTGCTCAGTGGTGCGGGGAGAGCTCGACGCCGGGGTCTCCGGGTTCGGCCTGTCCGTCATCGTCGTCCTTCCGAATCGTGCAGAGGTGCTCGGCGATGAGCCCTGCCGCCACGAGCGCGACGGCGGCGACGATCGATGCGATCACCGCCCCTATCGAGCCTAACGAGGGCGAGACCGGGCGGGTCGCGATGAACACGAGGAGGCCGGTCGCGGCGCCCCCGACAGCGGCGCCGACGATGCTGCACGCCTTCGCGAGCATCGCGACGCGCAGCGCGCGGAACGGGTCGACCCGGGGCCCGACCACGCCGCGGGTCGCACGGCGGATGGGGACGGCGAGGGCCACGGTGATCGCGCCGAGCAGCACGAGGAGCACCGGCAGCATGACCGAGGGCGTGAAGGTCGGGCGTCCCGACGAGGTCAGCACCTGGTCGATGCCGAACCCGACGACGGCCGCCACGATCGCGACCGTGACGAGGAGTGCCGCCGACGTGCGTCTCACGGGGCGCTCCCCCGCAGTCGCGCGAGCAGGTCGGCCACGCGGCCGTGCCCGGGGAGCACCGCCTCGGGATCGGCGCGCAGCCACGGCTCGAGCACGAAGTCGCGCTCGGCGGCGCGCGGGTGCGGCAGGGTGAGCGCCGGGTCGGCGCTGGTCACCTCGCCGTACGCGATGAGGTCGAGGTCGAGCGTGCGGTCGCCCCAGCGGACGGTGCGCTCCCGGCCGTGCCGCGCCTCGATCGCGTGGAGGTACGACAGCAGCACCGTGGGGGCCAGGCGCGTGGTCACGATCGCGACGGTGTTGAGATAGGCGGGGGCCGTGGCATCCGCGCCCTGCGGGGTGATCGCGACCGACTCGATCGGCTCGGCCGCGGCGGTCACGCGGGTGAGGGGCAGGCGGGCGAGCTCGTCGAGCGCGGCGGCGATCGTCGCCGCGCGATCGCCGAGGTTCGCCCCGAGGGCCACGACCGCCTCGACGGCGTCGGTCCGCTCCGGAACCCGATCGGCGGAGAAGCCCTGCGCGAGCCGGCGGTTCATCGGTTCCTCCCACGGCGGATCGTGACGGAGACGTCGCCGAACGGCACCGGGATGGGCGCCTGCGGCTTGTGCACGGTGACGGTCACGCCCTCCACGATCGGGTATGCGAGGGCGGCGACCGCGATGCGCTCGGCGAGCGTCTCGAGCAGGTTCACCGGCTCGCCGGCGATGATCGCGGCGACCACCTCGGCGAGCTCGCCGTAGTGCACGGTGTCGGCGACGTCGTCGCTCGCCGCCGCCGCGCGGGTCGACAGGGCGAGCACGACGTCGACGGCGAACTCCTGTCCGTCGCGGCGCTCGTGCTCGTACACGCCGTGGAACCCGGTGGCACGGATGCCGGTCAGCGCGATCTCATCGGTCATGGCCGCCCTCCCACTGGCTCCACACGGCGAGCGCGTCGCGCGTGGCTGCGACGTCGTGCACGCGCACCGCCCACGCGCCCGCCTGCGCGGCGAGCACGCTGGTGACGGCGGTCGCGAGATCCTTGCGATCCTCGGATGCCTCGGCGCCCAGCGCCACGGACAGGAACCGCTTGCGGCTCGTGCCCACGAGCACGCGATGGCCGAGTCCGACCAGGCGCGGCAGCGCGCGCAGCATCGCCCAGCTCTGGTCGGGGCTCTTGCCGAACCCGATGCCCGGGTCGAGCACGATGCGGGCCGGGTCGACGCCCGCGGCGAGCGCCGCGGCCGTCCGCTCCGCGAGCTCCGCGGCCACCTCGGCGGCCACGTCGTCGTACTGCGCGCGCGCGTACATGTCGGCGGAGTGCCCGCGCCAGTGGCCGAGGACGAGGTCGCCGCCGCCCGCGGCGGCGACCTCGAGCAGCCCGGTGTCGGCGAGGCCCCCGGACACGTCGTTGACGATGCGGGCACCGGCCTCGACGGCGGCCTCCGCCGTCGAGGCGTTCATGGTGTCGACGCTCACGGTCGCGCCGGCCGCGGCGAGCGCGGCGATCACCGGCAGCACGCGCGCCCGCTCGAGCTCCGGGTCGACCCGCTCCGCGCCGGGGCGGGTCGACTCGCCGCCGACGTCGAGGATGCTCGCGCCGGCCTCGCGGAGCGCGAGGCCGTGCGCGACCGCCGCGTCGGGGTCGAGGTAGCGTCCGCCGTCGCTGAACGAGTCGGCGGTGACGTTGACGACGCCCATGATCTCGATCACGGGGCGTGGCCTCCGAGCAGCAGCATGAGCTCGGCGCGCGCGGCGGGCTCGGCGAGCTCGCCACGGGCCGCGATCGTCACGGTCGAGGCATCCGGCTGCCGGCCCCCGCGCATCGTGACGCACTCGTGCGTCGCGTCGAGCACCACGAGCACGCCGCGGGCGTCGAGGACCGTCGCGATCGTGTCGGCGATCTGCTCGCCGAGGCGCTCCTGCACCTGCGGCCGCGTCGCGAGGATCTCGACCACGCGCGGCAGGGCGCCGAGGCCCACGACCTGCTCGCCCGGCAGGTAGGCGATGTGCGCGTGACCCGCGAACGGCAGCAGGTGGTGCTCGCAGAACGAGCGGAACCGGATGTCGCGGAGCATCACGGCCCCGGACGGCAGCGTGTCGGGCGCGGGCCCCCGCGAGACCGAGATGGTGTGCGCGAGGGGGGCCGCGGCATCCACCCCCACGCCGGCGAAGAACTCGGCGTACGCGTCGGCGACGCGCTGCGGGGTCTGCCGCAGGCCCGGTCGGTCCGGGTCCTCGCCGATCGCGTCGAGGAGCTCGCGCACGAGTGCGGCGACGCGATCACGGTCGACGGCCATAGGCCGACCCTACGCGGTCGCGGGACGCGCCTGCCCCGTGGGACGCCGGTGCGGCGCCTTCTCGGCGGCCGCGGTCGCGTCGGCCTCGGTCGACGCGGCCAGGCCCGCCTCGTCGCGGCGCTGCGGGACGTCGACGGGGGGCAGCATCGACACGGGGCGCTGGTCGCTCGAGAGCCACTGCTGACGCGGCGGCAGCTTCTTGACGTCCTTGAAGATCTCGGCCAGCTGCAGGTGGTCGAGCGTCTCCTCCTCGAGGAGCGCCAGGGCGAGCCGGTCGAGCACCTCACGGTTGGCGTTGATGACCTCGTACGCCTCGTCGTGGGCCTGCTCGATGAGCGCCCGCACCTGGATGTCGACGCGCTCGGCGACCGACTCGGAGTACTCGCGGCCGTGGCCCATGTCGCGGCCGAGGAACATCTCGCCCGACGCCGAGCCGAGCTTGACCGGACCGACGTCGGTGGTCATGCCGTATTCGGTGACCATCTTGCGGGCGATGCCGGTGGCCTTCTCGATGTCGTTCGACGCGCCCGTGGTCGGGTCGTGGAAGACGACCTCCTCGGCGACACGGCCGCCCATCGCGTAGGCGAGCTGGTCCTGCAGCTCGTTGCGGGTGACCGAGTACTTGTCCTCGAGCGGCAGCACCATCGTGTAGCCGAGAGCCTTGCCGCGCGGGAGGATCGTCACCTTCGTGACCGGGTCGGTGTGGTTCATCGCCGCCGCCGCGAGGGCGTGGCCGCCCTCGTGGTACGCGGTGATGAGCTTCTCGCGGTCCTTCATGACGCGCGTACGGCGCTGCGGACCCGCGATGACGCGGTCGATCGCCTCGTCGAGCGCGCGCATGTCGATGAGCTGCGCGTTCGAGCGCGCCGTGAGGAGCGCGGCCTCGTTCAGCACGTTCGCGAGGTCCGCGCCGGTGAAGCCGGGGGTCTTGCGCGCGATGACCGAGAGGTCGACGCTCGGGGCGAGCGGCTTGCCGCGCCCGTGCACCTCGAGGATCTTCTGGCGGCCCTTCAGATCCGGCGCGTCGACGCCGATCTGGCGGTCGAACCGCCCCGGACGCAGCAGCGCCGGGTCGAGGATGTCGGGGCGGTTGGTCGCCGCGATCACGATGACGTTCGCCTTGGGGTCGAAACCGTCCATCTCGACGAGCATCTGGTTCAGCGTCTGCTCGCGCTCGTCGTGCCCGCCGCCGAGGCCCGCGCCGCGGTGACGGCCGACGGCGTCGATCTCGTCGATGAAGATGATCGCGGGCGCGTTCTCCTTGGCCTGGTTGAACAGGTCGCGCACGCGGCTCGCGCCGACGCCGACGAACATCTCGACGAAGTCCGAGCCCGAGATCGAGTAGAACGGCACGCCCGCCTCACCCGCGACCGCGCGCGCGAGCAGCGTCTTGCCGGTGCCGGGAGGGCCGTACAGCAGCACGCCCTTCGGGATGCGGGCGCCGACGGCGAGGAACTTCGCGGAGTCCTTCAGGAAGTCCTTGATCTCCTGCATCTCCTCGATGGCCTCGTCGGCACCGGCGACGTCGGCGAACGTGACCGTCGGCGTCTCCTTCGTGACGAGCTTGGCCCGAGACTTGCCGAACTGCATGACCTTGCTGCCGCCGCCCTGCGCCGACGACATCAGGAACCAGAACAGGAGGCCCAGGAGCAGCAGCGGCAGCAGCAGCGACAGGAAGCCGTCGAACCACGTCGGACGCGGCACCACGTCGTTGAACCCCTTCTTGGGGTCGGCCGTGTTGATCGCGGCGACGACCTCGTCGGCGCGCGGCGTCACGTAGTAGAACTGCACGCGCTCCGAGCCCTCGTACGGCTCGGTCAGCGTCATGTCCACGCGCTGATCGCCGTCGGTGGTCTGCACCTCCGAGACGGTGCCCCTCTTGAGCAGCTCGAGACCCTGCTGCGTCGTGATCTGCTTGGCCCCGGTGAGGCTGGAGATCAGCGTCATGCCGATCAGCAGGAGCGCGCCGATGAGCAACACGTAGACGAACGGGTTGCGCGTGAACTTCTTGAGCTTCATGGTGCGTTCAGGCTACCCTGCGCGGCCTATGACCAGTCTGGGCATTCGCCCACGGCGTA
>NZ_JBDIAB010000043.1:0-17437 GCF_039812165.1 Microbacterium sp.
AGCACCGGGTTCACGAGCGCCCCGCCGCGCGTCTCGGCCCCGGCGCGCGTGCCCGTGCCCGCGGTCTAGCTCGACGCCTGCGCCCCGGTGCACGTCACGATCCGATTGCCATCGCGGGGGCCTCTTGACGCTCCCGCGATGCCGGTCGTAGCGTCGGCGCTGTGACCACCACGCCCATCGACCTCTCCCGCGGCGACGGCAAGGGGCTCGCGACCGGCACGCTGGGGCTGTTCGGTTCGACCGTGATCGGGCTGGCCTCCACCGCGCCGGTGTACTCTCTCGTCGCGACGCTCGGCTGGGTCGTGCTGGCCGTCGGCGCGCAGGCGCCCATCGCGTTCGTGATCGCCTTCGTCCCCATGCTGTTCATCGCGTTCGCCTACCGCGAGCTCAACAACGAGGTGCCCGACTGCGGCACGACGTTCACGTGGGGCACGAAGGCGTTCGGACCGTGGGTCGGCTGGATGGGCGGCTGGGGCGTGGCCGTCGCCGGCATGGTCGTGCTCGCCAACCTCTCGCAGATCGCCGGCATCTACTTCTGGTCGCTGTTCGGAGACGGGTCGCTGGCCGACAACGTGCCGCTCGTGACCGCGACCGGCGTGATCTTCATCGCCGCGATGACCTGGATCAGCTGGCGCGGCGTCGAGATCGGCGAACGCATCCAGAACATCCTCCTCGGCATCCAGTACCTGGCGCTCGCGATCTTCGTGATCGCCGCGCTGTGGCAGTTCTTCAGCGGCTCGGCCCCGCATCCGACGGAATTCGACTGGAACTGGCTCAACCCGTTCGCCTTCACGAGCTGGACCGGGTTCACCCAGGCCGTGCTGCTCGCCCTGTTCATCTACTGGGGCTGGGACACGTGCCTCGCCCTCAACGAGGAGACGAAGGACCCCAAGCGCATCCCGGGGCGGGCGGCGCTGCTGACGACCGTGATCCTGCTGGTCACCTACGTCGGGGTCACGATCGCCGCCATGATGTACGCCGGGCTCGGCGAGGAGGGAGTCGGGCTCGGCAACGAGGCCAACGCCGACGACTTCTTCCTCGCCGTGAAGGACGGGCTCCTCGGCCCCTTCGGCTGGTTCCTCATGATCGCCGTGCTCATCTCGGCGGTGTCGTCGACGCAGACCACGATCCTGCCCACCGCGCGCGGCACCCTCTCGATGGGCGTCTACCGTGCGCTGCCGGAGCGCTTCAAGCACGTGCACCCGAGGTACAAGACGCCGTCGTTCTCGACGCTCGTCATGGGCATCGTCGCGAGCGTCTACTACATCGGCATGACGCTCATCAGCGACAACATCCTGCAGGACTCGATCCTCTCGCTCGGGCTCGCGATCGCCTTCTACTACGCGATCACCGGCTACGCGTGCGTGTGGTACTTCCGTCGTGACCTGTTCCGGTCGGGTCGCGAGTTCCTCTACAAGGGCCTGCTGCCGATCCTGGGCGCGCTCATGCTCACGTACGCGTTCGTGCAGTCGGCGATCGACATGTGGTCGACGGACTACGGCAACACCGTGCTGCTCGGCATCGGCGGCACGTTCGTCGTCGGCATCGGCGCGCTCCTGATCGGCGTCGTGCTGATGTTCGTGTGGTTCCTCTTCCCGCGGTCGAAGCGGTTCTTCCGCGGCGAGAGCCTCAACCGCGACACCCCGGTGCTCGTGCCGGACGAGCCCGGCGACTACGGCCGCTCGGTCGACGGCGGCGCGCTCTGACCCGAGGGCTCAGGCCAGCACGTCGGCCAGGGAGACGAGCGGCAGGTCGTGCGCCGCGGCGACGCCCGGGTTCACGACCGCGCCGCCCGCGGTGTTCAGGCCCAGCGCGAGCGCGGGGTCGGCACGGAGCGCGTCGCGCCAGCCCCGTCGCGCGATCTGCCGCACGTACGGCGCCGTGGCGTTCGTGAGCGCCGAGGTGGAGGTGTTCGGCACGGCGCCCGGCATGTTGGCGACGCAGTAGAGCACGCTGCCGTGCACCGTGAAGGTCGGGTCGGCGTGCGTGGTCGGGTGCGTGTCCTCGAAGCAGCCGCCCTGGTCGACGGCGATGTCGACCAGCACCGAGCCGGGTCGCATGCGACGGACCATGTCGTTCGTGACGAGCTTGGGCGCCTTGGCGCCCGGGATCAGCACCGACCCGATCACGAGGTCGCTCGCGACGACCGCGCGGTCGAGATCGAGGGGGTTGGATGCCGCGGTCTTGACGCGACCCTGGAAGTGGTCGTCGAGCATCCGCAGCCGCTGGATGTTGGTGTCGAAGATCGTGACGTCCGCGCCCAGGCCCGCCGCGATGACGGCCGCGTTGGCCCCCGCGACGCCGCCGCCGATGATCGTGACCGTCGCCGGCCGCGTGCCGGGGACGCCCGACATGAGCAGCCCCAGGCCGCCGGCCGAGCGCATGAGGGTCGACGCGCCCACGAGCGGCGCCAGGCGGCCGGCCACCTCGCTCATCGGGGCCAGGAGCGGCAGGCCGCCGCCCGGCGCCTGCACCGTCTCGTACGCGATCGCGGTCACCCCGTCGGCCACGAGGCGCTCGGTGAGCGGCCGGTCCGCGGCGAGGTGCAGGTAGGTGAACAGCACGAGGTCGTCGCGGAAGAAGCCGTACTCGGCGGCGATCGGCTCCTTGACCTTCAGCAGCAGCTCGGCGCGGCCCCACACGTCGGCGGCGTCGTCGAGGAGCGTCGCGCCCGCCTCCTCGTACTCGGCGTCGGTCATCGAGGACCCGGCGCCGGCGCCGCGCTGCACGAAGACCTCATGGCCCGCCACGGCGAGGTCGTGCACACCCGACGGGGTCAGTGCGACCCGGTACTCGTTGTTCTTGATCTCCGTGGGGACGCTGATCCTCATGGCCGATTCCTCTCTGCGCTCCGGGTGGGAGCGGCTATACCGTGGGGCGGATCACCCCGACCTTCTGCCCGCCGCCGGATACGGTCAGCGGGAGCTCTGCGATGACGCGGGCCACCTGCGGGGCCGGCAGGGCGCCCGCCTGCGTGAGGAGGGCCAGCGCGGTCACGGCGGCGGCGCGGCCGCTGCCGTCGAGCATCTTGAGCGCCACGGCGGTGCCGTCCGGGGCGACCATGACGCACACGCCCTCGGCGCCGCTCTTGGCGAACACCCCGAGCTTCTCGGCGGCGATCGTGTCCGGCATCCCGGGTCCCTGGATCGTCCACGGGTGCTCGCGCACGGCGCGCACGAGCGCACCCGCGGCGCGGTGCAGCGCGAACGGCGAGCGCTCCGACGACGTGCCGACGCGCTGGATCGCGCGGGCGAGACCCGACAGGCTCATCGCGTACACCGGCGCGCCGCAGCCGTCGACGGCGGTCGCGACCGCCCTGCTGCCGGTGAGGCGCTCGACGAGGTCGCGGATGTGCGCCTGCAGCGGATGGGCGGGATCGAGGTAGGTCGCGGTGTCCCACCCGTTCGTGCGGCACGTCAGGAGCATGGCCGCGTGCTTGCCGGAGCAGTTCATGTACACGCGCTCGGGGCCGAGGAGCTCCCGCTTCAACCCGTCGCGCGTGGGGCCGTCCTCGGGCCATGCGGCGGGGCAGGCGAGCGCCGACTCGTCGAGGCCGGCGGCCTCGAGGATGTCGCGGACCACCGTGACGTGCCGCTCGGTGCCCGAGTGGCTCGCCGTCGCCAGGCCCAGACGCTCGCCGTCGAGCGCCGCGCCCGCGGTGAGGCACGCCAATGCCTGCATCGGCTTCATGCTCGAGCGCGGCAGGACGGGCTGCTCGACGTCGCCGAGGGCGCGCGCGGTCGTCCCGTCGGGGGCGAGGACGATCGCCGTGCCCGCGTGCCGGGACTCGATGAAGCCGCTGCGCTCGACGACGGCCAGCTCGACGGCCGCCGCGACGGGGAAGGTCTGGCTCACCCCGCCAGCCTATCGCCGGGCGGCCGTGGCAGACTGTGGCCCATGCTGGGTGAGCACCGCTACGCGGTCCGTGCGACGTGGACCGGCGATCGAGGCACGGGGACGAGCGGCTACCGCGACTACGACCGCGCCGTGACGCTGGAGATCGACGGCAAACCCGCGCTCGCGGCATCCGCCGACCGGCCCTTCCGCGGCGACCCCGCCAAGTGGAACCCGGAGGACCTGCTCGTCGCGGCGCTGTCGCAGTGCCACCTGCTGTCGTACCTGCACGCGTGCGTCACGGCCGGGGTGGTCGTGGTCGGCTACGCCGACGAGGCCACCGGGGTCATGGTCGAGGACGGCCGCGGGGGAGCGGCCTTCCGCGAGGTGGTGCTGCATCCGCACGTCGTGGTGGCCGACGCGGCGATGGTCGATGCCGCGACCGCCGCGCACGCGCAGGCGCACGAGTGGTGCTTCATCGCCAACTCGGTGAACTTCCCGGTGCGGCACGAGCCGACGATCGAGGTGGCGTAGCTCAGCGTCGCTCGTGGGGGAGCACCTGGCGCAGCCGGTCGACCGGGTTCTGCGCGGGCACCTCGTTGAACGCGTTCGCGAGCTCCTGGCCCGACAGCGCGTGGATGGCCGCCATGATCTCGTCGGTGGCCAGGCGCCGCGCCTTGCCGGAGGAGGCGGGACCGTGCTTGGAGACGTCGATCGGCTCGCCGTAGCGGATCGTCATGCGCGGCTGCCGGCGCGGCCACTTGGCGCCCACCGGCATGGCCTCGTTCGTGCCGATGAGTCCCACCGGCACGACCTTGGCGCCGGACTCGAGCGCGAGGAAGGCGACGCCGGTGCGACCCTTGTACAGGCGGCCGTCGAGCGAGCGGGTGCCCTCCGGGTACAGCGCGATGGCCCGGCCGGAGGCGAGGATGCGGCGCTGCTGGTCGAGCGCGTCGAGCGCGGCCTGCCCGGCGCCGCGGCGGACGGGCGTCGCGCCGATCGCGGTGAAGAACTGGCGGCTGAACCAGCCCTTGACGCCCTTGCCCTCGAAGTACGCGGCCTTGGCGAGGAAGTACACCGGGCGGGGCGCGAACATCGGGATCACGAACGAGTCGATGAACGAGAGATGGTTGCTCGCCAGGATGATCGGACCCTTGCGCGGCATGTGCTGCCGGCCCTCGATGCGGGGCCGGTAGATCATGCGGACGAGGAGCCCCCCGAGATAGCGGCCGACGAAGTAGGTGAGACCGACGCCGGCGATCTCCTCCGCCTCGGCCGGGTCGGGAGACGCCGCGTCGGGTGCGGGCGTCTGCTGAGCGGTCATCCCCACGAGGGTACTCCCGATTCCATTCCTCCGTCGGCATGGATTTCGTTCCCAGCCAGGACAGAAGAATCTACGCAAGGATGAGACGTCCCTTTCCCCCTCCGTGAGGACCCCCTGTGCGCCTGCGTCCGTTCGCCGCTCTGTCCGTCGTCGCCGTCTCGGCCGTCCTGCTCGCCGGCTGCGCCGGCTCGGACGGCTCCGCCGACCCCTCCCCGAGCGCGTCCGGCGCCGCCGATCTGTGCGACGCGGCGGCCGACCCGGGCGCCGCGACGGACGCGGTGAAGGTGACCGGCGACGTGGGCTCGGCGTCCACCGCCACGTTCACGGCTCCGCTGGAGGTCGACGAGGTGCAGGCGACGGTGGTCGCCGAGGGCTCCGGCGACCGGGCGAAGTCGGGCGACCTCGTCGCCTACGCGCTGAGCGCGTTCGACGCCAAGACCGGCGAGCAGCTCTCCGACACCCCGGTCGGCTATGAGCCCGGCCAGCTGCTGCCGCAGCAGATCACGGCCGAGAGCCCGTTGGGCAGCATCCTCGGCTGCGGCGCACCCGGCGAGCGCGTCGTCGCGGCCTTCCCGGCGAGCGAGCAGATCGGCGCCCAGGTCTACATCGTCGACCTCCTCGACATCGTGCCGAACAAGGCGTGGGGCGAGAAGCGCGACCCCGTCGACGGGATGCCGAAGGTCGAGGTCGCCGACGACGGCACGCCCACGATCACGATCCCCCAGGGCGACGCGCCCACCGAGACCGCGCTCGCGACGCTCCGGCAGGGCGACGGCATCACCGTCGAGTCGGGCGACCAGGTGCTCGTGCAGTACAAGGGCGTGCGCTGGTCGAGCGGCGAGGAGTTCGACTCGACGTGGGCGAAGGGCGGCACGCCGACCACGTTCGCGACGACCGGCGTCGTCGCCGGGTTCCAGCGCGCGCTCGAGGGCGCCCAGGTCGGCTCGCAGGTGCTCGTCGTGATCCCGCCGAAGGACGGCTACGGCGAGGGCGAGGTCAACAAGGACGACCTCAAGGGCGAGACGCTCGTGTTCGTCGTGGACATCCTCGGCACCCAGCACCCGCGCACCCAGTGACGCGGGCCGCGCTGCCTCTAAGCTGACGGGCATGCGGCGCGTCCTGATCCTCGGCTCCACCGGCTCGATCGGCACCCAGGCGCTCGACGTCATCCGCGCCAACCCGCGCCGCTTCGAGGTGGTCGGGCTCGCGGCGGGCACCGATCGCGCACAGCTGGAGGCGCAGGCCGCCGAGTTCCAGGTCGACGACACCGCGCTCGGCGCGGTCGCGGCGGAGCAGCTCGTGCGCGACGTGGAGTGCGACGTCGTCCTCAACGGCATCACCGGCTCGGTGGGCCTCGGGCCGACGCTCGCGGCGCTCGAGACCGGACGCACGCTCGCGCTCGCCAACAAGGAGTCGCTCATCGTCGGCGGCGACCTCGTCACGGCGTTCGCGGCGCCCGGCCAGATCGTGCCGGTCGACTCGGAGCACTCCGCGATCGCGCAGGCGCTGCGCTCCGGCGCGCGCGGCGAGGTGCGCCGGCTCGTGTTGACGGCATCCGGCGGCCCGTTCCGTGGACGCACCCGCGAGAGCCTCGCGGCGGTGACGCCGGCAGAGGCGCTCGCGCACCCCACGTGGGACATGGGGCGCATGGTCACGACCAACTCGGCCACGCTCGTCAACAAGGGTCTCGAGGTCATCGAGGCGCACCTGCTGTTCCAGGTCGACTACGCCGACATCGACGTGGTCGTGCACCCGCAGTCGATCGTGCACTCCATGGTCGAGTTCGTGGACGGCTCGACGATCGCGCAGGCCTCACCGCCCGACATGCGGCTGCCGATCTCGCTCGGGCTGGACTGGCCGCACCGGGTGTCGGGCGTCGGACGGCCGCTGGACTGGACGACGGCGACCGCGTGGACGTTCGAGCCGCTCGACCACGCGGCGTTCCCGTCCGTGCGGCTCGCCAAGCGCGTGGGCCGCGCCGGCGGCACCTATCCGGCGGTGTTCAACGCCGCCAACGAGCAGGCCGTCGACGCGTTCCACGCCGGCGCGCTCTCGTTCCCGGGCATCGTCGACGTGATCGAGCGCGTCGTCGACGCGCACGACCCGCCGCCCGCGCTCACCCGCGAGTCGCTCGCCGAGGCCGAGACGCGGGCGCGGGATGCCGCCGACCGCGCGATCGCGGCGGCATCCGCCTGATCGGTCGTCGGGCCGGTCAGCTCCAGGCGCGCGTCGGGTCGGACAGCGGGGTCTCGTCGGGCGGGTACGGCACCGGCCAACTCGGCGCGGGGACCGGCCAGCCCGCGTCGCGCAGCGCGCGGCGGGCGAGCTCGCGCGCCGAGTAGCGGGTGCGGACGCCGCGGATGTCGCGGTAGTCCTGGTGCCCGGGGCCGGCCCACAGGATCGCGTCGCCGTCGCCGACGAGGGCCACGGCCTCGCGGATGGCGCGCTCCGGCGGCGAGTGCTCGTGGATCTCGGCATCCGGCCGCGCGGCCCTCGCCCCCGCGACGAGCGTCGCGCGGATCGCGTCGGGGTCCTCGAAGCGCGGATGGTGATCGGTGACCACGAGCACGTCGCTGCCGTGCACCGCGGTGCGGGCCATGTCGTACCGCTTGGTGGCGTCGCGGTCGCCGTCGGCGCCGAACAGCATGAGCACGCGCCCCGGCGTCACGCGGCGCACGGCGGCGAGCGTCTTCTCGAACGCGTCGGGGGAGTGCCCGAAGTCGACGTAGACGGCCGGACCCCGCTCGCCCGACACGCGCTGCGTGCGGCCGGGCAGCCGCACGTCGATGCGGCCGCCGTCGAGGGCGGCGGCGAGCCGGTCCCACGCGTAGCCGCCCTCGTGCAGCATGACGATCGCGAGGCCCGCGTTGGCCGCCATGTGGCGCCCGATGACGGGGACGGTCGTCGACAGCGTGTGACCGTCGGGGCCCGTGAGCGTGAACGCGGTGCCGTCGGAACGCTCCGCGACGATCTCGACGGTCCAGTCCGCGGCCGTGGGCTCGGCCGCGACGGCGGGCGTCACGATCGTCGTCACCGGCACGCCGGCGCGCCGGGCGAACAGCGTCCCGGGCGCCGAGTCGAGGCTCACGACCCCGCGCCGGGCCGAGTCGGGCTGGAACAGTGCGAGCTTGGCCTCGAGGTACTCGTCCATGTCGGCGTAGTCGTCGAGGTGGTCGTGGGTGAGGTTGGTGAAGCCGGCGACGTCGAAGCGGATGCCGTCGACGCGATGCCGTGACAGCCCCTGGGCGCTGACCTCGGCGGCGACCGCTTCGACGCCGCGCTCGCGCATGAGGGCGAGCAGGCCGTGGAACTCCGAGGCCTCGGGCGTCGTCAGCCGCGACACGACGACCTCGCCGGCGATGTGCCGCTCGGCGGTCGAGGAGAGCCCCGTGACCACGCCGAGCTGGGTCAGGATGCCGTCGAGCAGATGCGTGACGCTCGTCTTGCCGTTCGTGCCCGTGGTGGCGAACAGGAGGGGCAGGTCGCTGTCGGTGCGGTAGGTCCACGCCGACAGGGCGCCGAGCGCGCTGCGCGGGTCGTCGACGACGAGCACGGGGACGCCGGCGTCTGCCGCGAGCTCCGCGCCCGCCGGGTCGGTGACGATCGCGATCGCCCCGGTGTCGGCGGCGCCGCTCGCGAACTCGGCGCCGTGCCGGTTGCGTCCGGGCAGCGCGACGAACACGTCGCCGGCGTGGAGGTCGGTCGTCGAGACGGTCACGCCCGACACGACCCGGTCGGCGGGGTCGCCGACGACACGCCGGGCGAACCGTCCGGCGAGCTCGGAGAGCGGGCGCGCCGGCGGGTCGGCCGGTCGGAGGACAGGCGGAAGATTGTTGACAGCTTCGGGCAGCATGTGCGGCCATCGTCCCTCCCGAACCTGGGAGAAGTCGATGATCGCGCTTGGCGGCGCCGGAGCCCGCGGCGTCGACGGACTCCTGCGACGGCGCCGCACCCGGGTCGTGCAGGCCGCCGTCGCAGGAGTCCGCGGTCGTGCTCCCGCGGGAGCGCGCGCCTCAGGCGCGCCGGCGGCGCAGGGTCAGGACGACCGCCGCGAGGGCGGCGACGAGGGCCGCGCCGGCGAGCCAGCGCGCCACCGGGTCGGCCGTGTCGGCGGCCGTCGTGGCGGTCGCGTGCTCCCCGGTGGAGCCGTCGGCGACGGCATCCCCGTGCCCGTCGGCCGAGCCGTGCCCCTCCTCGCCGGCGGCGACCGCGCCGACCGTGACGACGGGGGCCGGCGCGTCGAGGGCGTGCGGGTCCTGGCCCTCGGCGGCGACCTCGGACCATGCGGTCTCGCCCTCGGCGCACTGCTGCAGCACGGGGAACGCCACGGTCGTGTCGGCGGCCGACTGCGGGAAGGCGACGACGAGGCCCGCCGAGGCGCTCACGCCGTCGTCGATCGGCCGGACGGCCGTGAACGTGACGCGGGTCGGGATGCCGTCGGCCCCGAGCTCGCGCGCGATCGTCCACGTGCCGTCGGCGACCGGCTGCACGGCATCCACCTCGGCGGGGATGTCGACGACGAGCGCGGTCGTGGGCGAGCCGTCGCAGCCGTGGCTGAACGAGAAGTCGAGCCGTGTGGAGGCGCCCGCGGGCGTGGCGTCGGGGGTGACGTGGACGTGGGCGGAGGCCGCGAGCGGGGCGCCCACGGCGAGGACGAGGCCGGCGGCGGCGCCGACGGCGAGGCGCGCACGACGGCGCGCAGGGGTGGAGGTGGTCATGTCTCTCTGCTTCGTTCGTGGCGGCGATCGGCCGCGAGGATGAGCGCGCACGTGGCGCGCGGTGAGGGTCAGCGGGCGAAGGCCGGCGGTCCCCGGAGAGAGAGCGTGGTGCGGCACAGCCGCGTGATCGGCGCGCGGTGTGCCGCGCGCGGCCGCAGGCGCGGGGCGCACGGGAGCGCGAGATGCGCGGGGACGGGCGTGAGCAGGCGCCGGATGCCGCGACCGAGCGCGCGCGCGAGGCGCTCGCCGTGCACGAGGAGCACGATCGTCACGGCCGCCGCGAGCGCGTGGGCGACGAGCATGGGTGCGTCGGCGACGTGCAGCCCGTGCAGGGCCGGGGCGAGGCCCGTCGCAGTGGCGCCCGCATGCGACATCGCCGGGGCGGTCGGGGCGACGCCCGTGACGGCGTGCGCGTGGCCGAGCGAGGCGTTCGGCACGACGGCATCCATGGCGCGCGCGCCGGTCCCGACGGCGGCGAACGCCGCGTGCAGCAGGGTCTGGCTGAGGATCACGATGGCCGCGGTGCGCCACGTCGAGAGCGCGCGTCCGGTGAGCCAGACGGCGAGAGGGGCGGCGAGGGCGGTCACCGCGAGGAGGAGCCACACGGGCGGCGCGCCGTCGCCGGCGAGCGTGTGCGCGGTCGCCGCAGTGGCGGTCGCGATCGCAGCGGCGAGGGAGCCGCGCGCCGCGCGCGCCCGCCGTCCTTCGCGCCTGACCGAGTGCACGCCCCGAGCCTACCGATCCGCGGCACAGCGGACTCAAAGCGCGGCGGAGTAGCGTCTCCCCTCGTGACCGTCCTCGCTTTCGCCATCGGCGTCGTCGTGCTCGTCGTGGGCCTGGCGATCTCGATCGCGCTCCACGAGATCGGCCACCTGTACCCGGCGAAGCGGTTCGGCGTGCGCGTCGGCCAGTACATGATCGGCTTCGGACCGACACTGTGGTCGCGGCGGATCGGCGAGACCGAGTACGGCTTCAAGCTGCTGCCGCTGGGCGGCTACATCTCGATGGCGGGCATGTATCCGCCCTCGCCGACCAAGAGCGGCGGCGGGCGCGCCGGCGGCGGGTTCTTCGCCACGATGGTCCAGGACGCCCGCGTCGCCAACGACGAGACGCTCGCCGGCGCGGAGCGCGGACACGCCTTCTACGAACTGCCGGTCCTCAAGCGGGTCGTCATCATGCTCGGCGGGCCGGTCATGAACCTGCTGCTGGCGATCGCGCTGTTCGCGATCATGTTCAGCGGCATCGGCATCCAGACCGCGACGACCACGGTGGCGGCCGTGAGCGAGTGCGTGCTGCCCGGCGACGCGTCGCGCACCGCGTGCGAGGCGACCGACCCGCCGTCGCCGGCCGCGGCCGCCGGCATCCTGCCCGGCGACGTCCTGATCGCGGTCGACGGGACGCCGGTGCACACGTTCGCCGAGGCGTCCGCGATCGTCCAGGCCTCGCCGGGCGTGACGCTCGCGGTGACCGTCGAGCGCGACGGCGCCGAGCAGGAGCTTCGCGTGACGCCGATCCGTGCCGAGCGCGAGATCCTCGGCTCCGACGGGCGGCCGACGACGGCCGAGGTCGGGTTCGTCGGCATGACGAGCGCGGTCGACTTCGTGCGCCAGCCGATCTGGAGCGGCCCGGAGGCCGCGATCCAGTACGTGGGCCAGGTCGCCGGGATCGTGTGGCAGCTGCCGGTGAAGGTCTACGAGACCGCGGCGGACCTCGTCACCGGCGCGGAGCGCGACCCGGACGGACCGCTCTCGGTGGTCGGCGCGGGACGGCTGGCCGGCGAGGTCGCGGCGGTCGACGCGCCGATCCTCAATCGCGTGTCCGCGATGCTGGGCCTCCTCGGCTCGCTGAACATCGCGCTGTTCGTCTTCAACCTCATCCCGCTGCTGCCGCTCGACGGCGGCCACGTCGTCATCGCGCTGTGGGAGGGGCTGCGCCGCGCGTGGGCGCGTATGACCCGCCGGCCGCCGCCCCCGCCGGTCGACGCGACCAAGCTCGTGCCGGTGACCTTCGTGGTCGTCGTGGCCCTCATCGTGATGGGCGCGGTCTTGATCCTCGCCGACGTCTTCAACCCGATCTCGGTGCTCGGGTAGCCTGCGCGGGAGCTACGCGAGCGCGTGCGACACGAGACGCTCGAGCGTCTCGAGGCCGTCGCGCGACAGGATCGACTCCAGGTGTCCCTGCACCGACGCGTAGCCGGGGCCGCGCAGCGCGTACACGTCGCCGCTGATCGGGTCGGCCGAGACCTCGGTCTCGCCCACGCGATCGGTGCCGGCGGGCACGCGCGCCGTGAACGTGTTGTAGAAGCCGATCGAGGCCGGCCGGCCGAACACGTCCACCGACTTCTGCAGGCCCTGGTGGGGAGCTGCGAGCGGCGCGAGCCCGATGCCCAGCCGGTCGGCGAGGATCTGGTGGCTCAGGCACACCGCCAGGAGCGGCGCGCCCGCCTCCAGCCGCGTGCCGACCACCTCGCGCATGCGGATCATGCGCGCGCTGTCCGGGTCGCGCGGATCGCCGGGCCCGGGGCCCGACACCACGAGGTCCGCACCGCGCAGCGCGTCGTCGCCGACCTCGTTCCACGGCGCGATCGCCACGGCGAAGCCGAGGTGGCGGAGCTGATGCGCGAGCATGGTCGTGAAGCGGTCCTCGGCGTCGACCACGAGCGCGGACCGTCCGGTGAACGGGCCGTCGACGGCGGCGACGGAGTCCTGCGGGTTCAGCCAGAACGACGCGAGCCGCGCGTTGCGCGAGGCCAGCAGCTCCGCGATGGCGGGGTCGTCGGCGAGTCGGCGCGGCCGCGCGGCCGGCGCGTCCTCGTCGTCGACGGATGCCGCGTCGTCGCGCTCGACGGCCCCGATCGCGCCGAGCACGCCCGCGGCCTTGCCGTGGGTCTCGCCGACCTCGCCGTACGGGTCGGAGTGGCGCACGAGCGTCGCGCCCACCGGCACCCGCAGCCGGCCGTCCTCGAGATAGGCGGTGCGGATGAGGATCGGGGCGTCGAGGTCGTGCGTGGGCTCGCCGGCGGCGGTCTCGGCGCGCGGCGTGAACAGCGCGGCGACACCCGAGTAGTAGCCGCGCGGGGCGCGCTCGTAGCGCGTGATGACGGTGCACGCGTTCTGCATGGGGGAGCCGGTCACGGTCGGCGCGAACATCGTCTCGCGCAGGATGTCGCGCGGGTCGAGCCGGCTGCGCCCGCGCAACACGTACTCGGTGTGGGTGAGCCGCGACATCTCCTTCAGATGGGGACCGGTGATGCGGCCGCCGTCGCTGCACACCGCCGACATCATCTTGAGCTCCTCGTCGACGACCATGAAGAGCTCCTCGGTCTCCTTGGTCGACTCCAGGAACTCGGTGAGCGCCGCCGCGGTCGCCCCGCCGTGCGGGTGGCGGAACGTGCCCGAGATCGGGTTCATCGTGACGACGCCGTCCTCGGCGGAGACGTGGGCCTCGGGGCTCGCGCCGACGGCGACGTGACCGGGCGTCACGACGAGGAACGTCCAGTACGCCCCGCGCTCGTGCTCCAGGAGCGCGCGGAACCACGTGAGACCGGCAGTCCGCGCGTCGGTGTCGACGGATGCCGTGAAGTCGCGGCGGATGACGAAGTTGGCGCCCTCGCCGCGGCCGATCTCGTCGGCGATGACGCGGCGCACGATCTCGGCGTACTCCTCGTCGGGGAGGTCGAAGCCGGCCTCCGCGAGCGGCACCGGGTCGGCGGGGAGCTGCGCGAGCGCGTCCTCCAGCGGAAGGCTGCGGTGCTCGTCGACGACGAGGCAGCGCAGCGGTGCGCCGTCGTCGTGGCAGTCGAAGCCGCGCTCGACGACCTGCCGGAACGGCACCAGCGCGAGCACCTCGCGGGCGTGGCCGTCGGTCGAAGCCAGCGGGATGTCGGCCAGCAGCGGCACGTCGACGACCTCGCCGGTGAGCACCTCCACCGTCGCGCCGTCGCGGCAGAGGAGGGCGAAGGGCGCCCGCGGGTCGAGGTCGAACGGGGCGGAGGCGGTCATCGTCGTTCTTTCGTCGTGGGGGCGGATCGCCCTACGAACAAGACCGCCGAGGCCTATGGCGCAGGGCGGTCTGGGTCAGTGCGTGTGCGAACGCGCGCGAAGGGGCCGCCTAGGAGGCGGGCCACCAGGTGCGGTTCGCGGACATGCGGCGAACCTACCACACCGGACGCGGTGCGGAAGGTCGCGCACGTTCAGGGCTGCCCCAGCGGCACCGGCGTAGGCTGGACGCCGTGCCAGCAGTCAATCTCGGGATGCCCGCCGTGCCCGACGTGCTCGCCCCGCGCCGCAAGAGTCGCCAGATCAAGGTCGGCAAGGTGCTCGTCGGCGGCAGCGCCCCGGTGAGCGTGCAGTCGATGACGACGACGCCGACGACCAACATCAACGCGACGCTGCAGCAGATCGCGGAGCTGACGGCATCCGGCTGCGAGATCGTGCGGGTCGCGGTGCCGTCGCAGGACGACGCCGACGTGCTGCACATCATCGCCGCGAAGAGCCAGATCCCGGTGATCGCCGACATCCACTTCCAGCCGAAGTATGTGTTCCAGGCCATCGACGCCGGGTGCGCGGCGGTGCGCGTGAACCCGGGCAACATCCGCAAGTTCGACGACCAGGTCGGCGCGATCGCGGCCGCGGCCAAGGCCGCCGGCGTGTCGCTGCGGATCGGCGTCAACGCCGGGTCGCTCGACCGGCGACTGCTGGAGAAGTACGGCAAGGCGACGCCCGAGGCGCTGTGCGAGAGCGCGGTCTGGGAGGCGTCGCTGTTCGAGGAGCACGACTTCCACGACTTCAAGATCTCGGTCAAGCACAATGACCCGATCGTGATGGTGAAGGCCTACCGCCTGCTCGCCGAGCGCGGCGACTGGCCGCTGCACCTCGGCGTCACCGAGGCGGGGCCCGCGTTCCAGGGGACGATCAAGAGCGCCACCGCGTTCGGCATCCTGCTCGCGGAGGGGATCGGCGACACGATCCGCGTCTCGCTGTCGGCGCCGCCGGCCGAGGAGGTCAAGGTCGGGCACCAGATCCTGCAGTCGCTCAACCTGCGCGAGCGCAAGCTCGAGATCGTGTCGTGCCCGTCGTGCGGGCGCGCGCAGGTCGACGTCTACACGCTCGCCGACTCGGTCACCGAGGGACTCAAGGACATGACCGTGCCCCTGCGCGTGGCGGTCATGGGCTGCGTCGTCAACGGCCCGGGCGAGGCGCGCGAGGCGGATCTCGGCGTGGCGTCCGGCAACGGCAAGGGTCAGATCTTCGTGAAGGGCGAGGTCATCAAGACCGTGCCCGAGGCCGAGATCGTCGCGACCCTGATCGAGGAGGCGAACCGCATCGCCGACGAGATGGGTCCGGGCGCCCCGGTCGGGACGGCGCAGGTCGTCACCGCCTGACCACCCGTCCGACGCGGTCCGCGCGCCGCGGCGCGGCCCACCCGGGGGATTAGGCCCGGTACGAGATCGGGGCTAACAGGGACGATGTGCGGCGAGTGCGCCGTCACCCGATTCCGGTCTGCGCCACAATCGACACATGGTGCGCCGTGGCTGATGGGGAGCCGTTTCGCGAGGGGCTCGACCCCGTGGCCGTCGCCGGTATCGTGGACCGGCCACGGCTGTACGACGTGCTCGACTCGCCGCTGGTCCGCATGTGCGTCGTGCAGGGCCCGACGGGGAGCGGCAAGACGACCCTGGTGCGCAGCTGGGTGCTGCGGCGCCCGCGCCCCGGCGCGACCGTGTGGGTGCCGCTCGGTCCCGGCGTGTCCAGCCGCCACCTGTTCTGGCAGCACGTCGCGATCACGGCCGCGCGGCTGGGCGACCTGCCGCCCGAAGCGGCGGCGGCGGTGCGCGAGCAGCTGAGCGTCGCCGTCGACCCGGTGCGCATCGCCAGCCGGCTCCTGCGCGACGCGGGACCGGTGCTGCTGATCCTGGACGCCTACGAGCATCTCGGCGACGCGATTCCCGAGGTCGACGCCGACATCGCGCACCTCCTCGGGGTGGCCCCCGAGCTGAGCGTGCTCGTCACGACGCGCGTGGTCACCGCGCTCGCCGACCTGCGAGTGCCCGACGGCAGCCTCGTGCGCGTGATCACGCTCCGCGAGCTCGCGCTGACCCCCGAGGAGGTCGGCGAGCTGATCGCGCAGGAGACCGGCATGGTCGGCGATCGACTCGCCCGGTCGGTCGTGAGCGCGACGCACGGCTTCGCCCTCACGGTGCGCGCGGTCGTGCTCGCGCTGTCGCAGCTGGGCAGCATCCCGCACCTCGACTCGGTCGAGTGGGATGCCGTCGTCGCGGCGCGCCTGGAATCGCTCCTGCCCGGTCCGGAGGCCATCGGGTTCGTCACCGACACGAGCGTGCCGCCCTACGTCGACCTCGAGCTCGCCCAGTCGCTGAGCGGCGACACGGACGCGGCCGGGATGCTCGACATGCTCGAGCGCAACGGCTTCGGGCGCTGGATCCCGTACGCCCGGGGGCGTCCCGTCTTCCAGTACGTCGAGACCATCCGCGACACGTTCCGCGCCCGCGCCACCGACGACGCGGAGCGGTTCCGCCGATCCTGCCTGCAGACGGCGTTCTGGCTGTTCGCCAACGACGACATCGACCAGGCGCTGCGGTTCGCGATCGACGGCGGCGACTATGCGCTGGCCGACCGCGTGTTCGTGCAGCTGGTCATCGGCAACCCCGACAGCTACATCACCGACCGGTTCCTCGCGACCCTGCGCGACGTGCCCGAGGAGGCGCTGTCGGAGTATCCGATGCTCGCGTTCGGGCTGGGCCTCGCGCTCGCCTCCAATCCGCTGCTGCGTCACGAGGCGCCGCGCGTGTACCGCATCGCCTACGAGTCGCAGGCGTACCCCGCCTACGTCGAGCCCGCCGTCGACGCGTTCTCGCACGCGAGCATGCGCGCGATCTCGCGCCGATGCGCGTTCCGGTTCCGCGAATCGGCCGCGGCGAGCCAGGAGTGCCTGCGCATGCTCGACGACATGTCGCCGGAGCTCCTCGGCACGTTCGGAGAGCACCTCGGCACGATCGTGCGCCAGCTCGCCTACTCCCTCTGGCAGGGCGGGCTCACCGGCGAGGCCGACCGGGCGATCGGGCGATCGGTGACGCTGTGCACGAGCGCCGCGGCCCGGGACTACTCGCTCGTGTACGCCGCGGGCATCGCGGGCTTCGCCGGCGACATCGTGCGGGCGAAGGCCGTGCTGGCCTCGATCGACGCGCGGGCCTGGCCCGACGCGCTGCGCCGCACCTACATGAACGCCCCCGGCGTCATCGCCGAGGGATACGCGCGGCTCGACGCGCTGGACTTCGACGGCGTCCTCGAGGTGCTGGGCGAGTCCGAGTCCTACATGGCGACGGCCGAGTTCTGGCCGTTCCTGCGGGCGCTGGCCGTGTCGGCGCGGCACGGGCGCGGGCAGGCGCCCGCCGTCGCCGAGCTGGTCACGGCCGAGCTCGCCGGTCCCACACCGCCGGGCGTCGGCGACAACATCGCCACCGATCGGCTGTGCGCCGTGCTCGCGCAGGCGTGGATGGCCAGCGGCGATCGGCGCGCGGCGGCGCGCATGCTCGACGGCC
>NZ_JBDIAB010000044.1:0-17094 GCF_039812165.1 Microbacterium sp.
GACCGGCGGCGTGCTCGTCGGCAAGGACGTCACGATCACGCTCGACCTGCAGGGCTCGCTCCAGGCCTGAGCCCCGGCGATCGAGAAGAGGGCGGATGCCGTGGCATCCGCCCTCTTCGTCATGTCTCGATGACGAGATTCCTGACGAAAGCGTCAGGATCGGGCAGTCTCGGACATAGACAGGTGAAGGCGCCGACACGTGAGAGGAGTGCGATGACGCTGTCCGCCGCGGAGTTCACCGCGCTCTACCACCAGACGCGCGGGACGGTCCGCCGCTTCGTGCGCCGTCGAGTGACGAGCGCCGAGCAGATGGAGGACATCTGTGCGGACGTCTTCGAGCTGGCGTACCGCAAGCTGCCGGCGGATCACCCGCATCCGGTCGGTTGGCTGATCCGTACCGCCGGCATCCTGATCGCCAAGACGGCGAGATTGACCGAGCGCGAGCGGGTCGCGCTTCGAGACCACGTCGTCGTGTATGGCGACGAGGTCGACGATCCGCGTCTGCGTGAGCTGGATTCCGCGTGGGCTGCGCTGCCCGAACGGCATCGCGAGGTGCTGCGGCTGACGATCTGGGACGGGCTGTCGGCGGCAGAGGCCGCGATCGTGCTGGGCTGCACCGAACAGGCGGCGTGGCAGCGCGTGAGCAGAGCCCGTGCTGCCCTGCGTGCGGCGTGGCCTTCGAGCGACCTGGAGGAAGGAGCGGAGGTGAGGATCTATGGCTGAGGAACGACTCCCTGTGTCCAGGCTCCGTGACGTGGAGCTGGACGCGCTCGTCGCGTCGCTCGATCCCCTGCAAGACGTGCCGGACGGCCCCTTGTCGGAGCGCGAGGAGGAGCTGCTGCGGCTCATCGCGGATGCCGGAAGGGCGACAGAGGAAGACACGATCGTGTCGCACAGGGCACGGCGCGGGAGAAGGCTGCGGACGGTGAGCATGCGCGCACCCCGAGGACGGGCGCGCCGACGGCTGCTCTCGGTCACGACCGCCGTCGCGCTCGTGGTGGTCGGGGGCGTCGTCGCGATGTCGCTGTTGCGGCCGTCCGACGCGGTCGCGACCGTGCCGCACCCGCTGGGTGTGACGGCGATCGAAGAGAGCGCCGACGAGGTGCTCGACGCGGCGATCGACCTGCTCTCCCGAGAGGGTGGCCCTGCCGAGGCGAAACGCGAGGCGCTGTCGATCTGGTGGAGGGTGAGCCCCGCCGATGAGAAGTGGGGGTCCACCGAGCCGCTGGTCCACCCGCACATCACCCGGTTCGACTGGAACGTGGACGGCTCGGGGCGCATGCTGACCATGAGCGCTCCGCCGTATCCATCGGACGGGTCGACGACGACGGCGGCAGATCGCACGGTGCCTCGGGTCGACACGGTCGTGGATGACACGACCTATGCGCCGGGCGAACTGGAGACACCCTTCGACGGTCTCGAACTGGGCGATTCGGTCGAAGACGTGACGAGGATTCTCCGCGTTCCAGAGAGTCCGGCGGCGTGGGAGGTCTTCCAGGGTGTGAGTAGCGCGTTCCGCTCGCTGACGCTCTCGGACGCGCAGCAGGCGCAGGTTCTGAGGTTGCTCAAGGACGCATCCGGTCTGCGGGTCATGGGCACGGCGACCGACCGCCTGGGACGGCTCGTCGTTCTTCTGGAAGCGACGACGGTCCCGGTGTCGGATGCCCGTGAGACGCTCCACCTCTCGCTCGAGACGGGCCGCATCGTCGGTGCCGAGTACTTCTTGTCCGCCCCACTGGGGAAGATCCCCGCGGGCGCGGTCGTGCTGTACACGGCCTGGGACGTGTCAGGATTCCTGCCCCAGTGACATGACCGGGTGAAGGCGAGAAGACCAGAGGCGGCACGTCTCCGGCGCGACCGCCCACGACACGGAATGGAGCTGGCATGCGAAAGATCGGTGCAGGACTGGTGGGAGTAGCGGCTGCGGCGGCGCTTGTGATTGGGGCCGCAGCTCCGGCGCAGGCGGGGGTCGTGCTCTACGAGAACACTTACTACGGCGGAGCCTGGTACGACTTCGGCTACGGCTACGTGCCGGCCTTGGGCTCTTGGAACGACCGAGCGAGCTCGGTGACCGTCTCGGGCACTCCGTACGCCGACCTGCACGAGCATGAGTACTACAAGGGTGCGTACTTGCGCTTTTCGGTGGGAACTGACCACCTCGGTGCATACGGCTATGGGTTCAATGACCGAACCAGCAGCATCTACTGAGGGAGCGTCGTGCCGAGGTATGTCGGACGCAAACTTGGCCTGGCTCGAGGTGCGCTCGTCTCGGTAGCGGTCGGAGCGCTGGTCGTCGGTAGCTGTGTGAGCTGTAGCACGCCGTCGACGAGCAGCGGGGATGTCGCGCTGGGTGAGGTGTCAATCGACGCTTACGGCGACGTGACTGCGGTGCTCGACTTCGAGGCGGGTACCGCGCGACTGCCTCTCGATGCGGTTGCGCTCGAGAGTCCCGAGGTCTACGCACGCGACTTTCATGCGCTGTGGGTCCTGATTGACGAGTGCATGGTGACGAACGGCTTCCCGGCGGTGTCTTCAACTGTGGACTGGAGCGCCGATACCGGCGGAGAAGATCGTCGATTCGGACAGTGGAGTGTGAGCCTCGCGAGCACCTACGGCCCTGACTTGCCGCCGGGCGGGAAGTCTCCACTCGTTGACACGCTAGAGCTCGGATCGGACTACAACGCTGAATTGCCGTCATGTATGGACGCAGCGAAGCAGGAAAGAGCGCAACGAACGTCGGGTGAGCAGGTACCCATGGATCGCCCCCCGGGCATTGATCGTCAGATCATCTCTGCGTCTTATGAGGCAGCACTCTCGTCAGAGGCGGGTAAGAACGCGGTCGCGCGAAGAGTCGAGTGTCTGGAGACACAGGGAATCGTCGTGAACCCGGACTCCGGCGCACCTTCGAGTGACTACTACAGCGACGATCGAACCGCGATCACGACTGCTGTCGCGGAGGCAGAGTGCAATGTTGAAACCGGAGCAGTTCAGGAACTCTTCGATCTGATGGCCCGCTACCAGGCGGCCTACATGGACCAACACGAAGCGCTGATCGTCGAGCTCGCTGCACAACGGAAAGAACTGATCAGTCAACTCGACGAGATCATTCTCGGGCAATGAGCCGATCTATCAGACGATCGCGTCGGATGGCCGCGCTCACCGTCACCGTAGTCGGGTGCGTGTTGACGAGCGGGTGTGGGCAGGTGGCTGCGGCGGACTCGTCGCAGCCACCTGCTGTCCTTCCGCCGCTGACCGCTGAGGCGATCGCGCCGTACGCTGATGTGCACGCCGTCCTGGAGGCCGAGACGGGCAGCGTGCGCACTACTCTGACCGACCAGTCCGTGGATTCGCCGGAGTTGATGACGTCGCTGCTGCACGTGCTCGCTATCGCGACCGACGAGTGCATGGTCGTCCAAGGATTCGACGCGGTAGCACCCACGATCGACTGGAGTCCCTGGCTACGCGAGAACCAACTCTTCGGTAGATGGAGCGAGTCTCTGGCTGCGGAGCACGGCCGAGATGCCGCCCCTTCAGAGTGGGCGCCGGGATCGAGGACGGCGGCGCTCGGTGTCGCGTACAACCGCGCCTTGCCGGAGTGTCAGGAGAAGGCCAGGAAGCGGTATGCAGACGACATCGCCTATCTCCGTTCCGACCAGGTTGACGTCGCCATCTTCCACGCGGCATACGCGAGCGTTCTCACCGATCCCGCTGCGCAGGCGATTCTGGAGGCTCGAGGTGCCTGCCTCGCGGCGTCCGGCGTCGCGACCGATCCCGACACGCGATTTGTCACCGACCGCTACCGCGATCGGTCGCGAGAGGAGCAGATCGAGGTCATGGTCGCGGCGACTCGATGCCAGAACGAGAACGGGGCGATTCAGGCGCTGTTCGACCTGCAGTCGCGCTACGAAGCTGCCTACGTCGATGAGTACGGGGACGAGATGGAGCGCCATCGAGCGCGGCTCGATGAGATCGCCGACAGACTGTCCAACGACCTCGAGCGGGTCTCATGATCCGGGGAGAGGTCGAGACGGGCGGATTCCGGCTCCGCCGCGTGCGCCGACCGGGCGTCGTGGTCGCCTTCGTGATCCTGATGGTCGCGCTGATCGCGGGTGCTTTCGTCGCCGGGGCGCTCCTGGTGAACCCGGCCGATCGCGCGGCGGCTCAGGCTCCGGACAGCATCCCGGTGACCTATCCGGTGGAGGAGCGCGTCGTGGCCGAGCAGCTCCGCCTGCCCGGTGCCTACCGCGAGGGCGCACGCCTGGCGTTGCACGCCGGCGCGCCGGGAGGCATCGCGGTCGTGAGCCGGGTCACGGCGACGGCGGGCACACCGCTGAACTGGGGCGACGTCGTCGGCGAGGTCTCGGGGCGGCCGCGGCTGGCGGTGCCGGCGAGCATCCCGCTGTTCCGTGACATCGCCGTGGGCGATGTCGGCGCCGACGTCGAGGCGATGGAGGGTTTCCTCGCCACGCTCGGCTACGACGTCTACGTCGACCACGAGTTCGAGGAGCGCAGCCTGTGGGCCGTCGAGGCGTGGTACGAGGCGAGGGGCTACGAGCTCGATGGCTCGGCCGTCGTCATCGGTGAGCTGATCGGGACTCCCCACGGCGGTGAGACGGTGGCGTCGGTCGCCCCTGTCGGCACCCGTCTCGGCGGAGAGACTCCACTCGTCGAGATCGAGACGACGCCTCCTGTGGTGGTCGCACGTGCGACGGTCATCCAGGCGCAGGAGCTGCAACCCGGGCAGCCGGTACGGCTGTCGTTCGGTGCGGGCGCCCCCGCCGAGACCGTCATCGCGTCGGTCGGTGCCCCGGTCGCCGACGAGTCCGGCGCGATCGGCGTCGACGTCACGGTGACGATCCCCGCCGCGCTCGCCGTCGACGCGGCGGCGGGACGTCCCGCGCTCGTCGAGGACATGACCGCCGCGGAACCGACCCTCGCCGTTCCGGTGATCGCCATCCGCCAGGAGGGCGCGGTCTCCTACGTGCTGGTGGATGCCGGTGCCGATGACCCCGCGCGCCGGGTCGAAGTGCGCGTGACGGCGCAGGCCTCGGGCTGGGCCGCGCTGGCGCCCACTGACGCCCTCACGGAGGGCGACCTCGTGAGCGTTGCGCCATGACCGACGCGCTGCTCGAGCTCGACGGCGTCACCAAGTCGTACCTCGACGACGCCGGCCAGATCCGGGCGCTGGACGACGTGACGTTCTCGATCTCGGCCGGGGAGTTCGTGGCGATCGTCGGACCGTCGGGGTCGGGCAAGTCGACGTTGCTCAACATCCTCGGCCTGCTCGACACCGCGACCGAGGGAACCTATCGGCTGAACGGCATCGACGTCTCGCGGCTTGCCGGACGCGAGGCCGATCGCCTGCGGTCGAGGGCGATCGGCTTCGTGTTCCAGTCCTCGCATCTGCTCCCGCTCCGTTCGGCCGCCGAGAACGCCGCCCTCGGACTCGGCGTGCAGGGGCTCCCGCTGCGCGAACAGACGGCCCGCGTCGGCAGCGCGCTGGATCGGCTCGGTCTCTCGCACCGCGCGGCCATGTCGGCGCGACTGCTGTCGGGCGGCGAGAAGCAGCGCGTCGCGATCGCACGAGCCATCGCCGCCGAGCCAGCACTGATCCTCGCCGACGAGCCGACCGGGGCACTGGACTCGGAGAACTCGGCCCGCATCATCACGCACCTCACGGAGCTCAATCGGCAGGGTGCGACGGTCGTCATCATCACCCACGACCCGGTCGTGGCGGCCTCAGCCGATCGCGTCATCCGGCTCGCCGACGGGCGCGTCACCGACGACACCGTGGCGCGGAGTCCGACGGAACGAGGCCTGGCGATGCCGCTGTCCGTCGCACCGGCATCCATCGCACGACGCGGTCGATCCGGGCAGATGCTCGCCGACGTCTGCGAGGCGATCTCGACGCACAGCGGCGCGCCGGCACGCGCGATGGTGCTGCTGCTGGCGTTCCTGCTCGGGGTCGGCGGCCTCGTCCTCTCGCTCGGGCTGAACCAGAGCGCCGCGGCCCAGGTCGCCGAGCGCGTGGCGACCGCGGCACTCGACGAGGTGGTCATGGCGGTGGACGACGAGCTCGCGGACCGTCCCGACACGATCGCCCGCGTCGCCGCCCTCGAAGGGGTGTCGAGCGTCGGGCGGCGTTGGAACACGGCGGCGCAGGATGCGCGGATCACACTGCTGGCGCCCGGCCTCTTCCGCGATCAGCCGGTCTTCCAAGGGCCGGTCGTGCTCGCCGACGCCGGCTACGTCGACGCCATGCAGCTGACCGTCGCGCCGGCGAGCGCGCCAGACCTGCTCGTCTCGGCCTGGGGTGCCGAGGCGGCGATTCTCGGGACGGATGCCGCGGCCGCACTCGGCGTCGCCGGAGCCGCTCCCGGGCGGTCGATCTGGGTCGACGGCAGCCCCGTCGACGTGGTGGGAATCGTCACCGCCGGCGGACGCGATCCTCTCGCCGCGAACACGGTGTTCCTCAGCCCGCGGATGAGGGATCGTCTGCACACCCAGCCGTTGGAGCTCGTGGTCAGGACGAAGAGCGGGTATCCGGCGCCGGTGGCGGAGGCGCTCCCCGCGGCGGTGAGTCCGGACAAGCCCGCGCGCGTCAAGGTCGCCCCGGTCGCCGACCTGCGCAACCTCCAGCGCGGTGTCGCCGACGATCTCGGCGCGTTGATCGGCCTCATCGCCGTCGTCATGCTGGTCCTCGCGAGCCTGAGCGCGGCGACCGCGATGTACCTGTCGGTGCGCTCGCGCCGGACCGAGGTCGCGTTGCGGCGAGCATTGGGCGCGAGCAAGGCGTCCGTCTGGCGCATGTTCGCCTTCGAGGGAATCGCGATCGGGCTGGCGGGTGGAATCGCGGGGGTCGCCGCCGGCATGACGGCGCTCGTGGTCGTCTGCGCTGCGCGGGGTTGGACGCCCGTGCTCGACGGCTCGCTCATCGTGCTGGGGCTGGCCGCGGGAGTCGTCAGCGGAGGTGTCTCCGCCCTGTATCCGGCGACGGTCGCCGCGCGGGCGCAGCCGGCCGAGGCGATCCGGGCTGACTGAGGCTTCCCGGCTCTGCGGCTCAGGGCACGGGCGCGAGCGCGTCGTACGCGCGGAAGCGCGGCGTGAGGCGCACGAGGAGCGCCACGAGGCCCATGATCAGCAACCCGCCCAGGAGCGGCGGGAACCACAGCGCGCCGAGGGTCGCGAGCGTGCCCGCGTAGAGGGCGCCCAGGCGCGGGCCGCCGGCCACCACGACGATGAAGATGCCCTGCAGGCGCCCGCGCATCGCGTCGGGCACCGCGGTCTGCATCATCGTGGAGCGGTAGATCGCGCTCACGTTGTCGGAGCCGCCGGCGACCGCGAGGCACGCGAACGCGACGCCGATGAGCACGAGGTTCGCGTGCGACTCGTCGAGGGATGCCGGTGCGAACCAGCCCAGCGCCGCGGCCAGCATCACGGCGCCGAACGCGACGACGGACGCCCCGTAGACGAGGATCGCGCGCTCGATGCCGAGGCCGTGCCAGCGGTAGCGCCCGATCGGGCCGGAGAACAGGCTCGAGACGAACGCGCCGAACGCGTAGGCCGCGGTGAGCGCGCCGGTGGTGATGGGCCCGCCGCCGAGGAGCACGGCCCCGATCGCGGGGAAGAGCGCCATCGGCTGCCCGAACGTCATCGCGACGATGTCGAGCACGTACTGCAGCCGGATGTTGGGCGCGCGCTTGAGAAACGCGATGCCGTCGCGCAGCGACTCCAGGCCCGGTCGCGCCAGCTCGCCCTCGGGGCGGACGCTCGGGAGGGCCCACAGGCCGAGGAACAGCGACAGCATGAGGACGACGTCGACGGTGTACGTCCACGCGTAGCCGACGAGCGCGACCAGCACGCCCGCCAGCGCCGGTCCCGCCATGACCATGATGCCGACCGTGATGCCCTGGAGCGCCGCCGCCGCGGGCAGCAGCTCGCGGGGGAGGAGCCGGGGCGTGATCGCCGACTTCGTCGCCATGACGATGGAGTTGGCCGCCGAGTTGACGACGCTGAGCACGTACAGCCACCACACCGTCTCGAGGTGGCTCCACGCGAGCGCCGCGAGGAGCCCGGTGGACGCGAACGTGACGGTCGCCGCGATCAGCGCCACGAGGCGGCGGTCGAACGCGTCGGCGAGCATGCCGCCGTAGAGCCCCGCGAGGACCATGGGCACGAGCCCCGCGACCGCGATCATCGAGACCGCGAGGGTCGAGCCGGTCAGCTCGTACATGTGCAGCATGATCGCGACGAGCGTGAGCTGGCCGCCGAGCCCCGACAGCGTAGATCCGATCCACAGCCGCGCGAACGGCGGGCTCACGCGGAACGGGCGCAGGTCGATGAAGTGGTCGCGGCTGAGGCGGGGCACCCGGGTGGGGCGTCGTTCGCGGGTCATGCGGCGGCCCGGCGGATCGTCGGGGGAGCGGGGTGCGGCACCCGTCGAGGCTACGCGCTCCCACGGCATCCGCTCTGCTGGTAGGCTCTTCAGGTTGCCGTTGGATCGGCCGCGGAGAAAGAGAGCCCACGGAACAGCCGTCGGGCACCGCGCAACAAGCAGGAAGGGGATCACCTATGGCACTGGATGCAGAGGTCAAGAAGGCGATCATCGACGAGTACGCGACGCACCCCGGTGACACCGGATCCCCCGAGGTGCAGGTGGCGATGCTGACGCAGCGCATCAAGGACCTGACCGAGCACCTCAAGGAGCACAAGCACGACCACCACTCGCGTCGTGGCCTGTTCCTGCTCGTGGGTCAGCGCCGTCGCCTCCTCGGCTACCTCCAGGACATCGACATCGAGCGCTACCGCTCGCTGATCGAGCGCCTGGGGCTCCGCCGATAAGGCAGCGCCGCCCAGCGTATATCGCGCTTCTTCCGAAGGCCGTCCCAGGTGTGGGGCGGCCTTCGTCGGTTCGGCTACGATGAGGGCACCGATGCTGACCGAACCGATGATCGGCCTGCGCGATCTAAGCGCTTAGCCGTCCGGGTGCACCCACCCCCGCGCCCCGGTGTACACGAGAACGATCTATGAACCCGCAGTCAGGGGCCGCCACGAAGGCGGCCATCGGCCGAGACCGCATCGAATGGGTGCGTCGGCATTCCCCCGTCCTCGACGGCTTCGTCCGCGAGCGCATCGGCGACGGCTCCCTCGAGGGGGTGACGATCGCGGTCGTGGTGCACCTCGAGGCGAAGACCGCGTTCCTCGCCACGGTGCTCGCCGACGCGGGAGCGAACGTCATCGCGGCGGGGAGCAACCCCCGCACGACCAGCGGCGACGTGGTCGAGGCGCTCCGTGAACGCGGCATCGTCGTCGTCGCCGACGCCGGCGGCGACTACGACAGCTGGGAGCGCGAGCTGCTGGCGGCCGCCGACCACGCGCCGGACTACGTCATCGACGACGGGGCCGAGCTCACGATGCGCATGAGCAGGCACCGCCCGGCGTTGTACGCGCGCCTGAAGGGCGTGTCGGAGGAGACCACCACCGGCACCGCGCGCCTGCATGCGATGCACGCCGCGGGGCGCCTGCCTTTCCCCGCGCTCACCGCCAACGACGCGCGGTGCAAGCACCTGTTCGACAACAAGTTCGGCACCGGGCAGACCACGGTGCAGGCGCTCCTGCGCCTCACCAACCGGCAGATCGCCGGCGCCGGGTTCGCGGTGGTCGGGTACGGCTACGTGGGGCGCGGCATCGCGCAGTACGCGAAGGCGATGGGTGCCCGCACGATCGTCGTCGAGACCGATCCGGTGCGCTCCCTCGAGGCGCACATGGACGGCCACGTCGTCGGAGCGGCGCGCGACGTGCTCCCGGAGGCGTCGTTCGTGGTCACCGGCACCGGCGGCATGCGGGCCGTGGGCGCCCGCGACCTGCCGTACCTGCGCGGCGACGTGGTGCTCGCCAACGCCGGCCACCACGACCTCGAAGTCGACGTCGAGGCGATCGCCGCCGCCGCCACCGCGGTATCGTCGCCGCGCGACCAGATCGACACGTACCGAGTGGACGGCCGAGACCTGCACGTGCTCTCCGGCGGCGCGCTCGTGAACATCGCCGGAGGCAGCGGCCACCCCGTCGAGATCATGGACCTCACCTTCGCCGTGCAGGGACTGGGGGCGCACCACCTCGTCACGACCGACCTCGCCCCCGGTGTCCACATCATCCCCAAGGAGCTCGACGACGCGATCGCTGCGGCCAAGCTCGCCAGCCTCGGCGTCGTGCTCGACCCGATGCGCCCCGAGCAGGAGGACGACGCGGCCGCGTGGCTCGAGGACCTCGAGGAAGGAGACGTCCGATGACCGTCGAGTTCGACCGGAGCGCCGATGCCGGCGCCCGCCGCATCGGCTGGGCGTCGCGCGGGATGCCGGTGCTGCACGCCATCTCGGAACGCCTCGCATCGGACGGGGCGCTGCGGGGCCTGCGCGTGGGCGTGGGGCTCGTACTCGAGCCGAAGACCGCCAACCTCGCCCTCGCCCTCCGCGACGCGGGAGCGGAGGTCAGCGTATACTGCGGCGGCCACTCCACCGACCAGGCGACCGCCGACGCGCTCGCCGCCGCGGGCGTCGCGGTCTTCGCCGAGGAGGGCGCCACCGAGCAACGCGACGAGGAGCTGGTCCGCGCGTACCTCGCCACCGACCCCGACATCCTCCTCGACGACGGCGCGTCGGTCATCCGTCTGGCCCACCGCGAGTTCCCGGAGCTCGTCGACCGGCTCCTCGGCGCCGCGGAGGAGACCACGAGCGGCGTGCGGCCCCTGCGCGCCATGCACGCCGACGGCGCGCTACGCATCCCGGTCATCGCCGTCAACGACGCGAAGACGAAGTACCTCTTCGACAACGTCTACGGCACCGGGCAGTCCTGCGTCATGACGCTCCTCGACGTCACCAACCTCCAGCTAGCCGGCCGCGTCGTGGTCGTCGTCGGCTATGGGTGGGTCGGCAACGGCGTCGCCCGCCACGCCGCGGCGCTCGGCGCCCGCGTCGTCGTCGTCGAGCTCGACCCGATCAAGGCGCTGCAGGCGATCCACGACGGCCATCGCGTCATGAGCCTCCGCGAGGCCGCTCCGAAGGCCGAGGTGGTCTTCGCCGCCACGGGCATCGCCGGTGCGGTGACCGCGGCGCACGCCGACCTCATGCCCGACGGCGTCATCCTGTGCACCGCCGGCGGCGGCGCGTTCGAGCTGCCCATGGCCGAGCTCGACGCGCTCGGCACCGCGAGCGTCGTGCGCGCAGGCGTCACGCAGTACGTGCAGCCCTCCGGGCGGACCGTGCTCGTCATCAGCGAGGGCGACTGCCTCAACTGCGCCGACGGCGAGGGCAACCCGATCGAGGTCATGGACCTGTCGCTGTCGTTGCAGGCGCTCGCCGCCGAGCAGATCGCGACGACCGCGCGCCACTGGGAGCCCGGCGTCTATGCCGTCTCGGGCGACGTCGAGAACGAGGTCGCCCTCATCCGTCTCCGGCACGAGGGCGCGACCCTCGAACCCCTCACCGACGAGCTGGCCGCGGCCCTCCGCAGCTGGTGACACGAAAGGAAAGCACCACGTGAACGCACGCACCCCCCGGCGCGGCGGCCTTGCCGTCGCCGCGCTCACGGCAGCCGCCATCGCCCTCGCGGGCTGCGCCGAGGGCGGCGGAAGCGCCCCCGCCGGCGCCCTCGACCCGGCGAACGTCCCGGAGGAGGACGCGACGATCACGGTGTGGTCGTTCCTGCCCGACAACTACGACGGCGGCGAGGCCGCGTACGAGGACGTGCTCGCGGCCTTCGAGGCGAAGTACCCGCAGGTCACGGTGGATCTGAAGACCATGCCGTACCCGACGTACTTCGACCAGGTGCGCAACGCCACGGTCGCGCGCAAGGGCCCGGACGTCATCACGATGTACGGTGGCGCGCAGGCCTACAGCTACCGCAACGGGCTGCAGCCGCTACAGGACGCGATGCTCCCCGAGGTGGAGGAGGACCTCAAGTTCGTCCCGGAGAACTTCTCCAAGGACGGCAACCTCTACATCCTCCCCACCGGCACGTACGGCTACGCGCTGCTCGTGAATCAGGACCTGTTCGCCCAGGCGGGCATCGACCCGACCGTCGGGCTCGCCGACTGGGACAGCCTGCTCGCCACGTGCACCGCCCTCGCGTCCGCGGGCGTCCAGCCGATGGCCGCCGGATGGAAGGACGGCTACCTCTTCGAGACGTTCATGTACATGATCTCCAGCCAGATCATGGATGCCGAGACGCTCGACCGCTGGGTCGCTGGCGAGATCCCGGTCGACGACGAGATCTTCACCGCCGCGACCGACCGGATCCTCGAGCTGCGCGACGCGGGCTGCTTCGGCGGCGAGAAGTACCTCGGGCTGAACATGTACGACGACGCGTTCAACGAGTTCTACTCCGGCCAGGCGGCGATGTTCTCCACCGGCTCGCTGAGCACCGCGTCGACGGCAGTCGAGACCGTTCCGAGTACGACCGTCATGGCGCTGCCCCAGGTTCCCGAGTCCGCGCACGAGGCCCTCATCGACGCCGGGGCCGAGGCGGGCTGGGCCGTCACGACGTGGACGAAGCACCCGGCCGCGGCGGCCGCGTTCGCGAACTTCATGGCCGGCACCGAGGCGCAGCAGATCCTGTGGGACTCGGTGGGCGTGCCGCCGAACCTCAAGAGCCTGTCGGTCGAGGGCCGTACCGACATCCAGAAGGCGTTCCTGCCGCTCATGCAGAACGACGAGAACCACACCGGCTTCGCCTCGTTCCCGCTCACGGTGCTGGCCGTGTACGAGCGCAACGCGGCGCCGCTCATGAGCGGCAGCATGACCGCCGGCGAGTTCACCGAGCAGGCCCAGTCCGCGTTCGCGAAGAGCAAGTGACCGGCCGACCACGTCAGACGCACGAGGTGGGGGAGCGCGCCGCTCGGCGCGCTCCCCGCCCGCGTCGCGAGAGCAGGCTGCCGAGCGGCGCCCTGCTCTTCCTCGTCCCGCTCGTCGTGCTCGAGATCGCGGTCTTCTTCCTCCCGCTCGCCTATCTGCTCTTCCGCTCCTTCTACGACTGGCAGCCCGGGGGCGTCTCGACGTTCATCGGCGTCGGGAACTACGCCGAGCTGTTCGTCGACCCGGAGTTCTGGCAGGTCGTCGGCAACCAGCTCTTCTATCTGATCGGCCTGCCGCTGTGGGTCGTCGCCCCGCTCGTGGTGGCCTATCTCCTCCGTGAGAACGTCGCCCGCCCGGGTCTGTGGCGGTCGATCTACTTCTTCCCCGCCGTGATGTCGCCGGCCATCGTCGGCCTGGTCTTCCGCTCGCTCCTGTCCACGAGCGGACCCGTCGACAGCCTCCTGCGCGGTCTCGGTCTCGACGCCCTCGCACTGCCCTGGCTCACCGACGAGGACCTCGTCAAGCCGGTGATCATCGTGCTCGTGCTCTGGGCCGGCTTCGGCACCGGCGTGCTGATCTTCTCGGCCGCCCTCGGCGCCGTGCCGCAGGAGATCTTCGAGGCCGCGCGCCTGGACGGCGCCGGCTTTTGGAAGGAGCTGTGGCACATCGCCGCGCCCTGCATCCGCCCCACCGTCGTGCTGTGGACGATGTTCCAGGTCATCTCGATCTTCCTCTTCATGTTCTCGTGGATCTACGTCCTCACCGGCGGCGGACCGGGGCTCGCCAGTGCGACGCTCGACTTCGCGATCTACCAGAAGTTCATGCGCTTCGGGTTCTTCGGGGCCGCCGCCGCCGAGTCGGTCGTGCTCATCGTCATGATCGTGCTGGTGCCGGTGATCGGGCTGATCGTGCCGCGCCTCTTCCGCGCGGTCAGCGGCCCCGGCCGGCGTGAGGAGGACCGGGCATGAGCATGAAGAGCGTGCGCCGCGTCAAGACCACCCTCGCGGCCCTGATCGCCATCCCCTTCGTCGTGCCGTTCGTGTTCCTCGTCGGCACCGCCGTCCGCACGCGCGAGGACTACATCTCCGCTCCTGGCGGCCTGCCCCGTTCGTTCACGATCGACAACATCGTCGAGGCCTGGACCGAGGCCGATCTCGGACGCGCGCTCCTGAACACGCTCGTCGTGTGCGTCGTCGCGTGCCTGGTGTGCACGCTGACGGCGCTCGCGGGCGCCTACTGGTTCCGACTGCACTCGGGCCGCGTCGCCGAGGGCCTGCGCTGGATCCTCGTGGCCGGGTACTCGATCCCCATGATCGCCTGGCTCATCCCGGTCTTCGTGATCCTCGCCGGCGGCGGCATGACCGACAACCTGGTGATGGCGGGGATCGTCAACGGCGTCTCGAGCCTGCCGTTCGCGCTCTACCTCGTGCACACGTTCTACGGGCAGGTGCTCACGAGCGAGCTCATGGAGGCCGCGACCCTCGACGGCGCCGGCGTGCTCCGGATCTTCCGCTCGATCGCCGTGCCGCTCGCGCTCCCCGCGGTCGCCTCGGTGGTGGCGCTCGTGTTCGTGTGGACCTTCGGTGACCTGCTCGTCTCGGCCACCCTCCTCCAGGGCGATCCGTCCGTCTACACCATGACGCTCGCAGCGACCTCGCTGTCGACACGGGAGGACGTGAACCTGCAGGGCCAGGCGGCCGCCGCGCTCGTGGCGCTCCTGCCCACGCTCGTCGTGTTCTTCGCGGCGCAGAAGGCGCTCGCGAAGGGCTTCGGGGGCGTCAGTGACAAGTGAGGTCTACGCCGCCGACTGGGTGCTCCCGGTGGTGTCGCCGCCGATCCGTGCCGGCGCGGTCGTCGTCGACGGTGATCGCGTCGCATGGGTGGGGTCGCTCGACGAGCTTCCCGAGCGGTGGCAGGGCGTCGACGCGCGGCGGCGCCGCGGCATCCTGACCCCGGGGCTCGTCAACGCGCACACGCACCTGCAGTACACCGGCTTCGACGAGGTCGGCGCGGGCGCCTACGACAGCTTCGAGGACTGGTCCGACGCGTTCGGTCGCGTGTACGACGTCGTCGACCCGGCGTCGTGGTGGCCGGCCGCGCTCGCCGGCGCCCGGGAGGCGGTCGCCTCGGGCACCACCGTCTTCGCCGAGATCGTCACCGACGACGAGGCGCGCGGCGCGCTCGGCGCGGTGGGGGCGGGCGGCATCGAGTATCTCGAGGCGATCGGCCAGTTCGAGCGCGCGTGGGCGGAGGGCGGGCGAGCCGACTACCTCGCGTGGCTCGACGCCGAGACCGCGTTCCGCCGCGGAGTCTCGCCTCATGCGGCATACAGCCTCGACGGATCGGTGATCCGCGAGCTCATCGAGATCGCCCGGAAGCGGGGACTGCGGCTGCACTCCCACTTGGGAGAGTCGTCGGTGGAGGCCGAGCTGTACCGCCACGGCGACCGCCGCGTCCTCGCGGCGTACGGCGACCTCCGCGATGAGTTCGAGCTGGTCCGCACCGGCGGTGCAGGCGACACGACGGGTGGCTACGCCGACTCGGTCGGGCTCCTGTGCGAGACGATGCACGTCGCTCACGCGATCTACCTCGACCGCGACGACCGCGACCTGCTGCTGCGGCGGGGCACCCGCGTGGTGCTGTGCCCGCGCTCGAACGCCGTCATCGGGCTCGACGAGGCGCCGGTCGCCGCCTACCTCCGCGAGGGGCACGACATCGCGGTGGGCACCGACTCGCGGGCCTCGTCGCCGTCGCTCGACCTGCTCGCCGACGTGCGCGAGCTCCACCGCATCGCCCGCTCGCAGGGGTATGGCGACGCGGATCTCTCTCGCCGGCTCGTCCGCGCCGCGACCCTCGGCGGCGCGCGCGCGATGGGCCTGGATGCCGGGGGCTACGGCGTGCTCGCCCCGGGCGGACCCGCCGACCTCGCGCTGTTCGACGTCGACGTGAACGGCCACGACGTGGAGGAGGCGCTCGTGCTCGCCGGTGCGGGCAGCTGCGTGCTGGCGGTGTGCGCCGGTGCGGTGCTGCACGGGTCGGCCTGACCGCCCCGGCCACGGGCTCAGTGCGGACCGCAGGTCTCGCCCAGCACGAGCGTGGTCCGGAGCACCCGCCGCGCGGGCGCGGAGCCGGCGCGGGCGGCGGCCAGCGCGTCGAACGCCGCGGAGACGAGCGTCGCGAGCGGGGCGGCAGCCGTGGTCAGCCGCACGCTGCCGTTCAGCGCCTCCTGGATGCCGTCGAACCCGACGACCGCGAGGTCCGTGGGAAGGCGCAGGCCGAGCTCGCCCGCCACGCGCACGGCGGCGAGCGCCTGCTCGTCGGTCGTCACGAACAGGGCGCGTGGCCGCTCGGGGCCGGCGAGGATCGCATGCAGCGCCGCGGCCGCCTCGAAGCGCACGAACGAGACACGGTGGAGGAGACCCTCGCCGGAGCGGCCGGCCTCTCGCAGCGCCCGGCGCCATCCCGCCACACGGCGGCCGGCGGGTCCGAAGTCGTCGGGCCCCGTCACGCAGTGCACCTCGGCGAAGCCGTGCGCCAGGAGGTGCCGGGTCGCGGAGGCAGCGCCCTCCTCGTCGTCGAGCAGGACGGCCGAGTCCTCCGCCCCGCGCGGCGCCGAGTGGAGGTAGACGAGCGGGCAGTCAGGGGCGGGCCCCGGCGCCGGCGCGATGCTCGTGACGAGGATCCCGCTCGGCCGGAGGTCGGAGAACGCGGCGAGGTAGTCGCGCTCGGTGCTGGTGTCGTACGCCGTGTTGCCGAGCAGGGTGAGGAGCGCCCGGCGCCGCGCCTCGCCCTCCACGTGACGTGCGAGCTCGCCGAAGAACGCGTTCGACGAGTCGGGGACGAGGAGGCCCACGAGGTCGGTGCGACCCGAGCTCAGCGCACCGGCGAGGGCGTTGCGGCGGTAGCCGAGCTCGGCGATGGCCCGCTCCACACGCTCACGGGTGGCCGGAGCCACCGCGCGCGGTCCGTCGTTGACCACATAGCTGACCACCGCCGTCGACGTTCCCGCGCGCGCGGCCACGTCGGCGAGCGTCGGGCGGCGCGGCGGGTTCACCACCCCACCCTAGATGTCGCCGCGGATCCCGTCGTGTGCGGACGTCCCGTGCGCCGGATGCTCGCCACGGTCGGACCGGCGCCGATTACTCTGGTGCCATGCCTCCGCAGCGCACGATCCTCGCCGCCGCAGCGCTGGCCGTCTCGGCGCTCGTCGCGCTGACCGGCTGCACGATGTCGTCCGGCGGCGGTG
>NZ_JBDIAB010000045.1:0-16550 GCF_039812165.1 Microbacterium sp.
CTCGACCTGGCCCGAGCCCGACACCGAGAACCGGCACGACCTGTAGAGCCGGACTCTCCTGGACGTCTCGGAAAGCCCTCGAGCGTCTTCGCTGACCGAATCGCCCGTCCGTTCCGGTGGGAGACAGGGGTGGAGCCTAGGAGATTCGAACTCCTGACATCTTGCTTGCAAAGCAAGCGCTCTACCAACTGAGCTAAGGCCCCGCGGGGAGTGTCCGGAGACATCCCGCGAACGATCCTACATGCCGGCCGTCGCCGAGACCCGGCCGAGAAGAAGGATGCGGTGGGGCTACCAGGACTTGAACCTGGGACCTCTTCATTATCAGTGAAGCGCTCTAACCGCCTGAGCTATAGCCCCGTGCCAACGGCTTCGACGCCGTTCAACCTCCCAGACTTTACCTGAAACACCGCCGTTTGCACGAATCGGTGGCGACGTCGGTGCGCCGTGGTTGACTGGCGGTGTGACGGCAGGCACGCACCCGGGCGAGGAGCACGGCGGCAGCATCAACCAGCGGCTCAACTGGCTGCGCGCCGGGGTGCTGGGCGCCAACGACGGCATCGTCTCGACGGCCGCTCTCGTGGTCGGTGTCGCGGGGGCGACGGCATCCGTCCCCGCCCTGCTCATCGCCGGCATGGCGGGCCTCGTGGGCGGCGCGACCTCGATGGCGCTGGGCGAGTACGTGTCGGTGTCGAGTCAGCGCGACAGCGAGCGGGCGCTCATCGAGAAGGAGCGCCGCGAGCTGCGGGATCTGCCCGTCGAAGAGCTCGCGGAGCTCACCGAGCTGTACCGGGAGCGCGGGCTGACGCCCGAGACGGCGCGGAAGGTCGCCGAGGAGCTCACCGCACACGATGCGCTCGCGGCGCACCTCGAGGTCGAGCTCGGCATCGACCAGCACGACCTCGTCAACCCGTGGCATGCCGCCCTGTCGTCGGCGGTGTCGTTCACGCTCGGCGCGCTGCTGCCGCTGCTCGCGATCCTGCTGCCGCCGCCGGAATGGCGCGTGCCGGTCACGGTCGTGACGGTGCTCGTCGCCCTCGCGATCACCGGCAGCGTCGCCGCCGCGCTCGGGGGCGCACCGAGGATCCGCGCCGCGACGCGGCTCGTGGTCGGCGGCGCGCTCGCGCTCACCGCCACGTGGCTGATCGGCACCCTGATCGGGGGCACCGGCCTGGTGTGACCGGCGTCAGTTCGAGCTGAAGCCGACCAGCAGGCCCCCGGTGACCTTGACCATGAGGTTGTAGATGCCGGCGACGATCGCCCCGAGCACCGTGATCACGATGAGGTTGAGGATCGACACGATCGCCGCGAACGCCATCACCTGCGGCAGGCTCAGGAACGACTGGATCGAGAAGTCGCCGTCGGTGAACGCGACGAAGAACTCGTCGAGCTTGCCGAGCAGGCCCGTCGTCTGCAGCACCATGTAGACGAGGAACACCGACACGACCGTCACGATCGCCAGGGCGACCGCCGCGAGGAAGGACAGCTTCACCGCGGACCAGAAGTCCACGTACACGAGGCGCAGGCGCACCTGCTTGGCGCTGGTCTTGCTCGACGACTTCTTGGCGAGCTTGTCGGCTACCGTGCTCATTCGTCCTGGTTACTCTCTTCGGGGCTGATCGGCGTGGCGGGCTCGGCGTCGGCGTCTGCGACGGGGGCATCGTCGACGGATGCCTCGGCCAGTCCCCGCTCGCCGTTGCGGGCGATCGCGAGGATGCGATCGTCGTCGTCCGGCCGGGCGAACACGACACCCATGGTGTCGCGCCCCTTCGCGGGGACCTCGGCCACGGCAGAGCGTACCACCTTGCCGCTGGCAAGAACCACCAAGACCTCGTCGTCCTCGCCGACGATCAGCGAGCCCGCGAGATGCCCGCGATCCTCGTTCAGCTTGGCCACCTTGATGCCCAGGCCGCCGCGTCCCTGGCTGCGGTACTCCGAGATCGAGGTGCGCTTCGCGTACCCGCCCTCGGTGACGACGAACACGTAGCCGTCGGCCGTGGCGACGGATGCCGCGAGCAGGCTGTCGCCCTCGCGGAACGACATGCCCTTCACGCCCTCGGTCGAGCGGCCCATCGGTCGCAGCGACTCGTCGGTCGCCGCGAAGCGCAGCGACATGCCCTGCCGGCTGACCAGCAGGATCTCATCGCCGTCGTCGACGAGGAGCGCGCTGACGACCTCGTCGCCGCTGTCGTCATCGATATCCTCCCCGCCGAAGCCGCGCAGCTTGATGGCGATGACGCCGCCCTGCCGGTTGGTGTCGAACTCGGTGAGGCGCGTCTTCTTGACGAGACCGCCGCGGGTCGCGAGCACGAGGTACGTCGCCGCCTCGTAGTCGCGGATGTCGAGGATCTGCGCGATCTCCTCGCCTGGCTGGAGCGCGAGCAGGTTCGCGACGTGCTGGCCCTTCGCGTCGCGCCCCGCCTCCGGCACCTCGTAGGCCTTCGCCCGGTAGACGCGGCCCTTCGTCGTGAAGAACAGCAGCCAGTGGTGCGTCGTCGTCACGAAGAAGTGCTCGACGACGTCGTCGGCGCGCAGCTGCGCGCCCTTCACGCCCTTGCCCCCGCGGTGCTGCGAGCGGTAGTTGTCACTGCGCGTGCGCTTGATGTAACCATCGCGCGTGACGGTGACGACCATCTCCTCCTCAGGGATGAGGTCTTCGATCGACATGTCGCCGTCGAAGCCGGGGAGGATGTGCGTGCGACGCTCGTCGCCGAACTTCGCGACGATCTCGGTGAGCTCGTCGCGGATGATCGCCCGCTGGCGGGTCGGGTCGGCGAGGATCGCGTTGTAGTCGGCGATGCGGGTCTCGAGCTCGGTGGCCTCGTCGATGATCTTCTGGCGTTCGAGGGCGGCGAGCCGGCGCAGCTGCATGTCGAGGATCGCCTGCGCCTGCACCTCGTCGATGTCGAGGAGCACCTGGAGGCCCGCGTTGGCCTCCTGCACGGTGGGCGAGCGCCGGATGAGCGCGATCACCTCGTCGAGCGCGTCGAGCGCCTTGAGGTAGCCGCGCAGGATGTGCATGCGCTCCTCCGCCTTGCGCAGGCGGAACGCGGTGCGGCGCACGATGACCACGATCTGGTGGTCGATCCAGTGCGTGACGAACCCGTCGAGGGCGAGCGTGCGCGGCACCCCGTCGACGATCGCGAGCATGTTCGCGCCGAAGTTCTCCTGCAGCTGGGTGTGCTTGTAGAGGTTGTTCAGCACGACCTTGGCGACGGCATCCCGCTTCAGCACGATCACGAGGCGCTGACCGGTGCGGTCGCTGGTCTCGTCGCGGATGTCGGCGATGCCGGTGATCTTGCCGTCGCGGGCGAGGTCGCGGATCTTCACCGCGACGTTGTCGGGGTTGACCTGGTAGGGCAGCTCGGTCACGACGAGGCACGTGCGGCCCTGGATCTCCTCGACCTCGACGACCGCGCGCATCGTGATCGACCCGCGACCGGTGCGGTACGCGTCGCGGATGCCGCGCGTGCCGAGGATCTGCGCCGCGGTCGGGAAGTCGGGCCCGTGGATGCGGGACATCAGCGCGTCGAGGAGCTCCTCGCGCGTGGCATCCGGGTTCTCGAGCGACCACAGCGCGCCGTCGGCGACCTCGCGCAGGTTGTGCGGCGGGATGTTGGTGGCCATGCCGACCGCGATGCCGACCGAGCCGTTCACGAGCAGGTTCGGGAAGCGCGCCGGCAACACGACCGGCTCCTGCGTGCGGCCGTCGTAGTTGTCCTCGAAGTCGACGGTGTCCTCGTCGATGTCGCGGACCATCTCCATGGCGAGGGCGGCCATCTTCGTCTCGGTGTAGCGGGGCGCGGCCGCACCCTGGTTGCCGGGCGAGCCGAAGTTGCCTTGGCCGTCGGCGAGCGGGTAGCGCAGCGACCACGGCTGCACGAGCCGCACGAGCGCGTCGTAGATCGGGGCGTCGCCGTGCGGATGGAACTGCCCCATGACCTCGCCGACGACGCGCGCGCACTTCGAGTACGCCTTGTCGGGACGGAAACCACCGTCGTACATGCCGTAGATCACGCGTCGGTGCACCGGCTTCAGGCCGTCCTCGACGCGGGGCAGCGCCCGGCCGACGATGACGCTCATCGCGTAGTCGAGATAGCTGCGCTGCATCTCGGCCTGCAGATCGACCTGGTCGATGTTGCCATGCACGTAGCCGGCCGTCGGGTCGGGGCGTTCTTCGTCAGTCATGTCTCTCGTCTTCTTCTTCGTCTTCTTCGTCTACGGATGCCGTGAGCTCAGCCGCGGGGGCTATCGGGCTCCGGGATGCTCATTTCCGGACAAGAGCGGGGGCCCCGCCGCTTCGCGGCACCCCGATTGTCCGGAGATGAGCATCCCTCCGCCCTGGCGTCCAGGGTGCGGCATCCGATCGGTCATGTGCATCGGGGGTCAGATGTCCAGGAAGCGGACGTCCTTCGCGTTGCGCTGGATGAACCCGCGCCGCGACTCGACGTCCTCCCCCATCAGCACCGAGAAGATCTCGTCCGCGGCGGCCGCGTCGTCGATCGTGACCTGCTTGAGCGTGCGGGTCTCGGGGTCCATCGTGGTCTCCCACAGCTCCTTGGGGTTCATCTCGCCGAGACCCTTGTAGCGCTGCACGCCGCTGTCCTTCGGGATCCGCTTGCCCGAGGCGAGCCCGTCGGCCATGAGCGCGTCGCGCTCGCGGTCGCTGAACACGTACTCGTGGTCGGCGTTCGACCACTTCAGCCGGTACAGCGGAGGCTGCGCGAGGTAGACGTAGCCCTCCTCGATGAGCCCGCGCATGTAACGGAACAGCAGGGTCAGGAGCAGCGTCGTGATGTGCTGGCCGTCGACGTCGGCATCGGCCATGAGCACGATCTTGTGGTACCGCGCCTTCTCGACCGAGAAGTCCTCGCCGATGCCGGTGCCGAAGGCCGAGATCATCGCCTGGATCTCGTTGTTGCCGAGCGCGCGGTCGAGCCGCGCCTTCTCGACGTTGAGGATCTTGCCGCGGAGCGACAGGATCGCCTGCCGTTCCGGGTCACGGCCGCGCACGGCCGAGCCGCCCGCCGAATCGCCCTCGACCAGGAAGATCTCGCTGATCGACGGATCTTTGCTGGTGCAGTCCTTGAGCTTGTCGGGCATGGATGCCGACTCGAACACGCTCTTGCGCCGCGCGGTCTCGCGCGCCTTGCGCGCGGCGAGACGCGCCGTGGCGGCATCGATCGCCTTGCGGATGACGTTCTTCGCCTGCGCGGGGTTGCGGTCGAACCAGTCGCCGAGCCGGTCGCCGACGACCTTCTGGACGAACGCCTTCGCCTCGGTGTTGCCGAGCTTGGTCTTCGTCTGCCCCTCGAACTGCGGCTCGGAGAGCTTCACCGAGATGACCGCGGTGAGGCCCTCGCGGATGTCGTCGCCGGTGAGGTTGTCGTCACGGTCCTTGAGCAGGCCCTGCGCGCGGGCGTACCGGTTGACGAGGGCGGTGAGCGCGGCCCGGAAGCCCTCCTCGTGAGTGCCGCCCTCGTGCGTGTTGATCGTGTTGGCGAAGGTGAAGACGTTCTCGGTGTAGCTCGTGGTCCACTGCATCGCCATCTCCATCGCGATGCTGCGGTCGGCGTCCTCGGACTCGAAGTCGATGATCTCGTCGTTGACCACGTCGGCCTTGCGCAGCCGGTTGAGGTACTCGACGTAGTCGACGAGGCCGCGCCGGTAGAGGAAGGTGTCGTGCGGCTGCACCTCGACCTCGACGCCCTCCCGGTCGATCGCGTAGGCCGACTCGGCGCGCTGGTCGCTCAGCGAGATGCTCAGGCCCTTGTTGAGGAACGCCATCTGCTGGAAGCGCGTGCGCAGCGTGTCGTAGTCGAAGTCGACGGTGTCGAAGATCGTGGCATCCGGCCAGAACGTGATCGTCGTCCCGGTCTCGGCGCTCTCCTCGCCCTGCGCGAGCGGCGCCTCGGGGCGCCCGCCGTCGCGGTACGTCTGCCGCCACACGTGGCCCTGACGGCGGACCTCGACCTCGAGGTGCGACGACAGCGCGTTCACGACCGACGATCCCACGCCATGCAGACCGCCCGAGACCGCGTAGCCGCCGCCGCCGAACTTGCCGCCGGCGTGCAGGACGGTGAGGACGACCTCGACGGTCGACTTGCCCTCGGTGCGGTGGGTGTCGACGGGGATGCCGCGGCCGTTGTCGACCACCCGGACACCGCCGTCGGCGAGGATCGTCACCGAGATGGTGTCGCAGTACCCGGCCAGCGCCTCGTCGACCGAGTTGTCGACGATCTCGTAGACCAGGTGGTGCAGACCGCGCTCGCCCGTGGACCCGATGTACATGCCGGGGCGCTTGCGCACGGCTTCGAGGCCTTCGAGCACCTGGATGGTGTCGGCCCCGTAGTCGTTCGAAACCTTGGTGACGGATCGCTGATCGTGTTCCTCGGGAACGGTGTCGGGGGTGTCTGACGTCATAGGTTCTCGAGCGCTCCAGATCGTTCCAGCGGGGAGATCCCATTCTAGTCCGCGGAAGCGGTCGCCCGCCCGCTCAACGCCCCTGTGGCGCCCTGAGATCCGTGCGGATGCCCTTGTAAGTGGTTCAGCCGTAGGTATCGCGAGGACCGCGCCCTGGAACGGCTCTGGGGCCCCATTTCCAGGAGGGGACGTCCGGTCCGACGAAGCGCACCGTCTGGACCCCTGCGTCGGGAAAGCGGCGGACGATCTCGGTCACGATCGCCCCGCGCATGAGATGGAGGTTCTTCGCCCACGCCGTCGAGTCGCACTGCACTGTGAGCACGCCGTCGCCGAGGGCGACCGGTGCCGCATGACGCGCGGTCTCGCTGCCGGCGACCTCCCCCCACTGGCGCACGAGGTCGGCGCGCGCGAGCTCGGAGTCCCAGCCGGCCTGTCGGGTGAGGTCGGCGAGCACGTCGCTCACGCCGTGCGGGTCGCGCCCGGCCGTGAACGGCTGGTTCTCGTCGTCCTCGCCGGCCCGCGTGCGGCGCCGCCGGCGTCCGCGTGCCGAGGGCTCCATGCCCCGGAGCCGCAGATAGGTCGCGATCGTCTCGGGCACCTCAGGCATGCGCGTCCTCGCGGATCGCTCCGGCCTCGACGCGGATGGTGCGGGCGCGCAGGGCCGGAGGGACGTCCTCCTCCACGGCCGCGGTGACGATCACCTGCTCGTAGCCCGAGACGAGGCCGGCCAGGCGCGCACGGCGATCGGCGTCGAGCTCGGCGAAGACGTCGTCGAGGATCAGCACCGGATCGCCCAGCTGCGACTGCGCGCGCAGCAGCTCGGCCGAGGCCAGCCGTAGGGCGAGCGCGACCGACCACGACTCGCCGTGCGACGCGTACCCCTTCACCGGCAGGTCGCGCACGCGCAGCACGAGGTCGTCCCGGTGCGGACCGACGAGCGTGAGCCCGCGCTCGAGCTCGGCCGGGCGCTTCGCCGCCAGCGCGCTGCGGAACAGTTGCTCGATCGCGGAGTCCTCGGCCGCCGTCGCGGCCGCGGCATCCGCCTCCTCCGGATCGGCGCCGCCGACGGTGAGCGCCCAGTCCAGGCGCGGGCGATGGTCGGCGCCGGCGATGGCCGTGTAGGCCTCGGCCACGGGGCCGGCGAGCTCGGCGGCGAGGGCGAGCCGGGCGCGGATCACCTCGGAGCCGAGCTGGACGAGCTTGTCGTCCCAGACGTCGAGGGTCGAGAGGGCGTCGCCGCGGATGCCGCGCGCCCTGGCCGACTTCAGCAGCGCGGTGCGCTGCTTGAGCACGCGGTCGTAGTCGCCGAGCACACCGGCCATGCGCGGGGCGCGCTGGATCAGCAGCTGGTCGGCGAACCGACGGCGCGACGACGGGTCGCCGCGGACGATCTGCAGATCCTCGGGGGCGAACAGCACGACCTGCGCGTAGCGCGGGAGCTCGCCGGTGCGCGCGGGCGCGCCGTTGATGCGCGCCTTGTTCGATCCCGACCGGTTCAGCTGCAGCTCGAGCAGCACGTGCCGGCCGCGCTGCGCGAACCGGGCGCGGAGGATCGCGGCATCCGCCCCGTCTCGGACCATCGGCGCGTCCTGCGACACGCGGTGCGAGCCGAGCGTCGCGAAGTAGCCGATCGCCTCGGCCAGATTGGTCTTGCCCTGCCCGTTGCGGCCGACGACCAGGTTGGCGCCCGCGGTCAGCGCGACGTCGGCGACCGCGTAGTTGCGGAAGTCGACGAGGCTGAGCTGCTCCACGATCACCCTGTCACCCTATGTCGAGCCGGTGACACCGGCGGCCGCTCATCCCCCGGCCCGGTCGCACCGGCCTCTCCCTGTTGGCGACACCTTCCTGCGATGGCGCCACAACTCTGCGCAGGCGGCGACCACGACGAACGATGGCGCCACTTCCCTGCGATGGCGCCACATATTCGTAGGGGCCGAAGCAGGGAACTGTCGCCGAAGCGCCGGCGAGCACCGACGGCGGGATGCCGGTCAGGACTCAGCGCAGGAGCAGGTTCGGCTGCAACAGGTACTTGAAGCTCTCGGCGCCGCCCGAGGTCTGCGGCGTGATGAGCACCGGGCTGAGCTTGTTGGCGTTCTCGCTCGAGGTGAACGTGATGCGCGTGAACTCGCTGCGCACCGCGCCGAGCGCCTCGAGCAGGTACTGCGGGTTGAGGCCGAGCGTGACGTCGTCGCCCTCGAGCGTCGCATCGACGGACTCGGTCGCGCGCGCCTGCTCGGTGCCCGAGGCATCCATCGACACGCCCTCCGACGTGAAGGTGAACCGCAGCGGCGCGGAGCGGTCGAGCACGAGCGACACCCGGCGGACGGCCTCGGTGAGCTCGCCCGTGTTCACGACGGCGTGGTGATCGGTCTGCGCGGGGAACAGCCGCCGCACCGGAGGGAAGTTGCCCTTGATGAGGAGCGACGTGACGGTCTTGTTGCCCGCGGTGAACGCGATGATCTCGCGGTCGCCCGAGCCGGAGAACGCGATCGAGATCTCCCCCGAGTGCGCGAACGTCTTGCCCACCTCGGTCAGGGTGCGCGCCGGGACGAGGGCCGACGTCGTCGCGGTCTCGTCGGCCACGCCGCCGCCGTCCCACGCGATGTCGCGCAGCGCCACGCGGTAGCGGTCGGTGGCGACGAGGCTGAGCTCGGTGCCGGCGACCTCGAGCTGCACGCCGGTGAGCACCGGGGTCACGTCGTCGCGGGACGCGGCGAAGGCGACCTGCGCGATCGCGGTCGCGAAGTCCTCCGCGGGCACGAGGCCGGACTGCCCGGTCACCTCGGGGATCGCCGGGTACTCCTGCACCGGCATCGAGGCCAGCGTGAACCTCGCCGAGCCGCAGCTGAGCAGGATCGCCCCGTCGGCGTCGACCTCGACCTGGATGGGAGCGTTCGGGAGCCGGCTCGCGATCTCGGACAGCAGGCGTCCGTGCACCAGGATCGTGCCGGGCTCGTCGACGGTGGCCTCGATCGTCGTGCGGGCGGACGCCTCGTAGTCGAACGCGGCGAGCGAGAGCCCCGCCTCGGTGGCCTCGACGAGCACACCGGCCAGGATCGGCTGCGGGTTCCGCTGCGGGAGGAGCTTGACGACGAACGACACGGCCTCGCTGAACACATCGCGATTGACGTGGAACTTCACTTCGGCTCCCTTGACGGTTTGCGGGATTCCCATGCTAGTGCCCTCCCGCGAACGCGCCGGGTCGCGGATCGCGAGGCGCCGTCGCACGCTCGTCGTGATCGAACCCCCTTTCCCTTCAAGATCTCTGTCATCTTCATCTCTCCGGTGGAAATTGTGGATAACTCCGTGGATCCGTGTCGTGGCGCCGGAACCACACGCGTGTAAGTTGTGGGCGGCCTGCGGATGGCGGCGATGGGGCCGAGACGCCGACGGATGCCGTCGTCCACAGCGTTCCGGCATCCGTCCCCAGCAATTCGACCCGGCCGAGAAGTTATCCACAGCTTTTCCACACTGTGCAGAACGTGCACGAAAAGCGCGCACGAGTGCTCGCGCGCGCTTTCTGGAGGGGGCTCAGCGGCCGGTGCGGCCCAGCTGGGCGGTGATCTCGGAGACCTGGTTGTAGATCGAGCGACGCTCCTTCATGAGCTCGCTGATCTTCTTGTAGGCGTACATGACGGTCGTATGGTCGCGGTTGCCGAAGAGCTGGCCGATCTTCGGCAACGACAGGCTGGTCCGCTCGCGGCACAGATACATGGCGATCTGCCGGGCGCCTGCGACCGCCTGCGACCGGCTCGATCCGTAGAGGTCGTCGACGGAGAGCCGGAAGTACTGCGCGGTGGCCGTGATGATGTCGGTCGGCGAGATGATGTTCGCGTCGTCCTGGTCGACGATGTCGCGGAGGACGGTCTGCGCCAGCGAGATGTCGAGGTGCGAGCGGTTCAGGCTGGCATATGCCGAGACGCGAATGAGCGCGCCCTCGAGCTCGCGGATGTTGGACGACACCTTCGTGGCGATGTACTCGAGCACCTCGTCCGGCACCAGGAGTCGTTCGCTCTGCGCCTTCTTGCGGAGGATCGCGATGCGCGTCTCGAGGTCAGGCGCCTGCACGTCGGTGATGAGGCCCCATTCGAACCGACTGCGCATGCGGTCCTCGAAGCCGGTGAGGAGCCTCGGCTGCACATCGCTCGTGATCACGACCTGCTTGTCGTGGTCGTGCAGCGTGTTGAACGTGTGGAAGAACGCCTCCTGCGTCTCTGCCCGGCCCTGGAGGAACTGGATGTCGTCGATCAGCAGGATGTCGACGTCGCGATAGCGGGCCTGGAAGGCGGAGCCGCGGTTGTTCGCGATGGAGTTGATGAAGTCGTTCGTGAACTCTTCGCTCGAGACGTACCGGACGCGCACGCCGGGGTACAGATGAAGCGCGTAGTCACCGATCGCGTGCAGCAGGTGGGTCTTGCCGAGGCCGGAGTCGCCATATATGAAGAGTGGGTTATACGCCTTGGCGGGCGCTTCGGCGACGGCCACGGCGGCAGCGTGGGCGAACCTGTTCGACTGGCCGATGACGAAGTTGTCGAACGTGTACTTCGGGTTCAGGCGGGTGTCTTGACGCGAGGTCATCGTCACCGGCTCGGAGGGCGCGTCGATGTGCGGGCGCGTCATGGCCGTCGGCATCGGCGGGGTGACGGTCTCGACCGGCGCGGGGCGCACCAGCACGTGGGTCTCGGCGAGCTCCGGGTTCACCACGACGCGGTACGACGAGATCGCCGGCTCGGAGTCGACCCGCGCGAGCGCGTCCATGATCGGGATGCGGAGACGCTTGTTGAGCTGAGCGGCGGTGAGGTCGTTCGGCACGTCGAGGAAGAGCGTGCCGCCACCGGTGACGCCCTGCGCGACCGCGAGGCTGAGGAAGCCCTGCATCTGCGGGGTGACCCGGTCATCATCGGCGAGCACGCGGAGCGCAGCAGACCACGCCGGAACGTCCGGCAGCTCGTGGTCCGACATATCCCCCCCGGGTGCTCTGGTGTCCCGCGTCAGCGACCGACGGGCTGCGGTCATGGCAGCGAAGGATCGCCCGTACACGCTAGTCATCGGTGTGACGCGGAGCAAAATCCACTGTACGACCGGGCCGCGTGTCGCCGCCAGCGCGGATTTCGCGAGGTGGATAATGCTCGGTTGGCTACACCGGTCGGTTTGAGTTCTCGCCGCGGGCGACGTAGCCTTAGTCGGTTGACGTCCGCGTCTCGCGGACAGTCCCCTGTGCCCCCGTGTCCCCGGTCTAGAGCGTTCCGGTGACCGTCGATCCGGAGTGATCCCTCATGAGCAAGCGTACGTTCCAGCCCAACAACCGCCGTCGTGCCAAGAAGCACGGCTTCCGCGCCCGCATGCGCACCCGCGCCGGTCGGTCGATCCTGTCGGCGCGCCGCGCCAAGGGTCGCAGCGAGCTCTCGGCCTGACCCGATCCCGGTGCTGGCGCGGGGGAATCGCATCGCCCGCGGGGCGGACTACAAGGCCGTCGTCCGCGGGGGTGCCCGGTGTGCCGGTGCGCACACCGTGACGTACGTCGTGACGACCCCGCACGCGCGCCCGCCGCGCTTCGGCTTCATCGTGAGCAAGGGCGTCGGCTCCGCCGTCGTCCGCAACACCGTCCGCCGTCGACTCAAGGCCGTGTGCGCCGAGGCGCTGCCATCCGTGCGCGACGGCGCCGAGGTGGTCATCCGCGCGTTGCCGTCCGCGGCCGCCGCGCCCTACGGAGAGCTCCGCGGCGACGTCGTCCGCTGCCTGCGCCGGAGGGCCGCCGCATGAGCGCGACCACGCTTCCGGTGTCGTCGACCGGCGAAGGGCGATTCGAGGCATCCGCTCTCGCCCCCGCACTCCCCCTCCTTCCGCGCAACGCCGTGCTCGCCCTCCTGCACGGCTACCGCGCCACCGTCTCGCACCTGTACGGCGACGTCTGCAAGTACTACCCGTCGTGCTCCGCCTACGCCGTCGGCGCCGTGCAGCAGCACGGCGCGGTCAAGGGCGCCGTGCTCGCGGCCGCTCGTCTCGCCCGCTGCCACCCGTGGGCCGAGGGCGGCATCGACGACGTGCCCCGGCACCGAGACTTCCGACACGAACTGACTCCGCACGGTTTCGTCGTGCCCCCGAGAAAGGACTGATCCCTTGCCGGGTCTTCTTCTTGCCGCAAGCTCCACCCCCGCCGCGTCCGGCGGGGGCTTCGACCTGTTCGGCCTCATCCTGTGGCCCCTGAAGTGGCTCGTCGAGGTGGTCCTGGTCGCGTGGCACGCGCTCTTCACCTTCATCGGCATGGCGCCGAACGCCGGCCTGACCTGGGTCCTGTCCATCGTCGGCCTCGTGCTCGTCGTGCGCTCCGCGCTGATCCCGCTCTTCGTGAAGCAGATCAAGAGCCAGCGCAAGATGATGGAGATCGCTCCTGAGCTGCGCAAGGTCCAGGAGAAGTACAAGGGCAAGAAGGACCAGCTCTCGCGCGAGGCCATGAGTCGCGAGACCATGGCGCTGTACAAGAAGCACGGGACGACCCCGATCTCGGGATGCCTCCCCCTGCTGGTGCAGATGCCGGTGTTCCTTGCGCTGTTCTACACGCTGAGCGACGTGAAGAAGCACGCCGAGGCGGGCCTCGGCGGCGTGGGCATGCTGAGCGCCGAGCTCACGCGTCAGTTCTACGACGCGAAGCTCTTCGGCGTCGCTCCGCTGCACACGAGCCTGATGGATGCCGTGAACCAGAAGCCCGCGGGCTGGGAGGTCACGGTCACGATCCTCGTGATCCTCGTGATCCTCATGATCGCGTCGCAGTTCCTCACGCAGCTGCAGATCATCTCGAAGAACCTGTCGCCGGAGGCCAAGACCGGCCAGGCGTACCAGATGCAGAAGATCATGCTGTACGTCCTGCCGCTGGCGTTCATCTTCTCGGGCGTCTTCTTCCCGCTCGGCGTGGTCATCTACTGGTTCGTCAGCAACATCTGGACGATGGTGCAGCAGTTCCTGGTCATCCGGAACATGCCGACGCCCGGCTCGGAGGCGGCGAAGATGCGCGAGGAGCGCCTGGCGCGCAAGGGCAAGGCGATCGACTCCGCCGGCAAGATCGTGCCGCTCGCGAAGTACGAGGCCGACCAGCAGCGCCTCTACGAGGAGGCCGAGCGGGCGCGCGCGACCGCTCCCAAGCGCCAGCAGCCGGTGAGCAAGCAGCGCGCGAAGAAGCAGGCCCAGAAGGGGCGCCGCGACGGCGCGTCCGGGCCGACGGCATCCGCGTGATGCCACTCCTTTCACAAGCATGTTCTGACATTCGTATGAATCGGGGACGACCATGACCGAGACCACCGGAACGACGACCGACCATCGCGCCCCCGCGACGGACGATCAGCTCGAGCAGGAGGGCGACGTCGCCGCCGACTTCCTCGAGGGGCTGCTCGACATCGCCGACATCGACGGCGACCTCGCCCTCGACGTGCGCGGCGGTCGGGCGTACGTGTCGGTCGAGCAGGACGGCGAGGGAGACGGCTCGCTCTCGCTGCTGTCGGATCCCGACACCGTTCAGGCGCTGCAGGAGCTCACGCGCATCGCGGTGCAGAGCAAGACCGGTCGGTTCTCACGCCTCATCCTCGACGTGGGCGGCTCGCGTGAGACGCGTCAGCAGCAGCTGGAGAAGCTCGTCGACCGGGCGATCGCACGCCTCGACGACGGCGCCTCGCAGGCCTCGCTCCCCGCGATGTCGAGCTACGAGCGCAAGCTGGTGCACGACATCGTCGCCGATCGCGGCCTCGTCTCGGAGTCGTACGGCGAAGGCAGCGACCGGCACACGGTCATCCGTCGCGGCTGACCGCCCCGCGTGGCAGCCATGATCGAGCACGAGCCGGCGGCCGTCGCCGCCCTCTTCGGCGACCGCGTCGACCTCATCCGCCGATTCGCGACGGCGCTCGGCGAGCAGGGCGAGGAGCGCGGCCTCATCGGACCGCTGGAGGCGCCGCGCCTGTGGAGTCGGCACCTCCTCAACAGCGCCGTCGCCGCTCCCCTGTTCCACGGCCGCGTCGGCGACGTGGGCTCCGGCGCCGGTCTGCCGGGCATCGTGCTCGCGATCGCGCGACCCGATGTCGAGTGGGTGCTGATCGAGCCCATGGAGCGTCGCGTCGCCTGGCTCTCCGAGCAGGCGTCGGCGCTCGGGCTGACGAACGTCGAGATCGTCCGCGGACGCGCCGAGGAGTGGAAGCGCGGCCCGGTGCTGGATGCCGTGACCGCTCGCGCGGTCAGCGCGCTGCGGACGCTCATCCCGCTCACCGCTCCCCTGGTCCGTGACGGCGGCGAGCTGATCCTCCTCAAGGGCGCGAACGCGGCGAACGAGATCGCGGCGGCCGAGAAGCAGATCCGCCGGTTCCGCCTGTCGGACGTGCACGTCGAGGTCGTCGGCGAAGGGGTCGTCGACGAGCCGACGCGCGTGATCCGCGCCACGGTGCGTTGAGCTTCTCGTAGCGGATACCTTCAGTCTAGCTGAAGGATCGATCGCCGTCGGTCCTGGCGCCGTGCTGGGGGTGCCGGTCACTACACGCCCGGCACCCAACCGACGGGATCCGTGCCGGGGCTCGTCGTCTCACGAAGTACCGAGCTCCGGGATGCTCCTCTCCGGACAAGAGCGGGGGCCCGGCCGCTTCGCGGCACCCCGATTGTCCGGAGAGGAGCATCCCTCTGCCCTGCCGTGCTCGTAGTTTGGACGAGCGCGGCGCGGTCCGGGCGGCGCGCGTCCGCTGCGTCGCCGGCCGGGCCCGGCGGCGGTTCTGTGAGAGCACCCCTCCGCTCGGCCGTTCAAATGACAGGCTCTGTCGAGCCCAGGCGTGAGGGCGACGCATCCTGTGCCGGGATGGCGCGGGCTTCGCGTTCAGGTGGAAGGTTGCGGCGGTGTCCGCGCCCAGAGGCGACAGACCCCGATCCGTGATCTGCGGTTGGAGGCGAACCTCTTGTTTCGGCGCACCAGCGGAGCGACTGGTCGCGTCGGGAGACTGACCCCGGGGCGCGCGGAGGCCGTCTGCACCCGGGCGAGAGGACGGGCCGCGGCGGGCGAGAGAATGCGTCCACACCCGTCGAAGCGCGTAGCGCACGGCTCGGGCATGGCGGGACGCGCGGTGTACGGCTGGCGCGTGGCGAAGCGCGTCGCGGAGCGGGTGGCGTTCTGTGACTGCCGGCAGATTCGATGGTGCGTCGCGAGACAATGTTTCACGTGAAACGGCTTCGTTGGGCGGCTCCGTCAAAGGGTCGTCGATGGCAGCCCAGCGATGCTGGTGAAACGTGAGATGTTTCACGTGAAACATCTGCTCGGGAACAGCCGCGCGCGACGACGTGAGGTTGAGCCTGCACTCGAGCGTGCTCTCTGTCACCGACGTGTCGGCGAAGAGATCGCACGCGTGGCACGCTTACGTCTCGACGAGTGCCATCAGCTGCCGGTGCGCCTTGAACGTCACCGCGCGACCTTTGGAGCAGCACGTCGAGAGCGAGACGGTGAGCTGTCGTTCATCGTGCGCGACGATGCCGCAGGTCAATTCGCTGCGTGACAGTGGCAAGTGTGTAAGGAATCACCCGCGCCGCGAACGGATGTTTCACGTGAAACGTCGTCGCGGTGGCTCAGCTCCGCCCTGCTGAGGCGTGCGGCGAGTAGCAAGACCAGGTCGACCGGGAGCGACAGAACGAGACTGTCGGTGGCGAAGAACTCGTCGATAGCCCGCAGCGGCTGCGCCGAGCAATCCGGAGTGACGTCAGGCGGGGTCGCGTCCGATGAGCTGCACGTAGGGGGATGAGATCGCCACGGCTGATGGACTCAGGGCTTCGCGGGACCGTGCGTTTGCACCCGCCATCGCCTCAGCAGCCCTCAAAACGGCCCGAACGATGTCGAGAAGGCAGCATAGTGCAATGAGTCGACAGATGGGAGCGCTCCCACGCCGAGCTCGCCCCGAATCGCGCGGAAGGTGTTTCACGTGAAACGGCGACCAAGCACGGCGGCTAGAGTGGAACGGTCGATCGAACGCGACGAGGAGCAATCACGTGCAATCCCCGGAGAACCCGACCTCCACAGGATCCTTCTCCCTCGGTGACACCCCGCTGGCGCGGCAGCTCGCCAAGCTGACGGCCCGTCGCAAGAGGCTCGAGACGGTCTCGCTCGAGTTCGGTGC